>JANQMY010000315.1 GCA_028279895.1 Alphaproteobacteria bacterium
CGCCGGCAACCACATAAGTCGGGCAGGACGCCGAACAAAACCCGCAATGCACGCACTTCCTCAGCGCGCGTTCGCAGTCCGCGATTTCCGGTTTGGCGAGTTGTACATCGTCAAAATGGGTTTGCATGAACGGCGCAGCCTCAAGAAATAGAAAACCTAATCGTCCGCATACATACGGCCGGGATTCAGGATGCGTTCCGGATCGAACGCGCGTTTGATGTTGCGCGACAACACCGCATGCACGTGATCTTGCGGATGGAACACCGGCACCTCACGCCGCAGGGCTTCCGGCCCCCGGATCAACGTTGCATGGCCGCCCGCGCGTCCGACCGCCTGGCGCACGATTTCTTCGTCGGCCGACCCTTCCGCCGGAACCGACAACCAGATTAATCCCCCGCCCCAATCGGCGTACCACGCATCCGCCCCAACCGTAGTGACGACGGACAATGCATGTGATGGCGCCGTCGAGACCCGCCAAAGGGCAGATCCGTCGTGCTGAAAGAAGGACGCATCGCTTATTTCCTGCCACAAGCTTCGGGACTTGCTGCTGTCGAGCACGGTCGCGCCGCCGTGACCGGCCAGCGGCTTCAGTTCCGCCCCTTTTTTCGCCACAAGGTCTTTCAGCGTATCCATACGGGCGCCAAGCGAACTGGCATAGCCTTCGATCCGCAACAGCGCGATGCCCTGAGCAATGCCGGAAATGTCGGGCTGACGGGATTTCGCCACCACTGCCGACGGCAAATAGGCCGCGCCGGAAACCTCCAGTGGCGCTTGCATGGCGGCAATCAGCACGGACAATGCTTCCCGGTCGCGCAAGCCGGCCACGAGCAAGGTTTGAACTTGTTCCGCTGCCGGCGCCACTTTGAGCGTGACCTCGGTCAACACGGCCAGCGTGCCGTGGGATCCGGCCATCAGCTTGGGCAAATCGTAGCCGGTCACGTTCTTCATAACGCGCCCACCGGATTTAAAGGTTTCGTTCCGCCCACTGATCGCTTCGATGCCCAGAAGATGATCGCGCAGGGCACCCGCTTTTACCCGGCGCGCACCGGACAAATTGCCGGCCACCAGACCGCCCACCGTGCCGCGTCCGGTACCGCCGTAGAGCGCCGCGAAACTGGGGGGCTCGAATGCCAATTGTTGGCCCGCATCGGACAAAGCTTGTTCAATCTCCTGCAAAGGGGTTCCGGCCTTTGCGCGGAGAATAAGCTCTCCGGGTTCATAAAGTGTTATCCCTGTTAGGGCCGACAGATCGAGCACGGCGTCCGCGTCGACAGGCCGGCCGAGACCCGATTTGGTCTCCAGGCCCTGCACGCGCAGCTTCTTGCCGTCGGAAAGCGCCCAGCCCACCACCTCCTGGATGTCGCCGGGATTGGCAGGTTTGAAGATATCCATTCGAGCGGCCGCCGTTAGAACCTTGGAATGTCCGGAAAGGGCAACTGTCCGCGATGGACATGCATCTTTCCAAGTTCCGCACAGCTATGCAATTTGGGGAACACCTTACCGGGGTTGAGGCGCCCATCCGGGTCGAAAGCGCATTTGACCCGCTGCTGCTGCTCCAAATCCACATCGGTGAACATTTCCCCCATCAGGTCTCGTTTTTCGACGCCGATGCCGTGCTCGCCCGACAAGACGCCGCCGGAGGCCACGCACAGCTTCAAGATGTCGGCGCCGAAGGCTTCGGTCTTCTCGATCTCTTTCGGAATGTTGGAGTCGAACAGGATCAGGGGATGCAGATTGCCGTCGCCCGCGTGAAACACGTTAACCACCCGTAAACCATAATGCTGGGACAGGCGCTCGATTTCGGTCAGCACTATCGGCAGTTGATGGCGGGGAATGGTGCCGTCCATACACATATAATCGGGCGACAGGCGGCCGACTGCCGGGAAGGCGTTTTTGCGGCCCGCCCAGAACAGAAGACGTTCCTGTTCGTCTTCGCTGGTGCGCACCGAGCTTGCCCCGGCTTTGCCGGCAATCTCGCTCACGCGCGCGATCAGCGCATCCACTTCGGTTTCGTTGCCGTCCAGTTCGACGATCAGCACCGCGCCCGCATCTTGCGGATAGCCGGGCTGGCAGAAGGCTTCGGTGGCGGCAACCGCCGCCTGGTCCATCAGTTCCATCCCGGCGGGAATGATTCCGGCCCCGATAATATCCGCCACGCATTGACCAGCTTCGGCGATGGTGGGAAACCCCAGCAACGCCGCCCGCGCAAGCGGCGGTTTCGGCAGAATGCGAACCGTGACTTCGGTAATGACACCCAGCAGGCCTTCCGACCCGGTCATCAGGCCGAGCAGATCGTAACCGTCCGCATCCAGATGTTTACCGCCGATGCGCACGGTTTCGCCCGTCATCAGCACCACTTCCAAGCCCAGCACATTGTTGGTGGTCAGGCCGTATTTCAGACAATGGACACCGCCGGAATTCTCGGCGACGTTGCCGCCGATGGTACAGGCGATTTGGCTCGACGGATCGGGCGCGTAATAGAAGCCGTCCGCGTCCACCGCTTGGCTGATGGCGAGGTTGGTGACGCCGGGTTGGGCCACCACGCAACGATTGTCGAGATCGATGTTCAGTATTTCGTTGAACTTCGCCATCCCCAGCAAAATACCGTCGGGCAAGGGCAGCGCCCCGCCCGACAAGCCGGTACCGGCGCCCCGCGGCACCACTTTGGTGCCCGTCTCATGGCAAATCCGCATGATCCGCGACACTTGCTGCACCGTTTCCGGCAGCAAAACCAGCATAGGCAATTGCCGATAGGCGGTGAGCCCGTCGCAATCATAGGCCGCGCGCCGGGCTTCATCGGCAATGACGGAACTTTCGGGCAGGAACTCGCGGAAGCGGTCGATCAGATGGGACCGGTTATCCAGGATCTTCTGTTCGGGAGGCGGCAATTGCACGGCGTGTCCAGGCCCCGCTGTTGTTCGACATATGGGGATCCCGCCAAGCAGCTCTCAACGATGCGCTTTCCGAATTTTCCAGCAGGATTCAGGCCTATAGACCGCATGACAGGGCCTGATTCGTCAAGCGATCCCGAAGGGGCGAAACAAAAAACCGCAGCGCGGGGCTGCGGTTTTCAACAAAAGCCGGGCTGGTTTAGCCTTGGCGCGCTTTGAAGCGGCGCTGTGTTTTGTTGATCACGTAAAGGCGGCCGCGGCGACGAACGACCCGGCAATCCCGGTGGCGCGTTTTCAGCGTCTTGATTGAGTTGCGGATTTTCATAAGTCACTCCGTGACGGCAAAAAGGCGCCTAAGCGGCGCCGGTGCTTCAAAGGCGCGGAAAATAGGGCTAGGCGCGCGCAAAGTCAACCACTGAAACGTTAAGGAACGGCAGCCCAAAGCGCCCGTCACCCGCCGTCACACAGAGCTGTCATAAAGCGCGATTAGCCTTGGACAAAACACCCAACCCCCGCTTAAGTGCTCCCCCATGTCTCCTCCGCCGCCTTCGTCGTTTTTCGGCATCTTCATCGTGTTTTTGCGCCTGGGCCTTACCTCCTTTGGCGGGCCGATCGCCCATTTGGGGTATTTCCGGGAAGAATTCGTGGCCCGCCGCCAATGGATGACGGATCAGGCCTATAGCGATTTGGTGGCCATGTGCCAATTCCTGCCCGGACCGGCTTCGAGCCAGGTGGGCTTTGCCATCGGTCTGCTGCGCGGTGGGCTGGCGGGTGGATTGGCCGCCTTTCTGGGCTTCACCCTACCTTCCGCCGCCTTGCTGTTTGCGGCGGCCTCCGGCGTTCATTTGGCGGAAGGGCCGATTTGGGGCGCCGTCATCTCCGGCCTGAAGACTGTGGCGGTCGCCGTTGTCGCCCACGCCCTGTGGGGCATGTCACGCAGCCTGTGTCCCGATGGGGTGCGCGCGGCCATCGCCTTTTTAGCCATGGCCGGGGTGTTGATGTCGCCATCGCCCACCATGCAGCTCATCATGATCGCCGGCGCCGGACTTCTGGGCGCCGTGTTGTGCCGCGACGCCGAGGCGCCCGCCACATCGCCTGAGATGTCGGGCACCCGGGCGACCGGCCCTGCGCTTATTGCCCTGGTCCTCTTCGCGGGCCTCCTATTCGGTCTGCCCTTCGTCGCCGCCGCGGCTCCCCAACCCTGGTTGGAGCTGGCCAACGGCTTTTTCCGCTCCGGCGCTTTGGTGTTCGGCGGCGGCCATGTGGTGCTACCGCTATTGGATGCGCAGGTTGCACAGCCCAACGGCATTGATGCCGATACCTTCTTAGCCGGCTATGGCGCGGCCCAAGCGGTGCCCGGTCCGCTGTTTACCATTGCCGCCTATTTGGGAGCGCTTGCCCCCGGCGCGGGCACGCCGGCGCTGGGCGCCACCATCGGCATCGTCGCGATTTTCTTGCCGGGCCTGCTGCTCGTCTATGCCGTATTGCCCTTTTGGCAAACGGTCACCCGTTCCACCCAAGCGCGGGCCGTATTGAACGGTGTCAATGCGGGCGTGGTCGGCATCCTTGCGGCCGCGCTCTACACGCCCATCTGGACGTCGGCCGTTCAGCAGCCCTCCGATTTCATCATCGCCAGCGGCGCTTTCCTGTTGCTGATGGTGGCGAAACTGTCGGCGGGGTATGTGGTGTTGATCGCCGTCGCGGCGGCGCTTGGCCTGCATTTTCTCGCCTAGCCGACAAGCCCCCCGCCACCCAGATTCAAGTGACATCACACCGAGTTTATCCAGCTTGAATGGATGTCCTGCCCGGCACGCATTACATCGGTAGGGTCACAGCGACATTCGGCGCCGAAGGTCCCCCCCACTCTCGGCACCGTCATGTTTCCACTGATCCGTTGGTGGAGCATACGGGGGCGTCCTCCCTCTCCCCGCATCTCCCCGGGAGGGCGCCCCCACTTTTTAATGTCTTTGAAACAGTCTGTTCTGGGAGCCTTCGCATGACACTCATTCGTCAATGGACATACGGCTTGTTCGCCGCTTTCTTCAGCGCGCTGATCCTGACAGGTCCGGCCCAAGCGGTGGAACCGGTATACACCGGATTCTTCTCCAACCTTGCGGTGTCGGGCTACGACACGGTGGCTTATTTCACCGACGGTAAGCCGGTCAAAGGCAAAAGCTCAATCACCCACGACTATATGGGTGCGACCTGGCAATTCGCCTCGGAAGAGAACAAGGCCCGCTTTGTAGCCGACCCCGAAAAATACGCCCCGCAATATGGCGGATATTGTGCTTGGGCGGTCTCCCAAGGCTACACCGCCAGCGGCGACCCGCAATATTGGAAGATTGTCGATGGCCGGCTTTTTCTGAATTACGACGCCAGTGTGCAGACACGCTGGGAAAAGGACATACCCGGTTTCATTCAAGCGGGCGACCAGAATTGGCCCACCATCCGCAGCAATTAGTCTGTCCACCAAACATATTGTGAATAGGGAAGAGGCTGGCCGTCATGCTAGCCTTTTTTCATTCGTGAACGGAGCCAGTTAGGGGCGCGCAGGTGGAATCGATTTACTACGTCATCAATTGGGCTTGCCACCGCAAGTGCAAACACTGTTATGACGACCGATTTCGCCCCTATGTGCGCGACGCCTTGGATGCAAAAATAGCGGAGTCGAAGGCCGCCTACCCCCGCATCATCGAGAATCTGCCCGATACACTTTTGTATCAAGATCCAGACGTTCCGGATGCGGACGGAAACCCGTCCCAACGCATCGGCCGGATCGTACTGGCCGGCGGTGAGGTCTTGGTGGACCCGGTGCGCGAAAAGGTGTTCTACCCCATATTGGAACGCCTCTCCGAGAAGTACCGTCACGGCCGCACCGGCAAGATCATCATTCAAACCACAGGCGATTTGGTCACCAAACCGCTGATTCAAGACATGTTGGACCGTGGGGTGTGGCTGATCTCCATCTCCGGCATGGACGATTTTCATGTGGGTATGGAAGGCGACAAGAAGCTTCCCCTCATGGAAAGGCTGACGGCCATGTTCGAGGAGATGGGCCTTGCGCAAGTGCCGCTTAACACCAAAGCGCGGGACTGGACCCAAGAAGACGGGCCCTTTTTCAATTTCTTTGGCGCGAACCCGAACGCGTGGATCGGCGAGATCTGGCCGCGCGGCCGGGCGTGGGCCTACGGGCTGTCGCGCGCCGACATGTCGGTCAATTTCTGCGCCCGCCATTCGGGCGGCAAGAGCTTTTTGAACCACGGATGGGCCGGCTCCGAAGTGGCGATCGAACCGGACGGCAAGGTCTATCCGTGCTGCCTCAAAACCAAACGGCCACTGGGCAGCCTCGCAGAAGAACGGTTGATCGACATTCTGAACAGCTTGAAAGGGCACCCGGTGTTCGAGGCCCTAAATGCCGGTGCACCCGACCGCATGGGACACAGCTTTGGCTGGTCGACCGACGCGTTCGAGGCCGCCTCACAGACGGTCACCCCCCAAGGCGAGCCCTACCAAAATCTATGCATCGGCTGCGACCGTTTCTTCGAAGATAAGCTGGGACCGATATTGGACGACATCCGCTCCAAACGACGCAGCACATTGCACAACAATTCGGCACAGCACAGCGAAATGTGATCGTTCCTTGGGGAACCCGGGGTCGATCCGCCGGCGGAGATCCAGTATGCTGGTCGGCGGGGAAACAACATGGTGTGCGGACCATGGCATTAGCTGAAATGATTGTTCTGGCGTTGGGCCTCTATGCGGGCATCGGCGTCGTTTTTGCTCTTCTGTTCGTGACGATGGGGGTAGCGCGGGTCGACCCGGCGGCGCACGGCGCGTCCTGGGGCTTCCGCCTGATCATCCTTCCGGGCACGGTCGCCTTATGGCCATTCATGCTGGCGAAATGGATCCGCGGGAGGCCGACATGAGACGGTCGCACCGCCGCTGGCACGCGATGATCTGGCCGGTCCTCGGTCCCGTCATCCTCATCGCCGCGTATGTCGCCCTGCAGGCGAAACAAGAAACGCCCGTGGAAAACCAGCAGCCCGGCAAAATGGAAACAACAGCCTTCCCGTCGCGTGAGGGGGATGCGTTATGAGCCACGGCTATCAAGCGGTTTTGTGGAACAAACACAAACGCATCTACGATTTGGCGCTCGCCAGCGGCATCGTGGCCTATATCGGCACCTTCTTCGGCGTGAGCATGGCGACGTGGTCGGGGCCCAATGCCCTGTCGCCGGAAATCCTTCTGATCCAAGCCTTCGGCAGTTGTGCCTTCATTATGCTGACGATTATCCTGTCGATCGGCCCCCTCGCGCGGTTGAGCCCGCTGTTCAATCCGCTGCTCTATAACCGGCGGCATTTCGGCGTTATGTTTTTCGTGGTCGCCTTGGTGCATATGGTCATCGCCACTTTCTGGTATCACGGCTTCGGCATCGTTAATCCGCTGGTGTCGATTCTCTCCACCAATGCGGAATATGATCGGATCGCCCAGTTTCCCTTCGAATCTCTTGGTTTTGTGGCCATGCTGATCCTATTCGTCATGGCCGCCACATCCCATGACTTTTGGCTTGCGAACCTTAAACCGGGCGTGTGGAAAGCGCTCCATATGGCGATTTATGTGGCCTACGGACTATTGGTGCTGCACATCGTGCTCGGCGCGTTGCAAGCGGACCGCTCGCCGCTTTATACCTGGCTCGTGTTGGGCAGTGCCCTTTGGCTGACCGTGCTGCACATGCTGGCGGGGTTCCGCGAAACGTCGAAAGACGCAGGCGGTGCCGTGACCGCACGCAATGGCGCCCAATGGATGGCGGTTGCAGCCATAGACGACATTCCCGACAACCGGGCCCGCATCGTACCGCTGAAGGATGGCGAACGCATCGCCGTCTTCAAATATGACGGCAAGGTATCGGCGGTTTCCAATGTGTGTGCCCACCAAAACGGCCCCTTGGGCGAGGGCAAGATCGTCGATGGCTGCATCACCTGCCCGTGGCACGGTTACCAATATAAGCCGGAAGACGGCCAATCGCCGCCGCCCTTCACGGAAAAAATTCCCACCTACAAGGTCAAGGTGGAGGGCGGCCATGTCTTCGTCGATCCGACGCCTTTGCCGCCGGGCACGCCGGTGGAACCGGCATTCATCGGCACACCGGCATAAGGGAGGCAACGATGAGCGACAATACTCCGTCCCAGGACAAAGACGCCTTCTATGTGGGCTACCTTAAGGCGCCGCGCCGCATTACCCTGTTTTCCATGGTGCTGATCCCGGTACTGATTGCGATCGGCATTGCGTCGGCCGCCATTGTCGGCAGTGGGCGCACGGACCCGGGAATGGGTGTTTGGGATCTGTCCGAGCCGGTCGAAATCGTCGGCTGGGCCGAGATGGCGCCTTATCCGATCCTGCGGGTCAGAAAAATCGACCAGGCCAGCCTGGCGACCGAATACGAAACGGTCTTTGTGGTGTCCGAAGGCAAGATCGGCGCCATGGACCGCATCGCGCCCTTAGCCGGAAAGGAAGTGCACGCTACGGGCTTTCTGATCGAACGCGACGGCCTGCGCATGTTGGAACTGGTGGGCGGCCTGGACGCGGTGGAGGAGATTCTAGATGTACGCGGTCAACCGCCGGCGTTACCGCCGACGGTCGAAAAAGCATCGCTCGGCGCGTACACTTTGAAGGGACAGATCATCGATTCCAAATGCTATTTGGGTGTGATGAAGCCCGGCGAAGGCAAACCCCACAAAAGCTGCGCGACCCTTTGCATTCTGGGCGGCATACCGCCCATGTTTATGACGCAGAACGCAGACGGCGAACGTATGGTATATCTGGTCACCGGCCCGGACGGGGCAAGCGCCGTCCAAACCGGCATGACGGAATACATTGCAGATTGGATCGAGGTCACCGGTGAGATCGAAACCCAGGGCGATATCGCGGTTTTCAAGATCGACGACAAAACCATTCGACGCCTGGCCTCGTAACCTATCGATACAGTCAACAAACTAGGGAAGCATGATCCATGCATATGGCACGTATGGCAGCCCTTCTTGTCGTTTCGGCCCTGGCTTTTGCCTTGCCGGCAACGGCATCGGAAGGAGACGCAATTTTGGGCATCTGGCTGACGCCGGAAAAAGACGGCAGGTTCGAAATCTACCGCACAGAGGACAACAAATATTTCGGCAAGATCATCGGCGGCGACGGCCCGGAACAGTTCGACACCAAAAACCCCGACCCGGCGCTGCGCGCACGCTCATTGATCGGTGTCAATTTCCTGTCGGACTTTACCTACGATGCTGACAAAGCCCAATGGGTCGACGGCACGATTTACGATCCCAACAATGGCCGCACTTATGACTGCAAAATGTGGCTCGACGAGAAAGACGCAAGCAGGCTTAACGCACGCGGTTTCTTGGGCATTTCCGCCTTCGGCCGCACGGAAGTGTTCACCCGAGTGGAAGGCGGCGAAGCCCAGGCCGGCGAATAGCCGCCGCCAAACGAACAGCCGCCCGATAAGGGCCGAAGAGGATCCGATCTCATGATTGTGGGTACACTGAAAGAAATCAAAAATCATGAGTATCGGGTGGGCCTCACCCCGGAAAGCGTGCACGAGTTGGTGGCGCACGGACATGACGTGATCATCGAAACCGGCGCCGGCGGCGGTATCGGCGCCGACGATGCCGCCTATATAAGCGCCGGCGGACGCATCGCCGCCTCCGCCGACGACGTCTTTGACCAGGCCGCGTTGATCGTCAAAGTCAAGGAGCCCCAGCCAGAAGAGCGCAAGAAGCTTAAAGCGGAACAGGTGCTTTTCACCTATCTGCATCTGGCGCCCGACCCGGAACAAACCAAGGATCTCATGGCGTCGGGGGCCACCTGCATCGCCTATGAAACCGTGACCGATGCCCACGGCCATCTGCCGTTGCTCAAGCCGATGAGCCAGGTGGCCGGGCGCATGTCGATCCATGCGGGTGCCACGCATCTGGAAAAAGTGAGCGGCGGCCGCGGCGTGTTGCTGGGCGGGGTGCCGGGCGTCGCGCCCGCCAAGGTGACGATCATCGGCGGCGGGGTGGTCGGCTTTAATGCGGCGCAAATGGCGGCAGGGCTCGGCGCCGATGTCACCATTCTGGACCGGGACCCGGAAGCGTTAGAACGTTTGGGGACTTATTTCGAAGCCCGCGCGAAGACGCGCTTTTCCAACCGCGCCAATTTGGCCGAATGCGTGTCGCAAGCGGATTTGGTGGTGGGGGCCGTGCTGGTGCCCGGCGCCGCCGCGCCCAAACTGGTCAGCCGAGACTTGCTCAGTACCATGAAGCCCGGCGCGGTATTGGTGGACGTGGCGATCGACCAAGGCGGCTGTTTTGAAACCTCTAAGCCCACCACCCATGCCGATCCGATCTACATCGTCGATGGCATCGTGCATTACTGCGTCACCAACATGCCGGGTGCGGTGGCGCGCACCTCCACCTACGCCCTCAATAACGTAACTTTGCCGCACACTTTGAACATCGCCGAAAAGGGATGGCAAAAGGCCATTTCAGACGACCCCT
Source organism: Alphaproteobacteria bacterium (assembly GCA_028279895.1). Lineage (GTDB taxonomy): Bacteria > Pseudomonadota > Alphaproteobacteria > JANQMY01 > JANQMY01 > JANQMY01. The sequence continues at coordinate 10,430 of JANQMY010000315.1, forward strand.
ATTTGCGCGACGGCCTGAATGTATGGAACGGCAAGGTGACCTGCGCCCCGGTGGCCCAAAACCTTAATTTGCCTTACGTGCCCGCGGAAGACGCCATCGCCGGCGCCCATTAATCCTTTCGGCCGCATCCTGAGATTTTTGCTCCGCCCACGGCCAATCCCGTATAAGATGCGCCGCGAGATCACGATCGTCTTACGTCCAATCGGCTTAAGACGATAAACGCGATCTATTTCAGTGAATTAGAGCGGGATCGGACGGACAAGCACGCATGTACAGCTTTTTCGGGATCATCGGCATCCTCTTCGGCATTTGGGCGTTTATCCGCACCGGCCGCCACGAACGTGACCTGCGCGAACTCAAAAGCCAAATCTCGCAATTGACGGCGGAACTTGAGTCGTTGGCCCGCCGCCGCGCGCCGGCACTCCCCGCGGAAGCGACCGAACCGTCCATCGACGAAGCACCCGCGGTTCAAGAAGAAGCCGCACCCGAACCTGCGCCGCAAAGGGCTGACGAGGCCCCTGTCGCCCAGGATGGCGCGGAAACATCGCCGCCGGAAACATTCCTGCCGGCAGGCGCAACCGTTCCCCCCACCACGCCGCCACCCCCGGCCGCCGCCGCATCTCCATCGGCGCCGGACGAAACATTGGAGCAAGCCATCACGTCCCGTTGGATGGTCTGGCTGGGCGGCATCACCACCGCGCTGGGCGGTGCTTTCCTCGTGAAATATTCCCTGGACCAGGGCTGGTTCGGTCCCACGGCACGGGTCATGTTCGGGATCGTTCTGGGCGCGGCACTGATCGCCGCCGGGGAATGGTTGCGCCAGCGGCCGCTGCAACAAGAAATCGCGCGCATCCGGCCGAACTATGTGCCGCCGGCCTTGTCCGCTTCCGGGTTTTCCATCGCCTTTGCCGCCACCTTTGCCGCCTACAGCCTGTATGGGTTGATCGGTCCCCTTCTGTCGTTCGCTTTGCTGGCGGGCATCGCGGTCTCCGCCATCGGGTTTTCCTTGTTGCAGGGGCCATTCATTGCCGCACTGGGCCTTGCGGGCAGTTTACTGGTGCCGGTGCTGGTGGCCAGCGACGATCCCTCCGCCGTCGGATTTTTCTCCTACATTTTCTTCATCGTGCTCGCCTGTTTTGTCGTGACGCGCTTGCGGGAGTGGACGTGGCTTACCATCTCAGCCCATGTGGGCGTCTTTCTATGGACGACCCTGTGGTTGGGGTCGGTTTACGAGCCCAGCCATGCCTGGGTAGTCGGCGCATTTCTCGTGATTCTTTTGGCGGCGACCTATGCGCTGACGCGGCTCATGCCGGAAAGGCCGCGCCCCGCCGCCCCCGTGAGCAAGCCCCGTGGTCCTTTGGACGTCTTCGGCGCGCCGGAACTGGCGTGGGCCACCTTCGCCTTGCTGGGCCTTTTGACCTTCATGTTTCTGCATACGGACGATTACGGGACGGCGGGTTTGACCACCGTGGCGCTGGTGGTCTTGTTGACTGCGTTTGCCTGCCGCCTTGCACCGCTGTCCGAAACGCTGGCAGGGGGCGCGGCCGTGCTCACCGTGATCAGCCTTTCCAGTTGGGGGCTTGCCCCGGACACGTCCGCCCCGCCCGGCGAATTGGATGAAGCGCTGGGCTTATTGCCTGTCGCACCGGCCGCGACGGTGCCGTTCCTGTGGGCGAACGTGATAGGAGCGCTGTTCTGGGGCGTTTACGGCTATTGGACGTCGCGCCAGAGCGAGCGGCCCTTGTTGTGGGCCGGTTGTTCCATGCTGGTTCCGTTGCTGTTGCTGCTGTTCGCCTATCTGCGTCTTCAAGACTATCAGGAGAATATTTCTTGGGGCGCGGTCGCCATGTTGCTGGCGGCGTTGGGCACCCTCGCCGTGGCGTCCATGGCCAAGCCCAACCAGCCGGTGACCGACGAACGCGCCGCGTTTTACGCGGTGGGCGCCATTGCCGCCATCAGCCTGGCCTTTGCCATGACCTTAGAACGCGCCTTTTTGACCGTGGCGCTGGCGCTGCAATTGCCTGCCATCGGTTGGGTCTATCAGAGGTTCGCCATGGTGGCGCTGCGCTGGGCCGCCACCGTTATTGCCGGCATCGTGCTGGTGCGCCTGGCGCTCAATCCGTTCATCTTCGACTATCCCATCGGCGGGTCGGGCCTGCTGAACTGGGTGCTTTACGGCTATGGCGTGCCCGCCGCCGCTTTCGCGCTGGCCTATCGTTGGTTCAAGGATGAGGGCGATAGTTTACCGGCCCCGCTGCTCGAAAGCGGGACGATCATTTTCACGGTCTTGCTGATTACGTTCCAGATCCGCTTTCTGTTCGAGGGCCGCCTTGATTCCCCCACCTACACGCTGTTCGAAGCCAGTTTACAGACCCTGAACTGGCTGACGGCATCGCTGGTGCTCTACTGGCAAGCGGCGCGGCGGCCCAACCGGGTGCGCTTCATTGCATCGCGCCTCCTGCTGGGACTAGCCGTTCTGCATGTACTGGTGTTCCACTATTTCGCCGTCAACCCGATCTTCACAAGCCAGAACGTCTGGGGGGTCGTGTTCTTCAACCTACTGCTTGTCGCTTATGGCCTGCCGGCCCTGTTGTCCGGGGTTTACGCCTGGCTGGCCCACCGCCTTAAAGACACGGCGGTCGAACGGTTGATGGGGGTCGGCACTTTGGTGCTTGTATTCAGCCAAGTGTCGCTAGAGGTGCGCCGGTTTTTCCGCGGAGCGGATTTGAGCGCGGGCAGCATGTCGGACGCCGAATCCTACGGTTATTCCCTTGCCTGGTTGGCGCTGGCGGGTGTCTTAGTGGGCTTGGCCATATGGCGCCGGGTGGCCGTGCTGCGCTATGCCTCACTGGCGGTCATGGGCATTGCCATTATCAAAGTCTTCTTGTTCGATGCCGCCATGCTGCCGGGAATTTGGCGGGCCCTATCCTTCCTGGGCTTAGGCTTGAGTTTGGTGGGACTGGGTTATGTCTACCAGCGTTTCGTTTTTCCGCCCGACACCAAACCACCGGAACAGAAATTGGCCGCCAACTAGAGCGACGGACCGCAAACAGAATTGATTCTATTTCATCGTCCGCCGCTCTAATCTTCCGTGGTCGGTGCAATTTTTGTGCGCAACCATTTGAGAAACGTATTATCGCGCCGCAAATACCGGTCGATGGTATCCATGCCGTGGGCCAGCCGGTCAGGCTGCGCGAAATAGTCGGACCGCTTGGTCATCGGCTCGTCGGGATCCAACGGTTTGACCACGCGCGCCGGATTGCCCGCCGCGATCACATTGGGTGGAATGTCATCCACCACGACGGAACGTGCACCGACAATGCTGTTTTCACCGACAGTCACCCCTTTGCAGACGATTGAGCCATCGCCGATCCAGACGTTTTCTTCCAATGTTACCGGCGCCATCTTCACACCCTGCACCGTGCGGTCATAGGTGTCGTGCCAATCCGCATCGGTGATGTAAACATGGCTTGCCAGCATGGTATTCGAGCCGATCTTGACCTGCGCGAGCGAGGTGATACGCGCGCCCGGCGTGATCAGCACATAATCGCCGATGTCGATGCGGCCTTCATGGCGGTCATTCTTCCACGTGCACAGGCGGATCTTTTGTTCGGCGGTGGAGATGATATGCACCTGACGGCCCAGGCGGATATTGGCCCCCACCACTTCCACATTCCACGGCTTGCTGACGGCCGCACCTTCTCCAATCGCATCGAATTGGGGATAGAGAAAGTGTTTGGCATAGGCCAACTCAAAGCGGCGGTGAGCTTGCTTCAGCCAATAAGGCGTATGATCGTGACGCACGCGGCGGTTCCGTTCTTGTTGTTATTGTAAGGCGGCAGACCGGCGTCCGAACCGCTTTTCATCAGCTTGCGGACGCATCCCAAAACGTCGCCTCGATCTTGTGGCCGTCCAAATCACGGATGAAACACCCATAATAAGGCGCACCATAGTCCGGCCGCGGCCCCGGTGCGCCGTCCGGCGTGGCGCCTGCCTCAAGCGCGGCTTCGTAAAACCGATGCACCTGTTCCTTCGATGTGGCGAAGAAGCTGATATGGGTTCCATTGCCCACCCCGGCGGGTTGGCCGTCGATCGGCTTTTGCACATAGAACTCCGGAAACTGTTTGCCATAAGCGACGCCGCCAGGGAATTCTTCCTGGCGCGTGCACCCAAGCGGTGCCAACACCTTGTCATAGAAAGCGCGCGCCCTCTCAAAATCATTCGTGCCGATCGACACATGAGATATGACGGCTGGATGATCGTCGGCCATGGCGGATGGTCCCTGATGGAAAAACGAACATGCCCAAGCGGGCCGGCGCACGTTACACTAGGGCACTTTTGGTTTTCATAGAATCACAAAAGTGCCCTAAGTCTTTGTTCTAACGCGTTTCCGGACAGTGAACCGGTATCCACTTCACCTGGAAACGCTATGGGTCTACTTATCAATTCAAAAGCAAAGAGGTCCCACATGCCCCGCCTGACGCCGTTGACGCCCGACAAAATGACCGACGCCCAGCGCGCCCTGTACGACACCATCGACGGGGTCCGGCCCGGTGCGCGGCAAGCCCCCGACGGCTCGTTGATCGGACCGTTCGATGCGTTTTTGCGCAACCCCAACACGGGCGAGAAAATGCTGGCGTTGGGCAGTGCCATGCGCTTCAACAGCGCGGTGCCGCGCCCGGCCATAGAAGTGGCGATCTTATGCGTCGGCCGCAAATGGGAAGCGGAATTCGAATGGTGGGCCCATGTGCGCCTGGCGCGGGAGGTCGGTGTGGAAGACCACGTGATCGACTCCATCCTGAAAGAAGAGGTGCCAGATTTTTCCGACGATATCCAAGCCGCGGTCTATCACGGCGTGCAGGAATTGCTGACGAACCGGCAGCTCAGCAATGGAGCGTATGCAAAACTCAAAGGGCTCGTCGGAGAAGACGGCTTGCTCGATCTGTTCACCCTGGTCGGCTACTACACCGCCATTTCCATCATTCTTAACGGATTTCGCGTGCCCCTGCCGGAGGGCGAGAAAAACGCGTTTGAGTGACGGGGGCTCATACGCCCCAACTAGGGCATGATTATTTTTCACGAGAACATGATCATGCCCCAAAACGCTATGGCGATTCACAGTTGATCGCGCACTTTTCGTCATGCCAGGGCTTGTCCCACTACTGTCCGGTTAAGAATCAAGACAGACCAAAACCACTGGCGTCATTCGCCGACGAGCTTGCGAGATCGGCGAATCCAATTCTCAATCACCTCTAAAACCCATTAGTTTGGCTGGGAACATGCTGATGGTTGGGTTCGCCGGCTAAACCGGCGAACGACGCCGGAGGATGTTGTTCTTCCTGCCTTAGGGTTTCAATTTCCGAGTCCAGCTATCTCTGGAAAGCCTATCGCCCAGTAGATTGCTCCTCTTCATGACAAATTGAGAAATCTTAACCGGACAGTAGTGGATTGAATCGGCGAATGACGCTGTGTTCGAGGCGTTGAAGGCGGTTCTCGCTAACTCGCGATCAAATACCGGTCGACTTGAATGTCGTCTTCGCCGATATTGGCGTAATTGTCGTCGATCCGGCCCTGAATGAATTCTTTCCAAGTGAACGGACGGTAATGGGGCGGCCCCAGGGAAGCGATGGGCTCGATCACTGCTTTCGATCCCGGTTGGTAGAAAAACGGCATGCTGTAGCGCGACTTGCCGGTGGGCACCGGCACCACCCGGTGGATGGCTGCTTTGTACTGGCCGTTGGACCAGACCTGCATGACGTCGCCCACATTGACCACGATGGCGTTCTTCTGCGGGGGAACGGGAATCCACCCTTTTTCTTGGGAAAGAGTTTCGAGGCCGCCTACATCGTCTTGATAGAGCAGGGTGATGGCGCCGGGGTCCGTATGGTGCCCCAGGGCCACATCGCCCAGCGGTTCCACCTTGGCGCGTTCTTCCGGCTCCAAATGGTCCGATGACGGATAATGGTTGAGGCGCGCCGTGCTCGTCGGTGCCTCGGTGAAAATCTCATCGAGCGAGTTTTCCGGTTGCCCCAATGTGCGGCACAATAGTTTCAGCAAACGCTGCGACAACTCGGCGCTGGCGTAGAAGTAGTCGCACAGCGTTTCGCGGAACGCCGATGCATCGTCCGGCCAGGGCATGCGGCCGAAGCTGCCCGGCGTGCGCGGGGCATAAAAATCGAACACCTCTTTCAGGTCGCGTTTTTGCTTGGTCAGCTCCCGGTCGTAATAGCCCATGGGGTTGTCCGCCGTGCGCATCACTTTGCGTTTCACCGCCATGGGTTGGGCGAAAAATGCTTCGGCTTCGGTTTGCAGATTGGCCAAATGGTCTTCCAGGCCGTGATTGACGATCAAAAAGAAACCGTGGTCGCGGCACGCCCTGTCGATCTGGTCAAGCGCCGCGCGCTCTAGGTTTTGAAGATCGATTGTGGGGACGTCAGTCATCTCTGCGGTTCCCGCATTTGCATCTTAAACTGCTTCGACGTCATCCCGGATAGCGCTGGACGGCGTTTCCGGGATGACGGCTCAAGATTACTCCGCCGCTAAGGCTTTGGGGGCCGGTTGGGCGCCGCGGATGAGCTTGCCCGGCAGGGCGCCGGTGGGCGTGCCGTTTTCGTAGATGACCTCGCCATTGACGATTGTGGCCACATAGCCCTCGGCCTCCTGCACCAGACGGCGGCCATTGGCCGGCAGGTCGTAGACCATGCGCGGCTTCTTAATCTTCAAGTTTTCGAAGTCGATCACATTGATGTCGGCCTTCATGCCCGGGGCCAGCAGACCGCGGTCGTGCAGCCCATAGGCTTCCGCCGTTTCCCGCGTTTGCATTTGAACCGCCCGCTCAATGCTGATCTTGTCGCCCCGCTGTCGGTCCCGCGCCCAGTGGGTCAGGATGTAAGTGGTGTAGCTTGCATCGCAAATGATGCCGCAATGCGCGCCGCCATCCGATAGAGATAGGCGGGTGTGCGGATGATCCATCATCTCGCGCACATGATCCAAATTGAAGTTGGTGTAGTTGAGCAGCGGTAGGTAGATGAAGCCGCGGCCTTCGTCCTCCAACAGAATGTCGTAGGCGAGTTCTTGCGGCGTGACCCCGTCGCGCGCGGCAAGGGCCGCCAGGCTGTCTTCCGGTGCGGGTTCGTAATTGGGCGTGTCGCCCAGGGGGAACATGCGGTCATAGCCGCTGAGAACGATTGCCACGAGCGGATCGTCCGCGTCGGGCTGTTCGCTGAGTATTTTTGCCCGGACCTCCGGCTTCTTCAGTTCCGCAAGGCGTGCGTCGAAGGGCAGATCGGTGATGGCCACATAGCTGGGGTGACTGATGAAGGGATGGGCGGTGCCGTCCAGGCTCAACAGCAGGCCATTGCCGCGGCAGGCGATCTGCGCGGTGACCTGGGCGCCGTTGGCATTGGCGTCGTCCATGGCCTTCAGGTAGCGTTTCCAATTGTCCGGGTCCAGAGGGCTTTGCAGACAGGCGAAGCTGACGGGCATGCCGCTTTCGCGCGACATTTGGGCCATGATGTCGAACTCTTTCTCCTCGGGATTAAGGTCCGACGCCATTTCGAAAACGCCATGCGGGAACTCGCCCAGCACTTTGGCGATGCCCAGCATTTCATCATTGTCGGCCGTGGTGCCCGGCACCACTTCGCCGTCGATCGCTTTGTGCAGCACCGTGCGCGAGGTGGAAAAGCCGAGCGCGCCGGCGGCCATGCCGTCGCGCACGACCTGAGCCATCTTTTCGATGTCGTCCGGCGTCGCCTTTTCGTTCTTCGCGCCCCGGTCGCCCATCACATAAGCGCGCACGGCGCCGTGGGGCACTTGCGTCGCCACATCGATGGCCAAGGGTTTGCGGTCAAGCGCATCCATATATTCGCCGAAAGATTCCCATTCCCACTGAATGCCTTCGGAAAGCGCCGTACCCGGAATATCTTCCACGCCTTCCATCAGGCCGATCAGCCATTCATGACGGTCGGGCGGGGCAGGCGCAAAACCGACGCCGCAATTGCCCATCACCACCGTGGTGGCGCCGTGCCAGGACGATGGCGTGAGGTAAGGGTCCCAGGTGACCTGTCCGTCATAATGAGTGTGAATGTCCACCCAGCCGGGGGCGACCACAAGGCCAGCCGCATCGATCTCTTTTTTGGCCTCGCCCAGACTGTCACCGATAGCGGCAATGCGGCCGTCTTTGATCGCCACATCGGCTTTGCGTGCCGGCGCGCCGCTGCCGTCGACCACCGTGCCGTTCTTGATGATGAGATCGTGCATGCCCGTTTCCTTCCTCGTTTCCCTTAGGACGATTGGTCGCGATCTTGACCGCATTAGCAGGCCAATACAATGACAAATTGTCAATTCACCCACTGAGAGGGGTGTCTGCTACGCCAGATTGAGCATGATCCGGATCATTGCTTTTGTCGCGGGAACACGGCAGGTGTGCATGACGGCCGTCGCACAGGGCAGTTGTGCTGACCATGCGTGCCGGTACTTATAAGCAGGAGATGACTGTCTGATGCCGGACGCGTTTCCACAGATTTTGTTGGCCGTTGGCGGCTTGGGCTTGTTCCTGTTGGGCATGACCGTGCTGACCGAGGGCCTGCACGGTCTTGCGGGCAATACGTTACGCCGCGTGCTTCGCCGGTTCACCAAAGACCCGGTCAGCGGCGCCGCGACCGGTGCCGCGGTGACGGCCGTCGTGCAATCCTCCAGCGCGACGACGGTGGCGGCGGTGGGTTTTGTGGGCGCCGGGTTGATGACCTTTCCGCAGGCGCTGGGCATCATCTTCGGCGCCAATATCGGCACCACGATGACCGGTTGGATCGTGGCCATTGTGGGCTTCAAGCTGCAGCTGGGCCAAGTGGTACTGCCTTTGGTATTACTGGGCGCGCTGATGCGCATGTTCGGCGAGGGACGCGTACAGCATGTGGGCACGGCGTTGGCCGGGTTCAGCCTGCTTTTCGTCGGCATCGATGCCATGCAAAACGGTATGGCGCCGTTTCAAGGGGCCGTGACGCCGGAAAGCTTTCCGCCCGATACGATCCTTGGCCGTCTCCAACTCATATTGATCGGTATAGCGATCACCTTGATTACTCAGTCGTCCAGCGCGGGGGTGGTTACCGCCCTGGTCGCATTGGGGGCCGGGGCGATTTCGTTCCCGCAGGCGGCGGCCATGGTGATCGGCATGGATGTGGGCACCACCGCCACCACGGCATTGGCCACCATTGGCGGGTCCACCGCCACCAAACGTACCGGCTATTCCCACGTCATCTACAATTGTTTTACGGCGGCGATGGCCTTCCTGTTGTTGTCGCCCTTCGTCGCGGTGATGGACAATTGGTTCGATCTTACGTCGTCGGCCGACGCGCAGATTGCCTTGGTGGCGTTCCACAGCGGCTTCAACATATTGGGCGTCATGCTCATCATTGGGTTTACGCATCCCTTTGCCGCTTTCATCCGGCGTTTGGTGCCGGATCAGGGGCCGCAAATGACAGGCCGGCTGGATCGGCGCCTCTTGAAAGAACCGGCGGCGGCGGTGGATGCGGTGGCGGCCACCATTCGGGACATTATGGATCAGATTGCGGAAGCCGTGGTCGCTCTGCTGATCCCGGGACGGGACGGCACGGTTCGACAACGTCTGGCAGCGATCGAACGCGCGCTGTCGGAGACCCAAGACTTTACGGATCAGATTAAGACGAGCACGAACGAGAAAGTGGCCCACCGCCGCCATCAGGCGGCATTGCATGCGCTCGATCATTTGAAGC
>JANQMY010000336.1 GCA_028279895.1 Alphaproteobacteria bacterium
GATCACCATCGCCGCGCTCGATATCGGCAGCCACACGATCACGGCGGAGTATTCCGGCAGCACCGGTTTCAGCGCCGCGACATCGTCGGGCCTTGGCCATTCCGTCGGCAAGGGCACGGCGACCGTTGCGCTGACCTCCTCGTCGACAAGTACTTTGTTCGGCGAGGCAGTCACGTTTTCGGCAACGGTCGCGGCTGTCGCGCCGGCAATCGGCACGCCGGAGGGTGAAGTCGCGTTCTCCTATACACCGGACTCCGAAACGGCCCCCGTCGAGATCGGCCGGGCCGATTTGATCGCCGGTGAAGCCACGATCATGACCTCGGACCTGGCCCCGGGCAGCTATCGGATCACGGCGGCGTATCAGGGCGGCGGCGAATTCGGCGGGGCGACCTCGATGGATCTGGTTCACACCGTCGCCAAAGGCGCGACGAACACCGCCCTGTTCCTCTCCGCGAAGACAGCGGCGCCAGGACAGGAGATCACGCTGACGGCGACGGTATCGGCGGTCTCTCCGGCAACCGGAACCCCGCAGGGAACGGTTACCTTCAAGGCAGGCGACGAAGAGCTCGGGACGGTCGACGCGAATACGCAGGAAGCTGCGCTGACGGTCGACGACCTGAAAATCGGCCGGCATGCGATTACGGCGGAATATGGCGGCTCGGCCGGTTGGGCGGGCAGTCTTTCGGACGGCGCAAACCTGACGGTCGACCCGCGTGGCGATGCGGAATTCCAGATCAACACGCATGTCGCGAAAGCACAGAAATGGCCGGCCATGGCGCGCCTTGCCAACGGTCATCTGATCGCGGTCTGGCAATCCGACAAGCAGGACGGCAGCGGCTACGGCATCTACGGCCAGCGCTACGACGCCAAGGCCAGGGCCAGAGGCAAGGAGTTCAAGGTGCACACCTACAAGGCGGGAGACCAGACCCTGCCCGTGCTCGCCGCGCTGGCAGACGGCGGGTTCGTGGTGGCCTGGGTATCTGAAGGCCAGGACGGAGACGGACTTGGCGTATTCGCCCAGCGCTTCAATCGCAAAGCGAAGGCGGTGGGCCGGCCCTTCCGGGTCAACACCACCACGGCGAAGGACCAGACATTGCCGGCGGTGACCGGGCTTGCAAATGGCAATTTCGTCCTGGTGTGGCAGTCAAAGCACCAGGATGGCGATGAAGCTGCGGTAATCGGCCAGCGCTACAACTCGGACGGCACGGTTAAGAGGCGTGAGTTCCAGGTCAACACGACCACGGCGTATGGACAGACCGATCCTGCCGTGGCGACCCTCGCCGGCGGCGGCTTCGTGGCGGCATGGGAATCGCGAAAGCAGGATGGCAAGAGGCGCGGCATCTTCGGACAGCGCTTCAACGCGACCGGCCGGCCAAAGGGCGAGGAATTCCAGATCAACACCACGAAGAGGGGAAGCCAGACCGACCCGGTGCTGGTGGCGCTCGCCAATGGCGGCTTTGTGGCGGCCTGGGTATCGCCCAAGCAGGACGGGGACGGTCTCGGCGTATTCGCCCAGCGCTTCAACAAATGGGCCAGGCCGAAGGGACAGGAGTTCCAGGTGCACACGACCACGGCGCGCGATCAGTGGCAGCCTACTTTCGCCGCCCTGCCCGGCGGTGGCTTCCTGGCGCTCTGGGCCTCGGACGGCGAGGATGGCGACGGGTTTGGAATTTACGCACGGCGATACTCCGACACCGCGGATCCGATCGGAGATGCCTTCCCGGTCAACTTGACGACCAAGAACGGCCAGTCCCAGCCGACCGCGGTCTCAACCGGGGATGGTGCCGCCGTGGCGGCCTGGACCTCCTGGAAGCAAGACGGATCAAGACAGGGCGTGTTCGGGATAGAGTTGGTTATCGGGGATTGATAGCGATTGCGACCCGCAACCGGATAGCCGGGTCGGACACGCTGGTGTCCGGTTTAATTCCGGTGACGTCGATTAACTGTTGGTCTGGCATCACTTTTTCGGCAAATGATGGGTGCGGGATATGGACTCGCTCAACCATCAACTCGGATGTCATCCCCGACTTGATCGGGGATCCAGTACTCCCTGTGGCGGCCTCTGACGCACGGCCGAAAACATAAGCAAACGCACGGGGTTACCGGATCCCCACCTGCGCGGGGATGACGTCCGAGGGGGTGGCCAAACTGAAAACAAAAAGCCCCGTCCTCGCTGAGCCGGACAGTAGCGGCGGACACTGAAAAGATTGGTGGGCGCACAAGGACTCGAACCTTGGACCCGCTGATTAAGAGTCAGTGTTTTAAGTTTCTCATTGCTCCTCACGACAGCACATTTACCCCTTTATTTTCAATATATTAAAGGCTATACCTGCTCATAGCGAACCATCGCATATCACCCTTACGCGTGCGATTTAAGAGCCTAGAGCGAGCCTAATGAGACTAACTGATCTTTCGATAAAGCGTCTCAAATCACCCGCCTCGGGGCAAAAGACATATTTCGACGACGCCCTACGCGGCTTCGGCGTGCGGGTCTCGCAAGGGGGCACCAAATCCTTCGTGGTCGTTGCCGGCACGGCCCGGAAACGGCGAACCATAGGCCGCTATCCCGACTATTCGCTTGCCGATGCACGAAAGGAAGCAAGACGCATCCTCGGCAATGCATCATTCGAAGATATGGCACAGCGGCCATCGGTGCCGTTTACGGGAGCCAAGGATCGGTTTTTGGCCGACGCCGAGTCGCGCACGAAACCCCGCACCGTTTCGGAGTACCGGCGGCTGCTCAATCGACACTTCAGCTACGACAAGTCGCTTCACGAGATCACTCGCCAGGACATAATGCGAGTAGTCGAAGGGCTTCGTCCCACTCCCGTCGAAGCCAGAGCTGCCTTTGTGGCCGTTCGCACCATGATGAACTGGTGCCACAAACACGGTCTCATTGACACCTCACCGGTTCCGCGCCTTTCATTTAGCACGCAAGCTCGAACACGCGTCCTGACAGACAACGAACTCAAAATCGTCTGGCGACGAGCCGAGGCATACGGCTACCCATATGGCCGGATTGTGCAACTCCTAATCCTCACCGGACAACGGCGTGGCGAAATCGCCAGTCTCCGCCGAAGCTGGATGGATGGAAACACCATCGTGTTTCCGGCCGGCTTTACCAAGAACAAGCGCGAGCACCGCATGCCTATGGGGCCAATGGTTGAAGAGGTCATAAGCGCGCTCCCCAGCGATACCGACCTTCTGTTCCCATCACGCCTATCGGACAGCGATCCTTGGAATGGATGGTCAAAGGCCAAACGCATGTTCGACAAGCCGCTGCAAATGGCACCCTACACGCTCCACGACTTGCGACGGACATTCAGCACAAATCTCGCGAAGCTCAGCGTACCCATTCACGTGGCTGAAAAACTGCTGAACCACGTATCGGGGACGGTAAGTGGGATTGCGGCTGTATACAATCGCTACTCATATGATGAGGAAATGAAAGAAGCTATTTTTGCATATGAAGAATATCTGAATATTAACTTAAAATAAAAAGTCCGTTCGCGCAAATACTACTGGCGTCTTGATCGGAACTGCCGTCAAGCCGGCGCCGAATGCCACACCATGCTTCGGCTTGTCCCCGGATGGATCGAGATAACGTACAGAGTCTTTCGCACATTTGCAGACAGCGATGGTTCCTTTCAGACTATCTGAGAGGAGCAGACGATGAATGGCGAGATAATCATGCTTCCCTAAGAATACCAGGACGCCTTGCACCGGTTACATATACCGGCGCTTTCTGCTACGCTGCAAGAACTGATCCAATCTTCTGGAATCCCCGTATGCATGGTTCAATCGCTCCTCGCAAAATAGAGCCTCATCAATACGTATTTAAGGATGGCTATTCAACGATAGAACCGCACTTCGTGGAGGGCAGCAATGATGGGTTGATTCTATGATACAGAAGAGTGATTTTTATTCTTGGGACGAATTCCGATATCATATCCTTCAGCTTTCGATAGATTATTCGGAAAAAAATATTAAATACGTTTTTCGCGGACAGAGGTTGTCATCCTGGCCACTTGAGACAACGCTAACTCGAGCGTTTCGCAACTCAAATGCCTGTATATCCGAAGCCGCGCAAATCCTGCTCTCCGAGTTCCGACATAATCTTAAACTCATCGGGCATACTATTCCCGATACTGGGAACAGTGTTGATGATTTGAGAAAGGACATCCAAATATGGGAGCTTGGCCAGCATTATGGGTTGCCAACTCCACTTCTTGATTGGTCCGAAAGCCCATACATAGCGGCCTGTTTCGCAATCGAAGAACTGTTTAAGCAGAGTGTTAATTTAAGTTCAGATGAAATACTTTCCTCTAATGAAAAAATGGCAATATGGGCTTTGCGGTGGGACCAGTCATTATGGAGCAAACCTGATATCGCATATGACAACGACAAGGTTATTCTTGTTGATGACATGAGCGATTACAACCCTAGAATTAGAGCTCAGCTTGGCTGCTTAACGTACGTCCCCCCGACTACCAGCGGCCTGGATACATTTTATATTAATCACAAAGATGCAATAGAAATTGAAGTACAAGAACATGCGCTATTATTATTTACCTTACCGCACCATTGTGTAATTGATGCGGTACGCGATCTTCGGATGATGGATATTAATCCACGGAAACTATTTCCGGAATTTGCCGGCGCGTGCCGCAACTCAGTATTTGAAACCCATCTTCAGTTGAAAGATAAATCAAGATAGACTAATAGTGATTTTATTAAGAAAATCTATAGTGATTAACTCCTCTTGCTCTGAAAAAATGATACTCTGGCAACAACACAATCCTCAGGTCAAAATGGAGGTGCGGGAAATCGACGATCGTCCGCTTCTTCTCATCCAGACTTGAAGCCGATTCGGTATATTTTCGATTAAGTGATCCGGGCGAATAGCTTGCTCCACAATGACGCGTACAACCTGTAGACCACTCCGTTCACCCAATTTTACCCAAAAAACTCGCCCTCCAACTTCTTCTATATACGGAACCAAGTCCGCTGGATGCACATTTCCTTTTGAGAATGCAGGGATTGCGCAATCTTCGGCCTCGGCAGCGATTAGGTGATCGATCTCCTGACCAAAAGATGGATTACACCATGCTCGTCGTGCGGTACTCTGCGACTCGAGAGGCCTCACTATCGTCGAGAAGCTTAATTTACTTACCTCAATAAGAGCTTCCCTCACACCGAGAGCTTCAAATACCGCACGCTTGACCGCGTCTGCTATGGATGTACCGGAACCAATACCATGAGAGAATGCTGGCAACCGATGCGTTTCATCAATAACAAGTGCGTGAACGATACTTATTGGCCAATCTAGCGAGATATCCTTCAGCACTATCTTAATCCCCGCCGCAGCGATGGCCTCCGCAATTTTTGGCGATTGCTGGCTCAAAACATCTATGCTGACGTCAGGACATCGGAGTCCACATCGCATGATTATCCAATACGCATCTCTTTCCATACATTCACAAAGCGCGACCCACACTGCCTCCTCTAGTGAGGCTCCAGCGGCAAGACCTGCGGTGTGTTGAAGGGAGAAACCACGGAATCTTGATTGAGGGCGGTACTCAAAAAAAGCCAGTTCTGCTGGAATTGCTGCGCTAAATCCACCTAAAGTCTGAGCAAGCACCCAGTCGATAGCGAGTTCTGATGTATAGCCATCCCTCGAGGTTCTATGAATATTTGGAATTATTATATTGTTTTCACGTATATGATCGGCACTATTGATAAAAATTTGCTTGGTATGCCCAGACATTGATTCTATACGCTCAACAGCCTCCCCAAGTGCACTCCTCAGTGCAGCCGGGTGAAGCTCGGCCGTTCCAGCACCAATTGCCCTAACTCCCATATTCGCTCGTAACTGCACTACTCCTGGAATTCGTTGATCATTTACCAGAGGGTAACTTCCAAGATCCTGTGAAGGAACGGATTCATCGTCGGAGAGAGTTACGCCTTCCCTCGCTAGCCCGCTACGTACAGCTGCCCAATCGATCGGGTCCGCAGCTATCTGCCAGCGGCCATTAAATTTCATAAGGCCCGTAAAGTCTAAACGGGTCGGCTTAACCGTACCGATTGATCGCGAAGCCTTGTTGCGTAAATTCCTCGCACTCGGCGCGATCGCAGATAAAACCTCTTCTACAAAAAGATTATCGGATTTTTCACCAAAATTCAGCGCTCGACTGGCTTTAGCTAGAAGCCGTCGCCGCTCAGAAAGCGGCAAAGCTAATGTTAAAACGTACTCTCGGTCTTCGAATTCAATTGTGATTCCGGCACTAGCAAGTAAGCTGGCACATCTCATACACGATTACATCGACTTATTGATTTCGGCCAGCCCGAAAGATCATGGCTCATTTTCAAATTCGATTCCAAATACAGTTCACGAATGTTACGCAGTACCATCGCCCTCATCCGAGCCTGGCTTCGGAGTATCAGTCGTCTCTTTGGGAGGTTTAGGAACATATACTTCCTTACCTTGCCAAGCGAAAATACGATCTTCCTCACTCAGCTCTCGCTGTCCTATTGAGACCAGTGTAGCCAGCCGAACTCGCCCTTCGCTCTCATGTACTTTAAGCATGTCTGAATCCAGAATTTAAAGTTGCTAACTCGACCATTTCGCTCATGCCCTGATTCTCCCGCCAAGTGGCAGCGAAGCGCCTATCGAACAAAATCATAATAGCACGAAATTGAGCTTTCACCACCCACACTTCAGACAGCCGGTCGGTCGAACGCATGTGCCATAGCGCGCTCACTCCCAAATCGCATGGCGAGCAGTCGATATAGCACGAAAGCTACGACAAACGCAGATACAATTCCCAAGGCTCCGGTTAACCATACAGCGCAAGCAGAACCAACTAGCCAACACATCCAACCAATCCAAGACGGCGTTCGAAAGGAGTCCTCCTTCGCCACTCCAACGAAGTACCTGGAAATTGCAACCGCACCAATAGCGGGCGCAGTCGACCCCATGATTATGATCGCGTTGACGATTGTACCCATCTGCGCTGGTTCAAATAGGATTAGTACACATGCTATGGCCGCAAGGACAATCACCGCATGTTGACGACGAGCATCAACTGCCCGACTAAATCCAAGCGACGCCGAGTACATATTATTGTCCGACGTCGTCCACAGATTCGCAACAACCAGCACCAACGCCAGCACCGACATGCCAATACCCGCCAATATCTGAGACGGATCGAACTCTCCAGTAATAAGAGCAGCCCGAGCACCGAGAATGAGGTTAAAACTGTTTCCTAAAACGACACCAATAAATCCCACAGAAGCTCCAATTGTTGCTGTCCGACAGAATCGCGTTAAATCTTGAAGATTGACCACTGCGCCCATTATCCAAGTCGCAAAAATTAAACCGAGTATTTTATTAAGATCTCCGAAATCCTTTATCGAGCTAGAAGGCTCGTAACTCGGCAATTCGCTCGAAAACACGGCCCAAGTTGCGAGGATCGCTATCAAAGGTATGGATATTAAACTCACAATGGAAAGCACTCTCATCCCAAAATATGCGGATATACAAAATACGATTGCAGCAAATAGAGAAAATATCAACCTGAAATCAGGATTAATATTAAAACCATTTATTAAATATCCACCCATTAAATCACTTATCACTGAATACCAAAATATCAGCACAACAGGAACATATAGATTAACTATACGAGCAGTGAAATCTGGAAAAGCATCCAAAATGAGAAGAGAGAATGATTTCCCGGATTTCGCGCCCACATACCCACCTAAGGCGGCAAAAGATCCAAGAATTAAATTTCCTGCCAAAATTAATACTACGAGTTGATTAAACGGTAGCTCCCGACTTACAGCGCCACCGGTCGCCATTGCCCCAATAACGACAACGAAGCCGATCCACACCGCCAATATTCCAAGCGGGCCTTGTCGTGCCGTTTCCGGAACTGGTTCGTATGCAAAATCATTGTCCATTCTAACCATAAACATCGATCCTCTAATTCCAAATTGAACTGACCACCTGCATCTAAACCAGAGACTCGACTCATCTAACCGCCGGCTGGACACTAGCCGTCAATTACTGATAAAACAACAATCAATCTCAATTTGGTGGAACTACGTGATAAAACCAAATGCAGCAAATACCCAGCGAATTTAAATTAAGCGGCTTAATTAAGGAGGCGTTTGAGTATATTGATGCCTGCATGACCTATATTGATAATAAGGGCACGCCGAACGAAAATATAATAGATGCACATACTGATCTTGTCAATAAAATAATCGACAGTACTGAACAGTTTCCGCTCATGCATTTAAAATCAGCACTCGAGTATGTTATAGCCACAACCCTGAGGGGTATTAAGCTCTCATATAGAGGACATTCTGATGCTATTTTAGGTCGCCTAACCTCGAGTTCGCCAGCTTCTGATATCGATTCAAGCCTTAGGGGTATTGTGTCGATGACCGCAAATGTGGTGCAAAATAATATTGGCAGAAATTTGGGCGGTCAAAAAATTGATTTCGAAGAAGTATGTTCAATATGGCAAATGTATTGGTCTATGAGGCATTCGCTTGCTCACATAAAACCTGAGCGGCATAGGGCATTTCCAGTACTGCGCCTTAATGCGATTCCGTTTGCGGAATCAGTATTTACGGAGTTGATTCGGCTTGGGGCCAATCAGCATGCGGTTACAGTAGAGGTAGTCAATGACCTGAAGTGGCCGGATGTTGGAGTAGGACTTTTGTCCGGACGGGTAGACGTTGCTCTATATAATACAGCAATAATGCAACAGCTTTTGGCTGCTAAACATCATTCGGATAGGTATGCAAGAAAACTTGTTTTTCGATCAAGCCGTGTCGCGCGATATCAAACATACTATATCCTGGAAAGAAAGGACGGATATTCCACGGAAGAACAGCCTGTACTTAGTGTGCCGTGGAGATCAGATTTTCAGCAGCATATTAATATTATGGCACGTAACAGCGATGATGGAAGCCCTTTCCTCGAAATATCTAATAGCACAAGGGAAAAAATTTTGAAGCTCGATATTCGAACACAAATAAGATTTTGTGATTCTGCTGATGAGGCCTTGGCGCTCGCTATTGATAAAGAAGTAAGTCACTGCATGGTTGGCGGAATTCAACACGAGTTTGCTATTAATCAGTTTGGAAATATGATTCACCTGTATGGCGAGCTTACTTATAATAGTGATGCAGCAGAAACCGGTGAAGATATACATTTTTGGGTGGCGGTCGACCGCAAAGAGGAGGCTGAAAATATCATCAAAACCATGGTGGCGATCTGGAACAACGAAGTCGCTGATCGGTGGATGCGGTTAGGTGGAGGAGGAAGCTCCAACGAATCTATCGAAAAAGAGCATCTTTTAACTTCTGTAAATTCACAATTGCATACCGTGTTTGTTAATGACTTCGAATGTCTTCGATCTCTGATAAATAAATGCAACGCATCTCTAGAATTGGTTGACTATAATTACCATCCCATTACGCTATAAATATATGAGTAGGGTCATGCACTGTACCGAAACTTAGAGACACCTGGAACTGGAGAAGCTGGATTCTTTGCGCTGTACCCTTATTCCTGTCCCGTCATGCCATCAGCCGCATACCGCACGAACGTCCCCGATGTCGGCGACCATCTGTTGTTTTTCTGACGATAGGTGCCGGCAAAACCTTCACCGCCGATCGGCCGAAGGCTTACATACGTCCGCTCTCCGTCGATCTCGATGTTTCCCGCTTCATCCCGTGTCAGCGTCCCGCTACCTGGAGCGTCAACGATCAGCTGGCACCCGGCTTTGAATGAGCCTTGTAGATCGCCCCAGGTATAGAAGATATTGGTCGTGCCATCGTCTGACGGCTTGAGCGCAAGCGTTGAAAGTATCTTCTGCTGGCCGCGACTGCGTCCGGTCGCCCATACGCCGTCATATATCTCCCAGGTCGCATCGACAGGCATTTCCTTGCAGTGCTGAAGCAGCGGGAACCGATCCGTTACCGCCATCGCCGCGTCCGCATTCGGCGTGTCTTCGCCTACCTCTGTCGCTGTTGCCAGCGTCGTCTGCGGCGCGACCTGCTCAGACGTAACCGTCCCGGCACTTTGGCAGGCCGCAAGGCTGCAAGCGGCAATCATGGAAAGATATCGAATGCACGTCATAACGATCCCCATCGTTACGTCGAAGACCGGGTGACGGGTACACACCCGTATCCATCAGGCCTCATACAACCATACATAGCAGAAGATAGGCTTTCTATACCGACAGCCCATCACGGGATTAGACCCCGGCATCTTGAACATCACGGCCCGTCAGAGGTCAGGCGGTTGTCGCGCTTGTGGGCGCAGACAAATCACTTCCTGCTGTACCATTTCCAGAAGGTCGCCGACCGGCCTGATGCCCCTGTCTTCCGCTTCTGACTGCAACCGGCCAAGCTCCTCGGCCAACTGCTCCAGCCAGATATGATTTGGGACATCCTCTAAAGTCCGCCCGTTGAAAAATCCGCAGGTGGTTCGGGCGCGGCGTGCAGCCCTGTCTGCGAACACTATCCAGCCTATGAGCATCACCGCTGCCCCCGCGCTGGCCAGCACAATCGGAAGGATGGTGAACATGCCGACAATCCCCGTGCCGCCTACGCCTTTCCGCACAGAAACAGCTTCTCAACCCCCGTATAGGGGCAATCCGATACCTGCCGATAAAATGACCCAAGCAGGTACAACAACAGGGCGAGGGCAAAGATGACGATCACCATCAGGCCGGACAGAATGACCTCGCTTTTGGCGTCCGGCG
>JANQMY010000382.1 GCA_028279895.1 Alphaproteobacteria bacterium
CAAGCCCGACTACGACGTCGTTATTGTCGGCGCGGGCCACAATGGGCTCGTTTGCGCCTGCTATCTCGCCGAGGCGGGCCTCAAAGTCAAAGTAGTGGAACGGCGTGGCGTTGTCGGCGGCGCGGCGGTTACGGAGGAATTCCATCCCGGGTTCCGCAATTCGGTGGCGTCTTACACGGTCAGCCTGCTCAATCCCAGGGTCATTTATGATCTCGATCTCTATGACAATGGCCTCAAAATTGTTCAGCGCCCCATTGCGAATTTCTGGCCCATCGACAACAAGCGCTATCTGAAACTGCCTTTCGGCCTCGAAGAAGCGCAAGAGTCGTTCTCACGGATCAGCACTCATGACGCGGCCAATCTGGAAGACTTCTACGCGGCGCTCGAGGTTGCCGCCGACGCGCTCCGCGGTCTCGTTCTAGAGAGCCCCCCCAATGTCGGCGGCGGGCTTTTGGACTTGTGGCGCGCCCTCCGGCTCGGCGGGCGGCTCAACCGGCTCAAGCGCGAGGACCAGCGCCTTCTCCTGGACCTTTTCACCCTGTCGGCAGAGGAGTTCCTAGGCCGTTGGTTCGAAAGCCCCGAGGTGATCGGCGCATTTTCCTTTGACGGCATTGTCGGGTTTTACGGCAGCCCTTACACGCCAGGCACCGCTTATGTGCTTCTGCATCATGCCTTTGGCGAGATCAACGGCAACAAAGGCATGTGGGGCCATGCCATCGGCGGCATGGGTGCCATTACCGAAGCCATGCGCCGGGTTGCCGAAGCGCGCGGGGTTTCCATCTCTGTCGGCGCGCCGGTTGAGGCGGTACTCACCGAGGACGGCAAGACGTGCGGTGTCAAACTTGAAAGCGGCCGCGCCATCCGTGCACGGAGCGTTGCGGCAAATGTGAACCCGAAGCTCTTGTTTCAAAAGCTGATCGACGCACCGGGCGCCTTGCCGCCCGACTTTCGCCGCCGCATGGACAATTGGAAGTGCGGCTCGGGCACGTTTCGCATGAATGTGGCATTATCGGAGCTGCCCGACTTTACCTGCCTGCCGGGCAAGGAGGCTGCCGAGCATCACAAGGCGGGCATCATCATCGGGCCCACGGTCGATTATCTCGACCAGGCCTATCAGGATGCGCGCGTCTATGGCTGGTCGCGGGCGCCCGTTGTGGAAATCCTCATCCCGTCGACCTTGGACGAGACGCTCGCCCCCGAGGGCAAACACGTGGCGAGCCTTTTTTGCCAGCAATTTGCGCCGGAGCTGCCCGACGGGCGCTCATGGGACGATGCGCGCGACGAAGCCGCCGAACTTGTGATCGACACGGTGACCCACTTCGCGCCAAATTTTCGCGACGCCATTATCGCGCAGCAGATTATGAGCCCCCTCGATCTGGAGCGCGAGTTTGGGCTCATCGGCGGCGATATTTTCCATGGCGCACTGACGCTCAATCAGATGTTTTCAGCGCGCCCCATGCTCGGTTACGCGGACTACCGCACGCCTATCAAGGGGCTTTATCTCTGCGGCTCAGGCGCGCACCCGGGTGGCGGCGTTACCGGCGCGCCGGGCCATAATGCGGCTAAAACGATCATCCGCGATCTCAAGTAGGTTTCGTTCCCGTTTAGACCGGGGCAACGCATTCTGGTACCAAACCAGCCTAGTGGTGGACGTGTTCGTCTATCCAATCACGTAAGTCAGACCGTAATCCGTCAACCAGCTGAAGTTCACCCTCAGACCTGCGCACTTCATCGAAGAGGCTGTGGCCGGTTTCGGGATAGACATTCACCGAGAGTAACTCATCCCCAAGGAGAGTCTCGAAGCGTTCCACGCTTCTCGCAACCGGCACATTATCGAATTCATCTAGCTGGCCCATTACGACAAACCCAGGGATACCCCGTTCAGCAATCGTCTCCATCCAGTACGGCATGGGATCAAAATCATGAATGTGCCCCCAGAAAACCCAATAATCATCATCTGGCTGGGTTGGCCAAGAAGCAACGGCCGTTCCGCCGAACCGTGCTTCGATCTCAGCGCGCTTGGCAAGATAAGCGGCCCACCCTTCCCCTGTTTCAAGATAGGTAAAAGAAAGTGCGGTGAGTTCCTGCAAAAACGCGATGTCTTCCGCACCGAGACCATACTGCCGATAGGTCTGCTCAAGTTCGTGGAACAGCGTGACGTCAGCAACCTCCGAACCTGATGAAAGGCTCACCACAAAAGCAACATCACCGGTTGACGCCGCAAGCGGCGCAATCCTGCCGCCCTGACTAAGGCCAATCAGCCCAACAGGTGAGTTGCCAACCGCCGGGTGCGCTTTAAGAGTCGTGACACCCGCCAAGGAATCGTCCGCCAAATCCTGAAACGAAGACAAACGCCAATCCCCGCCGGACCGGCCCGAACCGCGCTTATCTGTAAGTAAAACAGCTAGGCCATTTGTTACAAATTCCTCGGCGATGATCCGCGACCAGAGGTTTGTACGATCACTGTCCCCAGAGCCCTGAATGATTACGGCCCCGGGAAAGGGTCCATCTGCTCGTGGTGTTAAGAGTACTCCAGCGAGTAAAACCCCGCCTGAGTTGTATATGAGCTCTTCCTCGTTGCAGCACTCGTAGGCGGGCGTGTGAGAGCCCATTTGCGACCAAACGGCCGAGGTCATGCCAAACCCGATGACGAGCACGGTCGCAACGATAGCGGCAATTGGTCGTGGCATGTTGTCCTCTAGCGCCCATAGGTTCGAGGCGGACTTTTCTGTATCCACCTCCGAAACACAAAGTTTGGAGAGCCAAAAGTGCACCCGCAAATCAAACAAATGTTCAGTTGTTATAGAATAATCACCCTGCCAGATACCAGCCGGTACTGCTGAGACGCACCGTCAGCTCACCATGGCTTCAAGACGCTTTTGGATAATCTCCTCCGCACCATGGACGATGCGTTCCACCAGCTCCTT
>JANQMY010000220.1 GCA_028279895.1 Alphaproteobacteria bacterium
GCACCACGATCATGGAAAAGGCACCATGGTCCGGCGCATCGAATTCCGTTCGCACCATGGCGGTCGTATAGGCCGCTTGTTCCGCGCCGCTGGTGAACCATTTGCGCCCATTGATCACCCATTGGCCGTTTTTGAGTTCCGCACGGGTTTGCAACTGGGTGGGGTCGGAGCTGGCCACGTCCGGTTCCGTCATGCCGAAACTGGGAAACAGTTCGCCGGCCACTAGGCCCTTCAGAAACTTCTCGCGCCACTGGTCCGAGGCATAGAGGTTGAGCATGATCGAGTCTTGAAGGGAATGGGTGCCCAACGCCATGGTCGCAATGGGCGAGCGGCCGACCACTTCGTTGATATAGACGTATTCCAGGAACGGCATACCTTGGCCGCCCACCTCTTTGGGATGGCCCAAGGCCCACAGCCCCTCTTCTTTTGCCTGGCGCATCAAATCGCGCATCAGCGGTACGCGGCCGTTCCGTTCGCCGTAGTGGAATTCCGTTTCGACAGGATAGATCCGTTCTTCGATGAAGGTCTTCACCCGGGCGCGGATTTCCTGCCAGGGCGTGTCCGGATAAATAATCTTCCAGTCGGGCGAACCAACTGTGTTCGGCGTACTCATGGGGCGATGCCTCCCTTGTTGTGTCGGTGGCACCCCTCCTTATACGGACTAAAGGGAGAGCGCCGGATCAGTTACGCTTCACATCCTTGAAGGGCCCGGTATCGAAGCGCGGTTCTTTAGGCAAATCCAGCAACCGTTCGGAAATGATGTTGCGCTGGATTTCGTCGGTCCCCCCGGCAATCGAGACGGCGGGAACCGACACCAATATTTCGGCAATGATGCCGTCGCGCGGGCTGTCAGGGCCGGTGAGCAAAGCGTCCGGGCCCGTGATGGCCGTGTGCACCTCCGCCGCCAACCGCGCGATATGGCTGGCCGCGAGCTTGCTGACCGAGCCTTCAGGGCCTCGCGTTTTGCCCGCTTTCTGGGCCTCGCGCAGCCGGGCCGCATAGTGTTGCGCCGATTGGTCTAACGTCAGCAGCCGCGCGATGTCCTGGCGGATCACCGGATCGTCGATGGCGCCCGTCTCGCGCGCCCGGTCCACCACCAGATCCACACGTCCCGCCCGCTGGGGATACCATTTGTAGGGTTCATTCGCGATGGCGACTTCTTGTCTGTACTGCTCATAGATTTTGCCGCGCCGCTCTTTACCGGGGGCAATTTCGCGGGCCCGCGCGAAGCTGCGACGTTCATGAGCCAGGGTGGTGACGGCCACCTGCCACCCGTCGCCCACCTCGCCGATGCGGTGAGCGTCCGGCACGGTGGCGTCGGTAAAGAACACTTCATTGAACGAGGCATGACCGTTCATCTGGCGCAATTGGCGCACCTCGACCCCCGGCTGGCGCATATCGAGGACGAAATAGGAAAGCCCCTGGTGCTTGGGTTGGTCCCAATCGGTACGGGCCACCAGCAGGCCGTAATCTGCATGATGGGCGCTGGTGTTCCAGACTTTTTGCCCATTGATCACCCATTGGTCGCCTTGCTTTTCGGCCCGGGTTGTGGCGCCGGCCAAGTCCGACCCGCTGCCAGGTTCGCTGAACAATTGGCACCACGCATCCTCGCCGGTGAGGATGCGCCGCAGGAACTTTTGCTTTTGCCCTTCATCGCCATGGGACAGCAGGGTGGCCGCGGCCAGCGCGGGCTGGCCCGACCGAACGGCCCCAATGGCGCCAATGGCATTGAATTCTTCCGCGATGGCCTCGACGTCTGCCGGCGGCAGGTTCTTGCCGTAATAGGCCTCCCGCCAATCCCCCGCGCCCCAACCC
>JANQMY010000221.1 GCA_028279895.1 Alphaproteobacteria bacterium
AGGGTAATACGGTGTTCTGTGCGGTGCGTCGTAATGGCCGCGGGCATGCCCTAAAGTGTAGTAAAGAACTTGCCCTTCTCCGACCGTATTCAGATACAAAACAGGGCGAGGCGAGGCGTCGTGCCATTCGCTGTCCACGAATCCAGGAGCATCGCCAGAAAACTGGGTCGCCATCAGGATCTCCGGTTCACCGTAGATTGTCGAAAGATACAATTCGTCCGTTACTTCGAACGCGTTGATGCCGCGTATGAGAGGGTGGTCCGGCATCGTCGGTTCTACCCGGAACGGCCCCATCGGCGGATGCGCCTTGAACTCGCTGCCAAGTGTCCGAAAAAACTTCGGCGCCGTTTGCGCGCTTGCGACACCCTCGGGCCGCCATTCAAGGATTGAATTTGTTCCGTGTAATGCCAACCACCGCTTTCCCGTTGAAACGAAGGTCTCAAGAGCGTCTTCCGCAAGGGCGGTTGGCTCGACGTTGCATGTGTACGAGACCAGAAAAGAAGACTTTTCCAGCGTTTCCAGGTTTTCAAAATTGGACTCTACCGACAATCGGACATGCTCGTAAGGCTCGAACAATGTGAGCAGCTCACGTCGAACATAATCAAAATCATGAGCGCTTCCGCCCACCACGAGGCATCCGTCCACTCTTTCATGAAGCATAGGCTTATCCCTCTGCACGAAAGCGTTGCAAAGTCGTCACACCTGGTCGGCCGATACCTCCCAGTCAGAATAACAGTTATTGACTTTTGTACATAATTGTCAAAAATTTTTATACAGAGTTGTCAAATAAAGATATAAATGGTTACGGGACATCTTTGTTGGGGAGACAAAAGATGTAAGTGCCGGTTCGATGGGGAGGGAAAAAAGTGAACCCACTAAAAACGAAACTGACATATTCGCTCTGCGCCGCGGCGCTCTTAAGCGCGTTGCCGACATATGCAAACGCTCAAATGGACGAGATTATCGTCACGGCTCAAAAACGTGAGGAGTCCATTCAAAGCATTGGCCTTGCCGTCAGCGCTTTTGATGAAAAAGTGATTGAAAGACTGAATGCGAGAGATATCAGAGATCTCGCCGCATTGGTGCCAAATCTGGTGATAAATGAGGTTAGTATCGGACCTAGCCTCAGCCAAATATCGCTCCGAGGCATAAACTCCCAAGATCCTGAGCGGAGTTTCGACCCAGCCATCGGCGTATTTGTGGACGGTGTGTACCTTGGAAGTTCGGCATTCAACTTGCTGGACACGTTTGACCTTCAGCAGGTCGAAGTACTTCGAGGCCCACAGGGCACTCTCTTTGGACGAAACACCACTGGCGGTGCGATCACGGCGGTACGGTCCCGTCCGACCAAGGAATTCGGCTTAAAAGGCAGTGTAATTTTAGGCAGTGACTCGCGTACAGACTTCAAGCTTGTCGGTAATGCTCCGCTTGGTGACAAAGCGGGCATCAAGCTGGCGGGATTTTACGAGAATGACAATGGTTTGTGGGATAATCCAGCAGGTGGCGTGACCGGCGCCAAAGATCGCTAGGCGATCTCCGCCGGCGCGCTGTTTGAACCGACAGAAAAACTTAGCGTCTATGTGGTGTACGATCGCGCGCAAGACAATAGCGAGCTGACACCTTTTGTACCGCAGGGTATCGCGGTCGCAGAACCGCTGCCGTTCCAAATTACGGACACAACGATTCCGCCGGGCGTCTCTTTAACCCCGGGATTCCCTGCCGATCGGCTATGCACCATCCCAAGTGGTCGATGCCTTCAAGACGACTTCAGCTTCTCGACCTCGACAGACGCTCATTTTATGGACGCAACTCTTGATGCGGTAACTCTCAACTCGACCTATGAGATCACGCCGGCATTCGAGCTCACCGGAATCTTCGGCTGGAGACAGTCGGAAGAAGCGGTCTTTATCGACTTCGACGGCACCGATATAACGGCCTTCAACGTCGTCCGTGAACAAGACTACAAGCAATATAGCGCGGAAGTCCGCGTGGCCTCTAACTTCGACGGCCCGTTTAACTTCGTTGCCGGTGGTTTCTATTTCAATAGCGAGTATGAACTCCGCCAAGCGATCAAGCTGGACGTGGCGCTTGTCGCCCCACTGCCCGCGCTGGGTATCGCGTTCGTCAACGGCGCCGGCGATGAGGACTTTCACGAGTCCGAGACGATCGCCATATTTGGTCAGGGCGACTACGAAATCTTCGACTCTCTGAAGTTGACCGTGGGTTTGAGAGCCACTTGGGACGAAAGAAGCATTTTCACTTCATTCTTTGATCCGCCGGCTGCTATTGCACCGACCTTCCAAGTAACGGACGGCATTCCCCCAGGACGCGTTCTTGATGAACAGGGGGGCGCAAGTGAAAACTGGTTTGAATTCACGCCGAAGGTTGCCTTGACCTGGCAAGCGACCGACAACCTGCTGACCTATGCGTCATTCACAAGGGGTTACAACGCCGGCGGTTTCAGCGCGCGGGCCGGAACCGTCGCTGACGTGACCACACCGTTCGACCCGGAAACGATCACGGCATATGAAGTTGGCTTCAAGTCAGACTTCGCCGATAACAGGGTGAGACTGAATGGCGCCTTCTTCTTCAATGTGTTTAACGACAAACAGGAAGAATCTATCCAGACAGCACCTCCGCCGGTATTCACCTCAACGACCGTGCGAAACGTCGCAGGCGCCGAAATTTGGGGAATAGAACTCAAACCAACTGTTCTAGTTACAGAGGAATTACGCTTAAACGCGACGTTCGGGTACTTGAATGCTGAGTACACAGATCACCCCGGTTTTGCCGCTCCGAGTCAGTATATCGTGACGGCTGGTGGTCCGTTTACGTCACTGGTCGCTGCAGACTTTTCCGGTCTGGAACTGCGTCGGACGCCGACAATTACATTTTCCGTAACACCGACCTATGAGAAGCAGGTAGGCCCCGGCCTTTTCACGGCGAGTTCCACAGTACGCTACTTTGGGGAGCAGGAAACGGAGTTCTTCAATAGCCCGCGCGGTCGACTGCCATCACAAACATTCGTGGATGCCTTTGTTTCGTATCAGTTTGACAGCCTGAACGACACCACCGCGGAAATCAGATTGTTTGGAAAGAACCTAACCGACATTCAGCGGGGCGGTGGATTTGTCAACTCAATTGTCGATTTTCGAGGTGTATCCGCACCGAGAACATGGGGCGTTGAATTGCAAGCGATATTCTAAAGAGGAGACCGGCTAGTTTCCGATAAAGAGTCCTCCACTTACTTTTAGGGCCGTCACTTACGACGGCCCTTTTTTTTACTTGCAGAGGATTTCACTTTTTTCTCCGATTTCTTAAGAGCTTCCTTCAAAAGCACAGCGCCCTCTTCGCGGGTTGCCAATACTTTTAGAAACTCCAAAAGCCGAACTTCCCGGATCTCAGCATCGAAGGAAAGCCCCCCTTGTTGTGCAAGCCCTTCCATGAGAAAACGCACAATGTCCCTGCGCAAATCAAACACAGGCGTCTTCGTCAGCGCGGGCGGAAAGATGGCCAGCGCAGATTCCTTTCGCGCACGGTCAAACTCTTTCAAGGCGGGAACAAATATGGCCGCCAATTCCTCATCCGAACGAGCAGCTCCCGCCAGTTCACAAAAAGCTCGGAACTCCGCCGTACCCAATTGCTGCCAAGCAATATCGATCATGTTTTCGTAGTAATCGTTGTCTTTTTTTATTTCGTTCATGGCGGACTGATACATGGCAACCCGAGCCCGCAGAACAAAATGAATGGTCGCCTCTATGAGCGAAAGGCGAGACCGAAAATGATAAAGCATCGCGCCCCGGGTGATGCCCGCCCGCTCCGCCACGGTGGTGGTGGTGGTTCCGGCATACCCCAACTCATCAAGAACCTCGACGGCCGCCTTCATAATGGCCAGCCGCGTTTCGCTGCTTTTGGAGAGTTCGCCGTCTTGTATGAGCGTTGGGTCAGGTAACCG
Source organism: Alphaproteobacteria bacterium (assembly GCA_028279895.1). GTDB lineage: Bacteria > Pseudomonadota > Alphaproteobacteria > JANQMY01 > JANQMY01 > JANQMY01. Next base: position 3,956 of record JANQMY010000221.1, read on the forward strand.
AGGCACAGTTACATCACCCCATGCGTCTTCGCCAATATCAGTTGGATTGGTCACGTGCGAGTTCCCGCCGAAATTTCGTTGGACGAGTCCTAACGAAAATCAGCGAAAAGAACCAGTGGGGCTAGCTACTTGTCCGTCACAACTCTGAGAGGCAATGATGTCAGCCCCCGAAGGTGAAAATTCGTGTGATAGCGCAAATTCTCCACTGCCGTCTCGATCTGGAGTTGGGAGATACGGGCGGTAAGAGCTTCAAAAGACAGGCGAAGTTCGAAGCGAGAGAGCGTTGCGCCGACGCAAAAATGCATTCCCATGCCGAAAGACATGTGCGGCTTCGGATGCTTAATGTCCAAATCTAGGGTTTCCGACCCACTGCCGAAGACGGTTTCGTCGCGATTGGCCGAGGCAAATCGGACATGCAACAGCGTTCCTTTGGGCACTGCAACATCATCGACCACCGTATCCGCCGTCGCGACTCGAAACTGCCCTTGCACCGGGCTTTCAAGACGGAGGATTTCTTCGACAAACGCCTTGATCAAGCTAGGCTCCGCCTTCAACCTCCTAAACAGCGCCGGGTCTTCAGCCAGTCTTCGCGCACCTCCGACCAGCGTGTTCGTCGTGGTTTCGTTTCCCGCGACAAGCAACTGGGTCAAGATGGAAAGCAGCTCCGACTCTTTCAGGGGCCGGTCATCTTCGATGCGCGCTGCAACCAAATGGCTGATAATGTCATCTCTCGGTGATGCGCGACGCATATCGCAGGTTCGGATCATCGCCCGGTGACATTCAAGACATAGTTCAGCGATTTCAACAGCGCGCTCTTCGCTGGTCAGAAAACCGATTTCGTCTGCAAACGCATCAGACCATTTTTTTAGGGCAGCGTCGCCAAATTCACTCATCCCGAGATACTCGCCAATCACCGAAATCGGCAACGGCACTGCAAAGGCAGTCAGAAAGTCACCCCCACCCTTCTCTTCAAATTTATCCAGAAGGGCACTTATCTTTTGAACGACGAACGGCTCAAGCTTCTTTACGTTTGCCGGCATGAAAAAATGGGCAACCAGCTCCCGATAGACGTCATGGCTGGGGGCATCATTCTGGGACATCGTAAATGCCAAAGGCCAGCCCTGAGATCTAATCTCCAACACCTTTTCCGGTAAGCCCCCCCGCCGCATCGATGCGCGGTCGACCCGGCTTGAGAAGAGGTCGGGATCGGACATGACCTGTTGGGCGGCCTCGTAGTTGCCCACAAACACAATTCCCGATCGCGGCTCACGATACACAGGCGCATCCCGTCGCATCAAACGATAGAACGTAAATGGGTCATCCATGAAACGATCCGGCTTCGGATCA
>JANQMY010000414.1 GCA_028279895.1 Alphaproteobacteria bacterium
CCGGACTATAGGCGACGCGCACAGCCTGTTGTAGAAGAGGAGATCGACGGCTTTCGCCGCGGCGCTAGTACTACGTTCCCTTTTAGCGCTTGGGCGCTCCAACACAGTCTTGGAGCTTGGGCGTCGTTGATATACCGCAACGACAACGGTGTTGATGCAAGGATTCTATCGCGTGCGCAGAGGACAGGCTACCGGAAACGGGGGCTGAAGTTCTGCCCCCATTTCCGCTTGATTTGTTGAGAAATGCGGCCGGCGGGGAATTCTTCTCACCGTAGATTCCGGACTCTCACCGGGTTCTCAAAGCTCGCCGATCGGGGCTATTGCTCGTCTCTGTCGATGATGGGTTTCCCGCGAAGCCGGCCGAAATATGCTATAAATAGCGGACCGAAGAGGGGTTGCACCCCCTCAACGGCCCTAACCACCGCTAGCAAAGGCACTGCTAACAATGGCTTACAATATGCTATCAGACCAAAACGCGATTGCCCGTCCTGGGCATCGTGTTTTTTTGTGCCCGCGCTGGCCTCAACCAGAGGACCAGTACTATGAACGATGCAACTATTGCGACTCACGACTCACCTAACTTAGAAATTCCGTGTGACAGCGAGGTGGAGCGGATCGGTGAACCACTGCGGAAGCGATCAGCCGGTCGAGTACGGAGCTTGCTCAGCACGACGGATTACCCATTGTCCGAGCCGCCCGCCGCATGGCAAGTCAGGGAGGATCAGGGCGTCTACATTCCGGACTTCCTTTCCGATGAGCGATATGACTACAAGCGGGAGTCCTTCGCTGCGGCCACGGATCACGCCAAACATCTGACCAAGGCCCAAGCCCTGGTCGGCGACGCGATGCACCTTGTCAGGATGATGGCAGAGGCTGGCTGCGACGAGGGTGATCGTCGTGCCATGCAGACCGAGGCGGCCTGCAATGTGATAGAGAAGAAACTGCGCAAGGCATACAACGTGATCGACAAACACGATCGACGTCACACGAACCTGTTTCTTGCGTATGTCGATCTTAAAGAGAAAGCGGATAAGTGAGCATGGGGTAAGGTTTTCCAATCTTAGGAAGCGCTAACATGGAACCGCACGCTAACACCAACACCGTTAGTGTGCGGTTTCGGTACTCATTGCTGGAAAGTCCTTCTTGCTCGTCAACATCATCAAGAGATGAGGTGCGAAGACGCGATCGTCCTTGCGCTCAGGAAAGTGCGTACCCGCAACTCCGTACCGCTCCCGCCTTACAGCAAAAGTTCACCCAGGCGCCCGCTCAGTTTCATCCTCTCTAGGAACTGCCAGGAGGGAGCAGCTTCCTACGGATTTCGGCGTTGGTCGATATCGATGCCCGCAATCGCGGCGACCGCTTGGAGTTCTTGGATCTGCCACGATACGAAGCCGACTCGGTGCGTGATAACCGCGAGGCCGTCAGCGTCCTTGAGCTGCTGTTCCCGACTATTTGGATTGTGGTGGTAGCGTGGTGATGTGTCGTGCCATGCCTTTGAGCATGCCGCTCACCGTGCCGGTTGCCACCCCCAGCCGTTTCGCTATCTCGGCTTGCGGCAGACCGCCGCGCCATTGCTCAATGGCTACTAGGTTTTGAAGAAGAACGAGCATCTGCTCTTCATTAGTTAGTTCTTTTCGTTTCATAATTGTCTCCTAAACTATGTAACTTATTGAAATTAAATGATATTTATAAAGTACAGCAATAATACAATGAATTATATCAACACATCATACACCTTAGGTTTGGGAAAGAACTCAGGAACGCGAAGATAAAAGTGGTGGTCAATAGGTAATCGTCGGCGTATGATTCCCGAAATTGTCAATGTTTTTGGGGGTATTATATGGAGGACGCCGAATTCAGAGCCGCTCTACTGAAGCGGCTGGACACATTGATCCATCTACTAATTGCTCCCCCGGGCGCATCCGATGATGTATCGTTGACCGAGAAAGTTCACCGTCTTATTGACCATGGGCTAACGCCCGGGGAAGCGGCAAAGATTCTTGGTAAGACGCCGAATTCCGTTAGCGGCATCGTCGCGAAGCGTAAAGCCAAGTCGAAGGCAGGGGGCAAGAAGTGAATGATCCGTCGGTAGCGGCTTTGCTACAAAGAAACAATGAACTACTTGAGATTCTGGTAAAGCTTCAGCTGAAATCTACGCTGAGTGAAGAGCTTTCAGACCCCCAGAACCGGAAGCTTTACGAATTAACAGGCGACAAGCCAGTTGGGCATATCTCAAAAGAATTGAAGATGGCGGCCGGTAAAATCTCTCGAACTTGGCAACGCTGGGAGCAGCAAGGCCTTCTTATCAAGGACGGGCGATCGTATAAAAGGGTGATATAGATGACAGACGAACAGTTTGGAATAGTTCAGCAACGACTTGACGCAATGCTCACGGTGATGTGCCATAACCTCCCAGAGGAAAAAACTGGAAAGAGCCTCATTCTGGCGTTAGACAAAGGCGGCCTACCAGCGAAGGAAATTGCTCGGATGCTTGGATTGAAGGTCAATGCGGTTCGGATGACTATAAAGAGAGCGAAATAGGGTCGAGGTGATGGCAGGAATTCCCGATACAGAAATGCGTTTAGCCCAGATTGAGCGATCAATCCAACTCTTGGTCAAGCTCAAGTTAGCAGAAGTGCAGGGCAGCAAAACCCAGAAAGAAATGATTCTCATGTTAGGTGGATTAGGTTGTAACGCTGGTGAGATCGCAGACCTCCTCGGAGTTGCGAAGACATCCGTTGCGCCAACACTTTCCAGAGCCAAAGGCAAGAAACGTGGCAAGTAGGAAAAAGTCGGACACTGTCGATCGGGATCAACAGATTCTCAATCGTCTCGCGAATCTGCAACACAAGGTGGATTCAATTGAGCAGACTAACGCATTTGCGCTCAGGGCGGACGCGGACAAGCATCTTGAGTCGGTGCAAAAGATCTTCGGCAATAGCGAGAGAAAAGCCCAAGTTTATCTAGCGGCGGACGGCAACCGGACTGTAAACGACATTGCGGACTTCTTGAGAATGAAAAGACAGAATGTTGGTACCGCTTTGAGGAAACTTACCGACGAAGGTCTACTTGAGATTGCTGAAACTGATGGAGGCGCTCATTTCTACGCGAAAACCCCGCTGGATCGCACCGTGAGAATTTCACGCTATCTGTGCGACAAGTATGGTCTGACCAAGGACGGTAAGAAGCCGTAGAGTTGGAATGATCTTTTCTATTCAACGGTATGTTGAGGACTACGCCGCCAAGCGAAACCTCAATGATACTGACCAGTATGCTGTCAAGTTAGCAAACTTGTATGACGGCGAGCGAGCAAAATGCGATTCCGGCGACGAGTTTCTGAGAAAGATGCATCGCATTCGAACTTCGTTTTTTGTCGGCAATGGGTTGGATAGGTCCAGGTTCGAGAACCAGCTACTTTCTAGGCTCGACAGGAAATTCAAAAAAAAAATTAACCCAATAGACGTATTCCCGGGAGGCGTTAAGGCATCACGGGCAAAACTAGCTAGGAAAACTCGGTCTATCGGCAATGTCTTAGCTCAGTTTAAGAGTGACGTTGAGGCGAGAGCCGTCGATGCTTTTTGGCAATCTCGAATGAAACTAAAACTAATGCCCAAACCAGAGACCATTGGGCAAGCACTAATTGCGCTGTTCATAAAAGGGGTTCTTGATGGTAAGGGCCTGGTTTTTCGAGAAGTCGGCTCGGGCATTGGATTTGTGGACATCGTCGTCTTTCTATCGGCAACCCCGCATTTGATCGAATTGAAGATGTTGAAGGGTAAAATGACAGGCGCAAGCCAGCTTCAAGACTATATGCGGCAGGAGAACAGAAATACCGGATGGTTGGTTCTGTTTGATGCGCGAGCCCATAAGTCTCGAAAAGAGACTATTCCTAGTAGGATTAGTGTCCCTGAAGGAACGATTTCTGTTCTCGTCGTCGAAATCAATCCAGTACCACCGAGTAGGAAATAGAACAGTTTCTATATCGCCGTTCTGACTGCCGACAGCGAAGTAGCAGGAGTGTAGGGCCTCAAGACCCCTGTGACACATCAGCTCGAGTTTTTGAGATGAGTCGTTCAAACGGGGTCTGACCCTGCAGCGCCATTACTCATTATGTTGGTTTGCACTGAGATCTGATCCAATTCCGGTGGTTATCTGCATCAAGAATCGACCCGTCTGGTCGCTTAGGATAGATTTGTAGAGACACACCCTGGCTGTTTGGTGGTGGCCATGGTGGTGACGGGGCGCCTAGTGCTGCCGCGTCAGGGCCTAAATCTGGCCTATTTGCGGTGATTTGGTGCCTCCAGTCTCATATCTGAATATCGCCTGTTTTGGTCGATATTCAAGTATGACTCTCTGATCTCTAAAGAATCATATTGAAATATCGACTAATTTAGTCGATATTTAGATATGATGCTTGATGATCGTACCTACTTCGGTTCTTACCTTACGCAGCTTCTCTCGAAAGGTCAGGTGTATTTTTCGGGTGCGCAAGCGCAGGATGCGCTTGGCATCAGCAAAGGCGCCTTGCTCAAGGCGGCGGAGAAGCAGCAGAAGCGGGGCAATCTGATCAGCCCGCGGCGCGGCTTCTATGTCATCGTGCCGCCAGAGTACCGCGCAATGGGGGCGCTGGAGCCTCCATGGTATATCGATGCGCTGATGGCGTATGAGGAGCGGCCCTACTATGTTGGGCTGCTCAAGGCGGCGGAACTGCACGGTGCAACCCACCAGGCCGTCATGGAGTTTCAGGTCGTGGCCGACAAGCAGATGCCCAAGATCAGGGCCGGGCGTTCTTCCATCGTCTTTTATTACCGCAAGGACTTGAGCGCGGTGGAAGAAGGGCTGGAAAAGCACAAGACGAAAACGGGCACAATGAAGATATCCGGGGCCGAACTCACAGCGCTTGATTTGGTGCGCTACCCGCACGCTGCGGGCGGGCTTCATCACATCGCAACGGTGCTTTCCGATCTTGGTACGCGGATTGAGGCTGAAAAGCTTGCCGTGCTTTCCGGTGCGTTTGAGCGCTCAGTAGGGCAGCGGCTCGGGTTCCTATTGGGCGTTTCCGGTTATAGCGAGAAGGCCGATGCGTTGCACGCGCGCCTCGCCGAAGGTTTGCCGCTCCCGTGGGTCGAACTGGAGCCGTCACTGACTGCCCACCCCGATCTTGCGCCTTTTGTTGTTGAGCGCAGCGAGCGCTGGCATGTAATTGCTCGCAGCATGCCGGAAGCGGACTGATGATTCCGCACACGAACATAATCGCCTGGACCAATGTCGCACCGTGGGCGACGCTGCGACAAGTTGAACAGGACTTGATCATCAGCCGCGCCGTGATTGACATTTTTAACGACGATTACTTACGTGAAGAGTTGCGCTTTCGCGGCGGTACGGCGCTCAACAAGCTGCACTTTCCGGAGCCGCTGCGTTACTCGGAGGACATTGATCTTGTGCGCACAAGCGAAGGGCCGATTGGTCCCGTGCTTGACCGGTTGCGGGAGGTGCTGGATTGGCTTGGCCAAGCCAATTATGACGTAAGCCCAGTTGCGCCAAGTCTGATCTTTCGTACCGATGCCGAAGATGGTGGCCCACAGCTGCGCCTTAAAGTGGAAATCAATACCCGCGAGCGCGAGGCTCATGACGGGTCGATAGCTATGCCCCACGCGATCGAAAACCCGTGGTTTACTGGGCAGGCCGACATTGTGACCTTCACCAACGAAGAAATGCTGGCGACAAAGCTGCGCGCGTTGCTAGAGCGCGACAAAGGACGCGATCTCTTTGATCTTGCCCATGCAATCGGTGTGTTTGACCACCTTGATACGGGCCGCGTTGCGACGCTCTTCGTCCAGTATCTGAATGACCAGGGCAAGACACTATCGCGTGCGCAGGCCGAGCAGCGCATGTTGGCAAAGCTTGCACATACAGGTTTCCTTGCCGATATCGGGCCGCTTCTGTCTGCCGACGATGCCGATGCGCTGACCGATGAGGCCATCAATGCAGCTTTCATGGACGTTTTCAATGGCCTCATTGCACAGATACCCGGCGCACCGTGGGCAAACACCGATGAAACGCTCGCTCAGTTCGGGCTTGTGACCTGAACTTTCATGACAAGAAGGCCTTTCCTCCGGGCTCAACTCCATCACAGAGTTTTCGCCATGCCACGCGAAGCCGATGCCCGATCTTGACTCAGAAGCCATCCACTTTCGAGTCGTTTGCCAATGTTCGGTCGTGTTTTCCACGAACTAACCACTGTGGGAAAATTGTGGGACTCGGTTATGCATCGTTGTGATGAGTACTGAATTTGCAACGGACGTCCCACAGTGTAGTGTCAATTAATTCAGTTACTTACTACCAAAACAGCGTACTCCGAAGGCAGGGGTCGCAAGTTCGAATCTTGCCGGGCGCGCCATTTCCCTTTGGTCCTTTCCGA
>JANQMY010000436.1 GCA_028279895.1 Alphaproteobacteria bacterium
TCGGAAAATACACGTAAGATTCCGTATCGCAGAACGCTCCCGGATACCGGTTCCAATACCACGTGCCACCAAATCCGCCACCCTTCTCAATAATGCGAATTTTTTCAAAGCCCGCCTGGCGAAACCGTGCACCGGCCAAAACCCCGCCGAACCCGCCCCCCACTATGATGATGTCGATTTCGTCCGTAAGCGGATCGCGGGCCTCCGAGCCTTCGACATAGGGGTCATCCACATAGTGAGAAAACTCCGCCGTTACTTCGACGAATTGTTTGTTGCGTTTTGGATGAAGCCGTTTGTCACGCTCCTCATCATAGCGCCGCTGGATCTCCGCAGGATCGAAATCGATGTCGCCGACGAGCTTTTTGATGGCTGGATCAATGGTCATTTTTCTCTCATCGCGTCCGTTTGAATTGTGTCAGACAAACCAGGCTGAGCGCGGTTCGCACTTAAGCTTTGATTAATCAACAGTGTTGCCTATAATCAAGCATAGATGATCAGGAGGAACAACTGTTTTCAAGAGTTGTTTCTGAGAGTTGGGAGACGGGAACCGATGACACGACGCCCCTTGCTGTTTGTTTTCTGCTTGGCCTTGATAACGATGCATGCCCCTGTGGAAACCCGAGCCTGGCTGCATTACGGCAGCGACGCGGAAGGCACCAAGTTCTCGCCCCTTGACCAAATCACAACGGAAAATGTCGGCCAGCTGGACCGCGCTTGGACGTATCAAACGGGCGAAGGCCCGATACCGCGAAAGTTTCAAACCACCCCTATCCTTGTGAGCGAATTGCTCATCGGGTGCAGCCCTACCGGAGTTGTATTTGCGCTTGATCCAGCGACCGGTGAAGAGAAATGGACCTATGATCCGGAGTATGAACCCTCAGCGTATGGATCAGTGAACATGAACTGTCGTGGCGTTTCGGCGTGGATAGATCACGGCGCGGCAGAAGATGCATTGTGCGGCACGCGTCTCATCTACGGTACCAACGACCTACGGGTCATTGCTCTTGATGCGGCAAGTGGCCGGCCTTGCGACGGTTTTGGGGAAAACGGGGTCGTTACGGTCGATGCCGGAAAGCCGCTGGATGAACATGACGAGGTACAGTTCCACAGTCCGCCAAGTATTATCAACGACGTCGCAATATTTGGTACCGCCTTATTTGACTTGTACCGCATAGACAGCCCCAGCGGCAAAATACGTGCCTTCAGCACGCGTACGGGCGAACTGTTGTGGGAGTTTGACCCCATTCCACGCACTCCGGAAGACCCGGCTTTCGAGAGCTGGGGAAAAAACTCGGCGTCTATATTCGGTGCCGCCAACGTTTGGTCCTTTACGTCTGCCGATCCTGAAAACGATTTAGTGTTCCTACCGACGACAACGGCAAGTGTCGATTGGTACGGAGGTGACCGGCCCGGCAACAACAACTACGCCAATTCGATTGTTGCTCTGAGAGCCAGTACCGGAGAGTTGGTGTGGCATTTCCAAATCACCCATCACGGCATTTGGGATTACGACCTGCCATCTCAGCCAATTCTGACGGACATCTCCAAGGACGGCAAAAGCACTCCGGCTGTCGTTGTACTGACAAAACAGGGCATGGTGTTTGTCTTCAACCGTCTGACCGGCGAACCTCTATTCCCCATAGAAGAGCGGCCGGTGCCCCAGGATACGGATGTGCCAAGCGAATGGCTGGCCCCAACTCAGCCCTTCGTGGAAACACCAGCTCCGCTGGTCGACCTTCACCTAACGGAAGAAGATATGTGGGGGTTTACCTGGATCGACCGTGGTTCCTGTGTCGAAAAGCTCGGCGGCCTTCGCAATGAGGGGCTATACACACCGCCCTCTCTCCAAGGAACACTCCTCAATCCCGCAGGTGCGGGTGGCATGAACTGGGGGGGCGGCACAGTGGACCCGAGAAGTAACTTTTTGATCGTTCCAACTTTGCACACGCCAGCTATTGTCACCCTTGTGCCTAGGGAACAAGCCCAGGCCGGACAAGTGACAAGCGCTGCAACAAAGATGGCATTTCCGCTGACGGGTACACCCTATATCGGGGAGCTGCAGTTTCTCCTATCGTCCTGGGGCGCACCGTGCACGAAACCACCTTGGTCTCGGCTAAGCGCCATCGACCTTACGGATGGATCCCTCAAATGGCAGGTGCCGTTCGGATCGATTGAAAACGAAACAGCCATCCCCTTCGTCAATTGGGAGATGGGAACGCCGATTGCAGGTGGCCCCATATCGACGGGCGGCGGTCTCACCTTCATTGCAGCCACAACGGACGACAAGTTTCGCGCCTTCGACAGCACAACCGGCCAGAAACTATGGGAAACTCGTTTGCCCGCAGGAGGTCAGGCAACCCCTATGACCTATGAAGTGGACGGCACCCAGTTCGTCGTCATCGCAGCGGGCGGCCATATTTACTATCAGGGTGCGACGGCAGGCGACTACATCGTCGCTTACGCACTCGGAGAACAAAGCGCAAGCACAGCAGCCGGCGGAATGCTCGCCGCCGCATTTGTTATCCTCATATTGATTGCGAATTTCGCAGGCATCATGATAGCAGGACAGCGGCGTCCTTAGAGCGGTATGAGATCGGCTTAGGTCTTCGACACTGCTTCATAATCTTCGACAGTATCGAAGATGGTTTTATAGAAGTGACGGATACTGAATTCTTCATCCTGAAGAATAAACCCATCCTTCACGCCACCGGTTTCAATCCCCCTTTGAGTCGCTTCCAGCGTATTTACGTCCTGCAATGCCGCATCGCGCATGATTGACAGAAAGCCGTAGTGAGACAGAAGGTCTGAAAACTTTTCC
>JANQMY010000457.1 GCA_028279895.1 Alphaproteobacteria bacterium
AGCCTCCATCGATTCCAAAACGGGAATCACCCAGTCGCAAAACTCGGCCGCCGTGCCCTTGAACGACCCATGATCGTCCGTGGCATCGTCATGGAAACAGGACGCCAACAGTTTCTTGTCGCACCGGTCGATGGCGCGGGCCAACCGATAGATAACATCGGCGATGGCTTGCTTGTCGATAACCGCTTGCAGTTCCGGATCACGTTCCTGGCCCATGGCTCACACCTCTCCGTCGACAGGGCCGGACACACAACCGTCGCCCGAGATCGACTCGAACCCGAGCGCCGGCGCCTTGGCCGTGTCGGTGCTAACGAGGTTTTGGAGCGAAGAAGTCTGTGAAGGTTTTGACATCGGCACCTGCCCATCTTTGTGTCTGATCACACGCTGCCGACGATCTTACCAAGCAAAAAAACGGCTGCCAAACCGATGATTTCATTGGGAATTCTTAAACACAGAGCGCCCGAGCGTGGCAAAATTGATCGTTCGGACCGTTCGTGGTTAAGCTTTCGCAAGCCACCGTTAAACGCCGCACGATCGGAGGATCAAAATGACCGCTGTTTCAGGACCGTTCCTACGGGTTTTCGCCATCATTGCTCTTGCCGTGGGGCTTACCGCCTGCGAACCGAGCGACCGCACGCCCGGCCTGTGGCTCAGCGGTGAGCAAACGGCGTTTCCCGACGACTGGTCATTCACGCAAGATCATCAAGAGATCTTCGTGGAAGTCAGCACGCCCTATCTTATCTCGCATTCCGTGACGATTTGGTGCGCCTCCCTGGAGGGTACCCTGTTCATCGGCGCGCGCGACCCCGACACCAAGAACTGGCCAGGCTGGGTGGATCGCAATCCGAATGTCCGACTGAAAGTGGGTGACCAGATTTTCGATGTGGCGGCCGAGCCGCTTAGCGATGAGGCCACCATTGCCGCCTTGAGAACGGTGTATGCGGACAAATACGACCTGCCGTCGACCTTTCTGGAGGGAACGTCCACATCGCGCTATTGGCGCATTGTCCCGCGCGCTTCGTGACACGCGCCACAAATCTCGATCCTTAAGGAGAAGACCCCACGGCACGCCTGGCATTGGGGAGCCAAAGTTGGGGAAACATACGCACCGCGGGGCCAGCTCAAGCCACTAGGGTAATGTGAAGGGTCCTATGTGGCTTTAACGTCAATCTTGCGTTTTTGCTGTTTGGCATGCGCCGTCTTTTTACATGTGACCGACAGCACACCCTTTTCGAACTTCGCCTCCACATTATCTTCGTCGATGGTGGTGGGCATGGCGATCTGGCGGCAGAACGAGCCGTAACTGCGCTCGACCCGATGAAAGTTCTTCCCTTCATCTTTGGTTTCGTCTTCCCGCTCGCCCTGAATGGTCAGCACCCCATCGGCCATTGAGACGTCGATATTGTTTTCGTCCATCCCCGGGAGATCGACGGAGATTTCAATTGCGTCGTCGGTTTCGCTGATGTTGAGCCGCGCAAGCCCCGGATAGGACTGGGTGGCGTCGACAAATCGGCTGGGCAGGAAATCATTCGAAAAGTAATCCGAAAATAAATCATCAATGTCGCGGCCAAAAAAATCGAATGGCGACGCGGCAGCTTTGGCCGGTTATTGGCGCCGGCGATGTAAGACGGGAAAACGCGCCATGGGTGCCTCCTTTCTCCTGTTGGGGGTGACGTGTCACCGTTTTCCGTTAGGGCAAAACTGCGACGAGGCCTGCCACGCAACATTGATCTGCGTCAAAATCGGTGCGAATGACGCTGATTACCGCACAGGTAATTGCCGGGTGGCTCACTCCCTGGCACTCTGAGGACATGACAATGGCAAACGGTTCCGAAAACACTTTTGCAGGGCTTTTGAAGACCTGGCGGCAAAGCCGGGGGATCAGCCAACTGGAACTGGCCTTGCGCTGCGATTCGTCTCAGAAACACATCAGCTTTTTGGAGTCCGGCCGCTCGCGGCCCAGCCGCACGATGGTGTTCGTGGTCAGCGAAGCCTTGGAAGTCCCATTGCGCGACCGAAACGAACTTCTGCTGGCGGCGGGGTTCGCACCGGGTTATCGCGAAAGTGCCCCCACCGACGAAATGCTGTCCGCCGTCAACAGCGCGCTTGAACAACTTCTCAAGGGCAATGAGCCGTTTCCCGCCATGGTGTTCGACCGTTTCCACAATGTACTGCAGGCGAATATGGGCGCCTTCAAACTGCAGACTTTTCTGTTCGGCGTCGACCGGCTGGAAGACTTGCCCCCGGTGTCGGCGAATATAGTGAAAGGCATGCTGCACCCTGACGGATATGGCCACACCATCCGTAACCTAAATGAAGTGGCGGCCACCATGCTGCGCCGCTTGCAAGCGGAAGCCCATGCCGCGGGCAATCCGCAAGAAGCGCTCGACTTGTTGGAAGAATGCCTGTCCTATCCCGCCGTACCCGAAAACTGGCGCCAGCTTGTTCCGCAGGACTGGCAGAAGCCGTTGCTCACGGTGGATATCGAAAAAGACGGCACACAGCTGTCGTTCCTTACCACCATGACCACCTTGGGCACGCCGTTCGATATCACCTTGCAGGAAATCCGCCTGGAAAGCTTCTTTCCGGCGGATGACGCCACCCGCCTTTTCTTCGTTCAATAGAAAAACTGTGACAACGGCTACAGGCGGGCCCTTCCCGGGCCGTCGCCGCCCCGCCATGCCGTTCATTGTAGCGGCGGTCACATAGAAATAGCGCCGGGCACCCCCACATCCAGCGTGTCGCAAGACACCAACCCAACGACGGAGAGAGACAATGAAACGCGAAGCTTATTTGAAACTGGCATTTTTGGCCCCTGTATCGGTCGCCTTCATCCAGCCTTTCGTCGCCTTCATCTAAGGCTTGCCCGCTGAATTAAGGAGTAAAGACCGTGAGCCACCAATCGCTTCTGAACGCCGCCTTTTTCGCCCCCGTCACTCTAGAGCGCGATCAGGTTAAGTGGAGGCCGGTTAACCGTCCGATCGCCTGCCTTCGCCGAAGCGAAGCTTAGGCTTCGCGCAGGCAGGCGCGACCAATGGTGACTCGTAGGCATGATCATGTTTCCGTGAAAAATGATCATGCCCTAGTGCTAGCCCAACCCTTCCTTCTCCTTGGATAAGGCCGCAGCCCTACCAGGCCGCCCGTCGGCGGCATCAAAAAAATGGGGGAGCCGCGGCTCCCCTTTTTTGTGCGCGTATGCCGGCGCGCTATTTTTTCGGAATCATGTCCGCAAAGGCCTGCACAGCCTCGAACGAATCGGCCATCGCCGCTTGAAATTTGGGACGCGCCATAAACGTATCGTAATAGCGCTGGACCTGCGGCCGTGAATCCGCCTCGCCGAGCAAAGCGGCAAACCACACGGGATAGAACAACCCGAAATCGGCCCCGCTCAATTCCCCGAGAACATATCCGCCGGACTCTTTCGTTTTGTCCAGTTGCGCCTCGAGTGCATCCAGGCATTCACCGGTCTGGACGCGTCCTTCTTCCGCCACTTCCGCCACCCGCTGTTCCGGCGGCCGCACAATGGCGTGTTCCAGGATCTTATCCATGGCCGGCAGAATGGTCCCTTCGCTCCAATGCAGCCATTGCAGCATGGGGGCGCGGTCCTTGGCGGACGGCCCCGGCTGAAAGCGGCCATCGCCATATTGTTCCAGCACATATTCGATAATGGCGCCGGATTCGAACAGCACCAGGTCGCCGTCTTGAATGACAGGCAGACGTCCCAGGGGGCTGAGCGCACGAAACTCCGGCTTGCTGCGTTCGTCGGAAAAAAAGTCGATGGTGTGCAGCGCATGCGGCACATCCAGTTCTTCGAGGAGCCACCTTACCCGGGTTGATCTTGTGAGCGGTGCATGAAACAGTGTCAGCATTTTCCATACCCTTGTTCGGTTACATACCGTTGGTATGTATATAGCGATTAACGAGCCGATGGGCAAGACAAGAAAAGAAGAATATGCGGAAGCCACGCGGACAGCGCTGCTGGACAGCGCGCAGACCTTGTTCGCACAAGACGGCTATCATCACACCTCGGTGGACGAAATCTGCCGCCGCGCCCGAGTCACCAAGGGGGCGCTGTACCATCATTACCGCAACAAGGAAGAATTGTTTGCCGATGTGGTGGAATCGCTGGAGCTGGATTTGGTTGAGCGGATCGGCGCGGCCCTTAAGGACACCGATGATCCCTGGGCAGCGGGACTTTACGGCGTCGACCTGTTCTTGGACCATTGTCTCGACCCCGGCTATCGGCGCATCGTCATGATCGACGCCCCCAACGTGCTGGGGGCGCCGACTCTGGCCAAAATCGGCGAGCGCACCGCCGCGGGGCTTCTGCGCACCCTGTTTCAAAATCTGATGAAAGCGAAACTGATCGCCAAGCAACCGCTCGACGTGACCGTGCGCTTGTTTTCCAGCGTGTTGATCGAAGGCGGACTGCTGATCGGGGAAAGCGCGTCGCCCACCAAGACCAAGAAAGACGTGCGCAGGATGCTGGTGCGCTTCCTGGAGGCGTTGAGATAAGCCCCGGCAACTTCACGAAACTGTGCCTATCTATGGTGCAATCGATCAGCGCCTTTTCTAGTTTCCGTGGGCCAAGTGTGTTAAGCCACGCGCCCAAGACCCGACTTGGTCGCCGACGGCCGGAACCGCGCCTTCCGTCGGCCCAACCACATCACAAGGTGTCCCACTGACAGGACAGGAGGTTACCATGAGCCTGCGCATCAACGATACGGCCCCCAATTTCACCGCCGACACGACCGAAGGAAAAATCGATTTTCACAGCTGGATCGGCGATGGCTGGGGCGTTCTCTTCTCGCATCCGAAAGACTTCACGCCGGTCTGCACCACCGAACTCGGCTATCTCGCCCGCATGCAGAAGGAATTCGAAAAGCGCGACTGCAAGATTATCGGCCTGTCCGTGGATTCCGTGTCCGACCACAAAGCATGGACCAAGGACATCGAAGAAACATCGGGCGCGACGCTGGGCTATCCGCTGATTGCCGATGAAGACCTGGCGGTGGCCAAGCTGTACGACATGCTGCCGGCCGACGAAGAAGGTACTGCGGGCGGCCGCACGGCGGTGGACAATCTGACCGTACGCTGTGTGTTCTTGGTGGGGCCGGACAAGAAAATCAAAATGAGCCTCACCTATCCCATGAGCACGGGCCGAAACTTCGACGAGCTGCTGCGCGTGCTGGATTCTTGCCAACTCACGGCACAATACAAAGTGGCCACGCCGGCCAATTGGAAGCATGGTGAAGACGTCATCATCGTTCCCGCCGTCAAGGACGACGAGGCCAAGGAACTGTTCCCCAATGGCTGGGAAACGGTGAAGCCCTATCTGCGTAAGGTGCCCGACCCGAGTGCTTAGTCGCGGGTCTCCACAGTTTCTTCAGAAAAGCGCGGCTTCTGCCGCGCTTTTTTTGTGACCAAGCGCACAGTTTTTCCCCGATTGGCTCGAATGGCGCGTCCCGAAGCGCCGCCTGTGACACCGGTCACATGAAGTTCGGGCGCGGCCTCCCACATGTGACGTGTCGGAAGACAGAACAATCATCGGAGAGAGAAAATGAAACGCATCAAACGCCAAGCCATGATCCATCTGGCCGTCTTCGCACCGGTAACGGTTGCTTTGGTTCAACCCTTCGTCGCTATGATGTAGCGCCTCACCACCGCAAAAAGGATCACCGCCATGAACAAGCAAAACTTCTTAAACGCCGCCTTCTTCGCCCCCGTTACCTTTGTTTTGGTTCAGCCATTCCTTCTTCTGGGGTAAAAGCGACCCATACGCTCACCCGCCAAAAGGGCGAGCATGCATCCAAAACAAGGGAGCCGACGGCTCCCTTTTTTGTGCCCGGCAAACGCGTTGCGCGGCGCGCCCGCATATTGCCACTGGTCTGCAAATCGTGCTCATACTCGAACCGACACCCTTCGAGACGCGGGATGACCGGTTTGACCGATAAGAAGAAAAAGAACGACGACACGTCTCTCCTAGAAAAATACGCCTATCTGGATTCGTTCGAAGGCCTGCCGTCGTCGCCGGCGCCCACCCAGAAGGGATTTGCAGGGCTGGTCCGCCATGCACGCGAGCTGGCGCCCGGATTGGCCATCTGCTTCGTGATCGGCTTCGCCGCCATGTTTCTTTCCGACAATTACGGCGCGCCGGTCATGTTGTTCGCCCTGTTGCTGGGCTTGGGCTTTCATTTTCTGTCCGAAGAAGGGCCGACAGTGGCGGGCATTCAATTCGCCTCGCGGGATATTCTGCGGCTCGGCGTGGCCCTGCTGGGCGCGCGCATCACCCTTGGCGACATTACCGGCCTGGGCTGGCAAACGGTGGCCCTGGTGTTCGGAGCGGTCGGCGCCACCATTCTGTTTGGCGCCGTGTTCGCCCGCGTGCTGGGGCTCAGCCGCGAAAACGGTCTTTTATCGGGCGGCGCCGTGGCCATATGCGGCGCTTCGGCGGCGCTGGCCTTGTCGTCCGTCATGCCGCGCCATCCCAATCTTGAACGCGACACCATGATCACCGTGATCGGCGTGACCACGCTGAGCACGATTGCCATGGTGGCCTACCCGGCGCTGATCAGCAGTTTGGGATTTGATCCGCACACGGCGGGTATCTTTTTGGGCGCCACCATTCACGATGTGGCGCAAGTGGTCGGCGCCGGTTACACCATTTCACTGGAAGCGGGCGACACTTCCACCATCGTCAAACTGTTGCGCGTCGCCATGCTGGTCCCGGTGGTGGTGGCGTTCGGCTATTTGCTGAAAGCACCACGCGATCCCAACGCGCCACGCCAGCCCATCTTGCCTTGGTTCCTCATCGGCTTTCTGGTGCTGGTCCTGATCACCTCCACCGGCATGGTGCCGCAGCCGGTGACCGACACCTTGAACAGCGCCAGCCGCCTGTGCCTGATCACAGCCATTGCCGCCCTTGGCATCAAGACATCCTTTCAAAAGCTGGCCGTGGTCGGCTGGCGCCCGGTGGCGTTGATGATCGCGCAGACGGCTTTTATCGCCCTTCTGGTGCTGGCCGTTCTCATGTCCGGGTTGGTTTGAGGCGCTTCTATTCGAAGATGGCCGTTTCGCCGCCATTGCCGGTGATGACCACATTGGCAAACCGGGCATCACCCTTTTCCTTAGCGAAAATGCCGCTATTGATGAACCACACGCCCGTGATCCGTGTGGGCACGTCCACATTGACCGACCGCCGATAGTCTTCCGCGACAGAGCGCGTATGGCTGTGCCAAGCGCCCAACCCTTCGTCCCCGCTTTGCAGAACGATATGGGTTTCGCGCTGGTCCCACCAGGGTAGAGGGCAACGGAAGCTAAGGCCGGCTTGCAAATGGGGGCTCCACATCCAAGTGATGTCCTGGCCATTGTCGAATTCCACCGCAATGCTCAGATAGTCATGAAACTGGGCTTCCGTTTCGGGGCCTTGCGCCGGCAGGGCATCATACCGCCAGTCGAAAGAAATTTCGATATCCTCCGTAAGCGGAATGTCGAGGGGTTTCTTTACGATCCCGAAATCGTAATGGGTGGTGCCGCGAATGCCTTTGCGTTCGTCCTCTTCCCAGGCCCCGAACACCTGAGCGCGCCCGAGATACCAAAGGTAATCGAACCCTTCGGGCAATTTCGGCGCTTGTGCGATGACCGCATGGGCTTGGCCGAAATCGTCCAGCGGGTCTTGCGATAGGTTTTGCAGGCTCTCGACGGCATCTGCGCGCCACGCCACAGCCGTGGCTGTACTGCCGAACGGAAGTTCCGGCGCCCGGGTATCAGCCGGGGGGAACGTGCCACGCCGGTCTTCCCAGAAAAAATCGGTGCCTTTGGCCGCAAGATAAAGCAGACCGCTTTCTTCGGCGGTGAAGGTATATTGATCCGTCGCCAGATTAAACACTTGACCGTTCGCACCGATGCGGCCCCACATATAGTGGCGCGGATCGAGCGGAAAAGGCATGCCCGCATTGACCTGGCCGTCTCCGAACACCGTGACTTGCTGTCCTCTCGTTACGGCAAGACCGGTGCTCTGCCATCCGGAATGAGAGGTGGCGAAATGGACCGTCGACCACGACGTCACAAACGGTTGTGCCGACTTCAACGTCTCTTTGACATCGCCCGCCCGTCCGGGGCTTACCACTGCCAGCACAAACAGGGTTATCCACAGAATCGGTTTCATCAGGTCCATCCCCGTATTGTACGTTTATGTTCGGTGCGACCGCAGGCTGGCCTGCAGCCGGTCGATGGCTTCGTCGATCGTATCTTTGGCGGTCGCCGTCACACCGCCTTTTTCATGTTGGCGGCGCACCAGATCCTCCAAATTGTCGACAATTTCGTCCAGACTGTGCTCGCGCCGATCGGCCGCCGGCGGCGCGTGGATCACGCGATCCGCATCGCCGAACAGGTTAATCCACTGGTCCGCCCGCCGGCCATAGTGCAGCAAGCGGTAAAACCGGTCGCCCGCCCGGGCGCCGCCCGTCAGCAAATCGATAAGGCCCAGCACCAGAGAGACCGGGCTGAGAATGAGGTCCATCAGCCCGTCCAAAAACAATTTACCTTGGAATACCGCCACATCGCGGATCAAGGTCCAACGGTCGGGCAATCCGTCGATGATCTCAATATCTTTCCCCGTCGACATTCCCTTGTTCCTTTCCCGCCCACGTCCCGGAAGACGCGCCTGCGAAAATCTCTCATTTAACTCCCACAGCCGACTGGCCTAAACTAACCCGTCTTGAAAAGAATCAAAAACGGGGCGCCGCAAAGCCGCCAGACCAGGGGAGACATCATGCCGACACCGAAAAACGTACCGCTGTGGATGATCGCCGGCAGCCTGATGCTGGCTCTGAGTTTGGGCGCCTGCGATCCAGCGGCCGAGGACACCGCTTCCGCCCCGGCCGACGGCACCGATACCCCCCTTGCCGAGGACACCGCACCAGCGGAAACCGAGACCGCAAGCCCGCCGCCGGACCCGGGCTTGATCATCGATCCTCCCTACATGGCGGCGGCCACCAAAATTGACGGGGCACGCGTGCAAGCCGCCGATGAGGAACCGCATAACTGGCTGGCGCACGGCCGCACCTATAGCGAACAGCGCTATTCCCCGTTGGATGAAATCAACGACTCGAATGTGGCGGGGCTGGGCCTCGCCTGGTCCTACGACACCGGCACCATTCGCGGCTTGGAAGCGTCCCCCATCGTGGTGGATGGCCTGATGTTCGCCACCGGCACGTGGAGCAGAGTTTATGCCCTCAACGCCAAAACCGGCGAGGAATTGTGGACCTTCGATCCGGAGGTGCCGGGCGAGTGGGCACGCTTCGCCTGTTGCGATGTGGTGAACCGCGGGGTGGCCGTGTGGCAGGGCCGTGTCTATGTGGCCAGCTTGGACGGGCGCCTGTTCGCCCTCGATGCGTCCAACGGCGAGGTTGTGTGGGAAGTGGACACCATCGAACGCCAAACGCCCTACACCATCACCGGCGCACCACGGATCATCAACGGCAATGTAATCATCGGCAATGGCGGCGCGGAATATGGCGTACGCGGATATATTACCGCCTACAATGCGGAAACCGGGGAGCAGAACTGGCGCTTTTACACGGTGCCGGGCGATCCCTCGAAACCGGTCGAACATCCCGAGCTTGAAGCGGCCATGAAAACCTGGTCGACCGGCGGCACCGATCACAAATGGTGGGAAGTCGGCGGCGGCGGAACCGCCTGGGACAGCATGGCCTACGACCCGGACCTCAACCTGCTGTATGTGGGCACCGGCAATGGGGCGCCCTGGAACCGCTGGGTGCGCAGCCCCGGCGGCGGCGACAACCTCTACCTGTCTTCCATTCTGGCGCTCAATCCGGATACGGGCCGTATGGCCTGGTCCTATCAGACCACCCCGGGCGACACTTGGGATTACACCGCCACCCAGCACATGATCCTGGCCGAGCTGAAAATCGACGGGGCCATGCGCAAGGTGATCATGCAGGCCCCCAAAAACGGTTTCTTCTATGTACTGGATCGGGACACGGGCAAGCTGATCTCAGCCGATGCCTATGCCAAGGTCACCTGGGCCAAAGGTGTCGATTTGGAAACCGGCCGTCCCATCGAAAACGAGGAACTCATCTACAAAGACGAAGCGCAGGCTGTCTTCCCTGGTCCCGGGGGCGCGCACAATTGGTATCCGATGGCGTTCAACCCGGAGACGGGGCTGGTCTACATCCCTGTGCACGATCAAGATTTCATCTTCAACAATGAAGCCGAGGCCTTTGAATACAGACCGGGCGAATGGAACACCGGCAACAGCTTTTCGACCTTTGTGGAAGTCTATGAAAGTCTTGACCTGGACATCACCGCACAACAGGGCACCGGCCGCCTAAAGGCCTGGGACCCGGTGGCGCGCCAAACCGTGTGGACCAAAGATCACGCAACGGTCGTTAATGGCGGCCTCTTGACCACGGCCGGCAATTTGGTTTTCCAGGGCAGCGGTGACGGACAATTCTTTGCCTTTGAAGCCGACACGGGCGAGGTGGCCTGGTCCGCCAATGTGAAAACCGGCATCATCGCGCCGCCCGTGACCTATGCGGTGGACGGCGAACAATATGTCGCCGTGCTGGCCGGCTGGGGCGGCGGCGGCGCAGCCACCACTTTCGATCCGAAACTGGCCCATCACGACTATGGCAATGATGGACGCATTCTCACTTTCAAGTTAGGCGGCGACCCCGATATCCCGCAGCCGGAAAATCGGCGTACGGACATTCCGAAACCGCCCGTCCTCGAGGCCACGGCAGAGCAAATTACCCAAGGTAAAAAGCACTACCATCGGCATTGCGCCGTGTGTCACGGCTTGGTGGCCGTGGGACCGTACGAAATTCCCGATCTGCGCTATTCGGATGCCAGTATTCACGAAGCCTATGAAGACATTGTGCTCGACGGCTTGTTGAAGAACACGGGCATGGCAAGCTTCGCCGATGCGCTGAATGCGGAAGATGTGGGCAATATCCGCGCTTATGTGCTGAGCGAAGCCTGGACCCACTATAACAAACAGGAAGAGGCCAAGGCCGGCGAGGAATAACGATGTCGGCGCTGCGCGTTTGTGTGGTCGGCGCCGGTCCGTCCGGCCTGGTCAGCACCAAAACGCTGCTGGCTGCGGGGCTCCGCGTCGATTGCTTCGACTCATCCCCGGAAGTCGGCGGTCATTGGGTCTATGACAATCCGAATGGCCGTGCCGCCGCCTATAAGTCGCTGGAAACCAACACCACCAAGCATATGAGTCGTTTCAGCGACTTTACGATGCCGGAGGACTGGCCGGACTTTCCGAACCATGCGCAGATACGCGAATGGTTCAGCGACTATGCGGACCATTTCAATCTACGTCCCCATATTCAAACCGCAACCGATGTGGTGCGCGCAACGCTTAAGCCGGACGGCGGATGGACCGTGACGTTGCGCACACAAGACGGCGCAACAC
>JANQMY010000475.1 GCA_028279895.1 Alphaproteobacteria bacterium
GGAAAAGAGGATAGCGGGCAAGCGCAGCTTGACCTATCGTGACCGAAGGTCACGCGCGAAGCGGTGATACCACGGGGCTTGCCCCGTGGAGCTTCACAGGCATCGGTGTCCTGAAGTGTGAATGGATCCCGTGTCTGCAAAGCAACGCTACCGCATTGCATTGCGCACGGGATGACAGTCGGCAAAATTATCAGTCTTTCAGCAACTTCGCTGCATCTACGGCGAAATAGCTCAGCACCCCGGCGGCGCCGGCCCGTTTGAAAGCGGTGAGTGCTTCGAGGATCGCTTTATCGCGATCGAACCAGCCCTTGTCGATGGAAGCACGGATCATCGAATACTCACCTGACACCTGATAAGCGAAAGTGGGGACGCCGAACTCCGATGAGACACGCTGCACAATGTCCAAATACGGCATGCCCGGCTTGACCATCACCATGTCGGCGCCTTCTTCGATATCCAGGGCCACTTCCCGCAGAGCCTCGTCGCTATTGGCCGCGTCCATTTGATAGGTGCGCTTGTCGCCCTTGAGGGCAGACGACGACCCCACCGCATCCCGGAACGGTCCGTAAAAGGCGGAGGCATATTTGGCGGAATAGGCCATGATCAGGGTGTTTCGGTGGCCGTGCGCTTCAAGGGCTTGCCGGATGGCGCCCACGCGGCCGTCCATCATGTCGGAGGGCGCGATGACATCGCAGCCGGCTTCCACTTGCACAATCGATTGCTTGACCAGGATTTCGACCGTTTCGTCGTTGAGGATGACGCCGTCTTTCATCACGCCGTCATGACCGTGATCCGTATACGGATCGAGGGCTACGTCGCACAAAACGCCGATATCCGGCACCTGAGACTTAACGGCGCGTACGGCACGGCACACCAGGTTTTCCGGGTTGAGGGCTTCGGAGCCGTCCGCATTCCGTTTGGCCGGGTCGGTGTAGGGGAACAGGGCGATACACGGAATGCCCAAATCGCGGGCTTGCGCCGCGGCTTCGGCGACAAGATCGACCGACAGGCGGTTAACCCCCGGCATGCTGTCGACCGGTTCGCGCACATTTTCACCCTCGCGCACGAAGACCGGCCAGATAAGATCGGCGGCCGTCAATCCGTTCTCGGCAACCATCGACCGCGACCAGGCTTGCGCCCGCAAGCGGCGCAGGCGGGTCCCAGGGAATCCGGAAGATTGCAGAATGGAACGGTGATGTTGCATCAGGCTTGCGATCTCCAATTTTTAATGCCTATTTGAGGCACTTTTTCCGGGCCAGCGGCTTTTGCGGCCCCGCACTTTATACTAAAGGAAAGGCAAAGGTAGGGGCGAATGGATTTTGCACTTTCTGAAGAACAACGCGCCATCCAGGATATGGCGCAAAGTTTTGCCGTAGAGCAAATGGCGCCGCATGCCGCCCGCTGGGATGAGGAGCACATCTTCCCGCGCGACACGTTGCGCCAGGCGGCTGAGCTGGGCTTTGCCGGCATATATGTGCGAGAGGATGTGGGCGGATCGAATCTCGGCCGGGTGGACGCGGCCGTTATCTTCGAGGAGCTTAGTGCGGGCTGCACCTCGACCGCCGCATTCATCTCGATCCACAATATGGCAAGCTGGATGATCGATACCTTCGGTAACGACGATCAGCGCAAGAAATGGCTGCCCGGTCTTGCCACGATGGATCTGATCGCGAGCTACTGTCTCACGGAACCGGGTGCGGGATCTGACGCCGCAAGCCTTCGGACGAAAGCCGAAAAAGACGGCGACCACTATGTGCTGAACGGCGGCAAGGCGTTTATTTCCGGCGCGGGTGCATCGGACATTTATGTGTGCATGGTGCGCACGGGCGGTGACGGCGCAAAGGGCATCTCCTGCCTTGTGGTCGAAAAAGATGCGCCGGGCTTGAGCTTCGGTAAGCAAGAAAAGAAATTGGGCTGGCACAGCCAGCCGACGGCCCAGGTGATCTTTGAAGATTGCCGCGTGCCCGTTGCCAATCGTATCGGCGAGGAAGGCGAAGGCTTCAAGATCGCCATGAAGGGGCTGGATGGCGGGCGCATCAATATCGGCGCCTGTTCCCTCGGCGCGGCACGGGCGGCCCTCGAGGAAGCGACCGAACACATGCAGGTGCGCAAGCAATTCGGCCGTCCGCTCACGGAGTTTCAGGCGCTTCAATTCAAGATCGCCGATATGGCAACCGACTTGGATGCGGCACGATTGATGATCTTGCGGGCGGCGAACAGTCTGGACAAGAAAGACCCGAATGCCACACGTCATTGCGCGATGGCCAAACGGTTTGCCACCGATGCCGGCTTTGACATCATCAATGAAGCCCTGCAAATCCATGGCGGCTATGGTTACATTCAAGAATATCCGGTGGAGCGTCATTTACGCGACGCGCGCGTTCATCAGATTCTTGAAGGTACGAACGAAATCATGCGCGTGATCATCGCACGCGATCTCTTGAAGTAAGCGGGACCAATATGTCGGAACCAGAAATCCTCTTCGAACGGCGGGGGGCGATCGGTGTGATCACCCTTAACCGGCCGCAGGCGTTGAACGCGCTGACCTTGGAAATGTGCCAGCTCATGGGGCCGCAGCTCTCCAAATGGGATGACGATCATGCCATCCAAGCGGTGGTGATCGAGGGTGCGGGCGAGAAAGGGTTTTGTGCCGGCGGTGACATCCGTGCGTTGCATGACTCCGGTCGTGAGGGCACGCCCTATGCCATCGACTTTTACCGCACCGAATATCAGCTCAATGCCCAGATCTACCATTTCCGGAAGCCTTACATCGCGCTGATGGATGGCATCACCATGGGGGGCGGCGTGGGCGTGTCGGTTCATGGCGACCATCGGATCGTCACCGAGCGGACCGTTTTCGCCATGCCGGAGACCGGCATCGGCCTTTATCCCGATGTGGGGGGCAGTTACTTCCTGCCGCGCTGTCCGGGTCAAGTGGGTATGTTTCTCGGCTTAACGGGCGCGCGCCTGAAGGCCGCCGATTGCCTGTATGCGGGCGTCGGCACGGCCTATATGTCGTCGGACAAGCTTGAGGAACTAAAAGATCAGCTTGCGGAGGGAACCGACTTTACCTCGGCCATCAACTCCCTCGCGGAAGATCCGGGGGTGGCCCCGCTTGCCGAGCACCGGGACCAAATCGACTTCTTTTTCTCCAAACTCTCCGTCGAAGAAATCATCGGGGCGCTGGAGAATGATGGCGGAGAATGGTGCTTGCAACAGGTCGCCGCCATGAACAGCAAGTCGCCGACTTCGCTCAAGATTACCTATCGGCAAATCTGTGAAGGGGCCCAGCTCAGCTTCGACAATTGCATGAAGATGGAGTTCCGCATGACGAACCGGATCGTCGCCGGGCACGACTTTTACGAAGGTGTGCGGGCGGTGATTATCGATAAGGATCAGTCGCCCAAA
>JANQMY010000489.1 GCA_028279895.1 Alphaproteobacteria bacterium
GAAAACCGGTGCATCGCGCACTGGCAGTTCACAAACCAAGACGCCCGCATCAAACTCAGAAAACTCTACCCATCACTATGAGTGATTCAAAGAAATAGCCGGCTATTTGATTCTGCCGTCGAGCCATGCCACCGCTTCGCTGCGGGATTGGGTGGCCATCACTTTCGCACCGGAGTCCATCGCAAAGACGCATAGAGCCGTAGTGAAAAAATCACTGGGGTCGATCACGAGCGCGGCTTTTACCCTGTGCTGAGACAGCAGGTCGCCAAGCCGCGTGCCAAAGCTTTTTGCTTCGCCCAGGCCGATCGTGTGTGAGCCGATGCCGCGTTTATCAAACAGCAGGGTGTCGATGTCCGGTTTGAGGGTGCGCGACAGGCAATCCAATAGCGCTTCGTGGTTTTGGTCGGTCAAAACATGCAGAACGGTCACGGTGAGACGCGTGCCTGTGACGTTGTAATCGACCAATTTGTCCTCGCAAGGGCGCGCGGCGCCTTGTTCTGCACTCACCACATCTCTCCGGCAGGTTTTCTCGCTTCTGTGTCTGCACGCTCGGCGAGACAACTAGAAGGTGCGGAGTGCTATAACAATTGCAGGGGGAGCGTCTGTCCCTAACCTCATGTCCCGCGATCACGGGACATGAAGGGAAGGGCAAAAATTCGGCCGAATTCTGGGCGTTTTCGTTATTCGGCGGCGGATCTTATGGGCTGAGGTGTGTCAAAGTCGCGCAACAGGGCCTCCTTACGCGCGTCCGCGGCAGCCAGGTTGGCCGCCTTGATGGGCCCGTATCCGCGAATCTGGTCGGGCAATTCCGCCAATGCGACCGCGAGGTGATAATTGTCGGCCGTCAAGCGCGGCAGAATGTGGTCGATCATTGCTTCATAGTCTTCGATGAGGCGGCGTTCGAGACGCCGTTCTTCCGTATAGCCGAAGATGTCGGCCCAAGACCCGCGCAGCGATTTCATGCCCGCCAACATGTTCAGCGCCGGGCGCATCAGTTGCCCGGAAAAGCGCGTCTTTTTGGGGCGGCCTTGCGCATCTTTACGGCCGAGAACCGGCGGGGCCATATGGTAGGTAATTTTGTAGTCGCCTTCCATTTCTTGCGCGATGCGGTCTTCAAAGCCTGATTGTGTGTGCAGGCGGGCAACTTCGTATTCGTCCTTATACGCCATAAGTTTGAAGTAAAAACGAGCAACGGCGTCGCTGAGGCTATCCCGTCCCGGCAGCATCTCGTCGTCGCGGCGGCGCACACGCTTTATCAAAGAGCGATACTTATCCGCATAGGCTGCGTCTTGATAGTCGGTCAAGAAATTCGCCCGTGTGCGGATGGTATCGTCTAAAGAGGGGCGTTCCGGTGCGATCGTACGGCTTTCTTCGTCCAGCTTGTCCAGCAATCCCGGCGTATGCGCCAGCAACCGCCCCCAGGTAAAGGTCTCGAGGTTTTGCTTGACCGCTACGCCATTCAGTTCGATGGCGCGTTTTATCGCATCCGCAGAAATCGGGATAAGGCCCTGCTGGTAGGTGAAACCAAGCAGTAACAAGTTAGTGGCAATCGCATCGCCGAACAGCGTAACGGCAATGCGGCTAGCGTCGAATGTTTTGACGTGATTTTCGCCGATGGCGTTGGAAATGGCGTCGAGCGTTCGCCGGTCCGGCAGATCCGACTGTGTGTCCATGACGAATCCGGCTGTGGGCGACACATGCGTGTTGACGACGCTGCGCGTGCGCAACGGAGATGTCCGCAGCAGCACATCGCCGCTTCCCGCCGCCACCATGTCGCAGCCGATCAGAAGGTCGGTTTCGGCAACGCCTACCCGTACCGCATGCATGTCCTTGGGTCTGCGGCCGATCTTCAAGTGGGACACCACGGCGCCGTTCTTTTGAGCGAGACCCGTAAAGTCGAGCGCCGTGACTCCGCGCCCTTCCAGGTGCGCTGCCATGCTGAGCAGGGAACTAATGGTCACCACGCCGGTACCGCCAATGCCGGCCACGAGAATATTGTAAGTATGGTGGCCGATCTCGCGTGTGAGCGGCGTGGGCAGAGCGGCGACCAAACTGTCCCGTTCGTCTTTGTCGATCGGGAAGGACTTCTTTCGCAAACTGCCGCCTTCGACGGTCACGAAGCTGGGGCAGAAACCCTTGATGCATGACAGGTCTTTGTTGCAGCTTGACTGGTTGATGGTGCGCTTTTGGCCGAACTCGGTTTCGAGCGGTTCGACGGAGATGCAATTGGACTGATCGGAACAATCGCCACAACCTTCGCAGACCAGATCGTTGATAAAGACACGCACCGGCGGATCGACCATTTGGCCCCGCTTGCGCCGGCGTCGTTTTTCGGCGGCACAGGTCTGATCGTAGATGAGAACGGTCACGCCTTTCACGTCGCGCAGGCGCCGTTGCACCGTGTCCAGATCATCCCGGTGATGAAGGGCGACACCCTGCGGGGTGCCAATACCGAAACCATACCGGCGGCGCGCTTCCCGCGGCTGATCTTCGCCGATAACCACCACTTCCCGCACGCCTTCTGCCTTCACTTGATCGATGATGGCGGGCACGGTGAGATGCTGGTCGATGGCCTGACCGCCCGTCATGGCGACGGCATCGTTGTAGAGAATTTTGTAGGTGATGTTGACGCCCGCATAAACGGCCTGGCGAATGGCCAACAGGCCGGAATGTTCATAGGTGCCGTCGCCCAGGTTTTGGAAAATATGATCTTTTTCCAAAAACGGCGCCATGCCGACCCAGCTCACGCCTTCGCCCCCCATATGGGTGAAAAGCTGATTATGACGGTTCATGCTGAGCGCCATGATATGGCAGCCAATACCGCCCATTGCGTCGCTGCCCTCGGGCACGTTGGTCGACGTATTATGGGGGCACCCGGAGCAAAAGAAGGGGCTGCGCCCGATGGGGGCGGGTGTCGGTGGCGGTGCGAATTTGCGCGCTTCATAGGCCGCCAATTGTTCGTCGATATCGCCTTCCAGATGGTGCAGGCGCAAGCGTGAGGCCAAAAGCCGTGCGATCAGCCGCGGCGACAGTTCATCGTCGCAGGGCAGCCAAACCTCGCCGTTTTCG
>JANQMY010000534.1 GCA_028279895.1 Alphaproteobacteria bacterium
CAAGAAATGGCAGCAGAATGATGGGGACCTACACACCTCCCACCAAGGAAGAGCTGGAAAAACGCACCAAGCGGGCGACCTTTGCTGTGGGCATGGCCCAACGAACCTTCCGCAAAAAGAAAGGTGTCATCGACCAAGCGGCGACGTTTGTCTTGAAACGGGCCACGACGCCGAAACCGCAGGACGATTTCATGCGCGACGACATCTGCGATGCGGATATCGGTTTCAGTGTCGAGGAGCTGCAGGCCTATCAGAACGGCGAGGGCGATACGTAAACGTCGCCATGTTTCGGCTGGTACGGCCGCTTGATTCCGATCAAATGTGGGGCCGCGGCAGCGGTTAGAATTGCCTCGTAGCCGTCAAAGGAGGAGAGGCATGGAAACCAACCAATTGCCGGCCTATGACTTGAGCGATAACCCGACCGACTGCTGTCCGCGGTTTAATCCCGCCGGTTGGGACGACCAGGACCTTCATTTTGAAAATAAGCTCTTTGTACGGGCGAAAACCAGGAGCGTCTTCCACATCCCGGTCAATATGGGCTCGGTCTTCGAAAAGACGTGGGCGGCCATCGAAGCGGCCAAGGCCGACAATGAGGACAATATGATCATCATGAGCCGGGATCTCTCGCCGTGGAGGTCGGAGCATTTGTTCTCGGTGGACAAGACGGTGCCTGGCCAAGAAAGCGTGATGCTCACCGGCGATTTTCATACCAAAGTCTTCGAGGGTCCGTTCAGAGATGCGCCCAAATGGTGCAACTAGCTTGAGGACGAATTGAGCATTCAGGGTCAAGAAGTGCAGGAGATTTATTTCTTCTACACCACCTGCCCGAAATGCGCCAAGACCTACGGCAAGAACTATGTGGTGGCGCTGGCGCAGCTTGCATCTTCTAGTTAGCTACGCATCGTAGAAAAACGGTTTGTGCAATCCGATGAGCGTGCGTTCCCGATCGGTCGTGGCCCGCGCGGAAGCCGCCCCGTTTACATGATTGACATCGGCCGTTGTGCAGATGTGTTGCGCCAGATCCCGCCGTCCGTAATGGGCTTGCAGAAAGAAGCGCCGCTGTCCTTCCTGGGCGGGTGTGCCGCGATGCCAAACGTCGGACACGAACAGCGCCACGTCCCCGGCCTTGGCGGTCAGCGTCAATGCCGTCCGGCCCGCATAGGCCAGGTCCGTATCGAATGCCTTATCCGACGGCGGGATTTGACCGGAACGGTGGCTGCCGGGCACCACCGCGGTGGGCCCCGCGTCCTCCGGACAATCGAGCAGAAAGGCATGCGCGCCGATGGCGAAGATGGGATAGGGAATGCGGTCGTCCCAAGCAATGCCCTCCGCCCGCGGAATATGAGGGCCGGCGTCGATGTGCCACGGCCCGCCTTGATAGCCTGCCACGTTCCGCCACGCCGTATTGGCGATGACATGGCAGTCTTCGCCCAACAAGGGTTCGATCGTCTCCAAGATTCTGGGGTGGCCAATCGCCGCCTGCGATGCTGCGGATTGGTTGAACATGCCATGGCGGAACTGGTCTTGGTCGTCCCATTCCCGGTCCGGTCCAGTCGTGTCGAACACCGCGTTGACCTCGCGGGCAAGCGTGTCGATCTCAGCGGCGGTAAAGACATTTTCCAATACTGCCCATCCGTCGCGCTCAAGCTGTTGGGTGGCAGGCGGGGCGGCATCCTCGCGCAGCTTTAGGTTCCCATGTTCCCGTGTGATCATCTGATACCTCTTTCGCGCCCGTCTTTGCGGGAAAGTTCGATGCGATTTCAAAAAAAGCGGTACATCCGCAAAAGAGCGCTTTTTATGTCAGGTGAATTGCGTCGCCCGCCACCCGAGTACTGCCTAGAAGGTTTAACGGGCGGTCACTGCGTGGCGGTCAAAAAACATAAAGTAGAGTGTTCCTACCCAGAGCAAGAGCCAAAAAGGGTAATTTGCCATCAGCATGAAACTCACATAGCCGTCGAAAACTGACAATGACGTCAGTCCAATCTCAGACAGCGGTTCCGTTTGGCTAATGCTTCGCAGCTCTTCGACCGCGGCCACGCCGGTATCGATCTCGATCAGCAACATGCCGAAAAGCATTAGAAATCCGATCGTGTAAACGGCGAAAGCAGCTAACTTCAAACTCATATGGGCGTTCCTCAAAAACACATGAATCCCCACGATGATCGCGAAATGGAGAACAATGATCTGGGTAACGATGAACGTAATCTGATAGCGTGTCAGCTGTAGGATTTCGATGGTCTCGGCTTCGGCCATTTCTTGCCTTCCGTGTCCCGACCGGCTTTTTTCCGGTCGTTGCGGTCATTTGAGCCGTATCGGCTGGCCGAGCGCCCCAGACAGACGGGGGGAGAGGTCAACGGCAGCGACGGAACCCGCCTTCTCCGTATGTGATCGGCACGTGTGACACCCAATACAGCGGATTTTTGATCGCTGAATCGATTAATGTCAGCAAACAGGAAGGGCGAAGTCAATTCGGCTGTCTGCAGAGGTAGGTCTTCTGGCGCTGACCGCCGCGCGCGCCTTGCTGGCTTAGCCGACGGGCGGACCGTCGCAATCGTCCGTACGCCCTTTCTGCTCCGCCAAGAAGTAATCGGCCATGGTTTTGCCGGGCTCGTCCTTGAACTTGGCTTTCAGAACTTGCAGCCCCTCGATGTGGTCGACGCGAAAATTCCGGAAATCGTCACGCATTTCGCATGAGCTTGACGATGACTTTGTATCAGGGGCGGTTGGATCATAGAGCGTCTGGTTTTGCCAGAACCATATCGGTTGACGAGCCCGTGATCGAAAGAAAAGGCTCTTGTCGGATATTCAGCGAATCCGAAGCGAGCAATAGACTATCATTTATTTCGCTATAAAGCTCGGTAATGGTCTTGAATGAGCCCTCCGGTTTCTTTGCGTCGTCTGTTAATGCCTGCAGAAAAGCGTCAGTGAAGACTGAGTGCTGAGCTCCAGCGACTGCATATGCGGGTTCCCCAACTTGTGATGCGCTCAGTATAGCGAGATCCTTGTCGCCGACGTCAAACTCGAATGGGGCACGCGGGTGCCCAATTGAAGGAATGGATGTCACTTGAGCACCAGCAAAGCTTGCATCAAGTATTATTATTCCTTGTTCGCCTCGAATGTTCTTGAGCTTCGAGCCCAAGGTTGCGGTAGAGATTGTTGACTCGAGAAGATTAGCTGGATCGCCATCTGTGGGAATTAGAACCGCATCACCGTCTAGAACTGCGCCGTGTCCAGAGTAATAAAACCATACTTGATCGCTGGACTCAGAAAGCTCAGCAGTTTTTGAGATTTCCCCGTACAGTTGGTCACGAGTTGGATCAATTAGAACCGTGACGTTCGCACCTCGCTCCTTAAGAATCTCGGCCACTGCCAAAGCGTTTTGCGCCGGTGATGGTAAGGCGGGTAGATGTTGATAATTTGATACTCCGACCACTAGCGCGCGAAGTGTTTGTACCGCTGTGACATTATTGTCCGTACCCGTTGGTTCCAAATGCGATCTGCGAGACAATGTGTCGCGAAGCCTAGCCAAATCCTCTGTGATTTGCCTCCGCGCTTCCCTTTCTTCCGCAAGCGAACGTTCCAGAAAGGCTAGGTTGGCTTTGGGGTCGCGCGCTCGTGGCTTTGTCTTGCCGAGCACATTGATGATTTCATTTTGGACATCCGTTACGTCCGTAAACTCCGGCACTAATAGCCTGCCGATATCGCTGGCAGGGGTGGATATAATGTAATGGGCTGTTTTGGGCTGTATGAAGACGCCCCACAAACACACGATCGCATTAGCGTCACCGCATAGCGAACGAGCCGCAGGCTCTTCTGTCAAAATGCGGTTCGCAGACCGGACCTCAACATCCCGAAACTCTTCCTTGTCGAATAAGGCTGTCCGTAATCCTTGAACAACATGAGTTTGAACTCTGTCAGAGTCGTCGTTTTCGAACCTTGCAACGAGTACTCCTCGCTGATGTTCAGCAAACTTTGGGGACTCACCTTGTCTCAAGATGAAGCTGAAACCGTAGTAGGCAGTAAGCCCGAGGAGAATTGCAAAACCGGAGGCCTGGAGGCTTGGGCTCCTTAGCGTTGCCAAAAGTGAAGGCAACGACTCAATCTCCTTGACGGCCCAAGCGGCGGCTCCAAACAAAGCAACGGCAATAAGGACCGGGATGGGCATTAGGTCCACGATGCGTCCGAAGACATTGTCCATAGCATTCTCCGATTTCAGAGCTTTGCAAATGGTGCCGAATTAGATGAACTAAACATCAATCCATAGGATGTTTCAAGAAACAGACGCACTTTTTAGTAGTTCCCTCATTATTCCGCCATTCAATGTCCCTTTCGCTCCGCCAAGAAGTAATCGGCCATGGTTTTGCCGGGCTCGTCCTTAAACTTGGCTTTCAGAACTTGCAGCCCCTCGATGCGGTCGACGCGAAAATTCCGGAAATCGTCCCGCATTTCGCACCAGCCTGTGGCAAGCCAAATGGCGCCGAAACTGGTAAGCCCTAGTGGGCGCACCGCGCGCGTGGTGATGTGCTCGCTCAGGCTGCGATAGGTCAGCTTGAGCTTGCGTTTGGCGGCGATCGCTTCGCGGATGTAGGAAAGGTGCACGGGCACTTGGCCGGATCCGGCGGGCCGCACGGCAAACAACGGCACGGCGCGCAGGCGCTCCGCGTGCTCCGGCGGCAGCACGCTTTCGATTTTGTCCAGGGCGGATTGCGCTGCGGTGGCTAAATGGTCATCGGCCAGCATCGCCGCCGCTTTGGCGCCGAACGCCAAGGCTTCCAGCTGCTCGAAAGTGAATGTCAGCGGCGGCAGGTCATGGTGATCCCGCAGCAGATAGCCCACGCCCGCTTCACCGTCGATGGGTACGCCCGATCCGATCAAATGAGAGATGTCGCGATAGATCGTGCGCACCGAGACTTCCAGCGACTGCGCGATTTCTTGCGCGGTCACCGTACGGTTGCTTTTGCGCATATGCTGCAAGATGCGGAACAGCCGTTCGGCGCGTCTCATGATCGGTCACCCATCTCCTGACAAAAACATATCACTACTGACAGCATGCTGTCAGTAAGGTGTTGCTAGTCTGTTCTCCATTAACAACCCGCTTGGAGAGACGACCATGTCAAAAACCGTGAGCCTGTATGTGTACAAAGTCAAAGATCCGTCCGTGGCCGAAACCGCCCGGCATCAAGCCATGGCGGCATTGGGCGAAAGCGGCGGCTTCCTGGGATGGACCGGTTTGCGCCGCCCCGACGGCACGGATGAGACTACGTTTGCCGATGTTATCGAATGGGACAGCCCGGAAGCCCAAGCCCGCGCCGACCAGCGCTGGATGGAAGACGATCGCATCGCACCCTTCCGCGCCCAGATCGCCGAGATGATCACGGGCAATCCCTATCGGCTGGTTTAGTTCCCAAGCGTTTCCGACCCGACCCCGAACCCACACATAGGAAACGCTGATGAGGCCCTCCGGCAAACCCGAACCGGAGGGCCTTTTTCTATGTGAAGTCAGGAAATCTCTGCGGCTGTCTCCTTCAGCCAGCGGGCGGTGCGCCGCGCGGCGGTCGTGAGTTGGGCGCCGGCAGCATGGCAGAGATAGTATTTGGTGGCGGATTCGGCAGCCATGCCGAACGGGGCCACAAGGGGACCGTCGGCCAGGCGGCCGTCCACCATGGGACGGCGCCCCAGCATGATGCCGAGGCCCTGGGCCGCGGCGGGCGTGGCTTGTTCATAGGTGTCGAATCGCAAACGCGCATCTCCCGGCGGTAATGGTAGGGCTCGGGCGTCTGCCCATTCCTCCCATTCATCCGTGTAGTAACTGCTGGTGATCAGTCGCGCTTGGGCCAACGCGGCGGCTGCATTCTTGGCCAGTACAGAGTCGAAATAGTCGGGATGGCACACGGGCATGGCCAATTCACCCATCAAGAACTCGGCGTCAATGCCGGGCCAGGTGCCACCGCCATACCGAATCGCCAAGTCGATTCGGTCGCGCCGCAGATCCACCAGTTGGGATGTGGTGACCAGGTTGAGGCGAATGTCCGGACACGTTCTTTCAAACTCTCCCAGACGGGGGATGAGCCACAGCACGGCAAGGGAGGGCGAAACCGTGAGCGACACTTGGTCCTCGCTGGGGGCGCCCATGATGTCGCGGGTGGCGTCGGCAAGCTGCAAAAAGGCCGGGTCGATGGCCGCAAAATACTGTTCGCCAAGGGGGGTGAGGGCCCGTCCGCTGCCCCGGCGTTCGAATAATGGCCGCTGCAGGAACGTCTCCAGCTTGCGAATTTGATGGCTCACGGCGGATTCGGTGATGCCGAGCTCGGCCGCCGCGTCGGCCAGCCGAGCGTGACGGGCCGCGGCGTGAAAGGCACGAAGGGCCGGAAAAGGAGGAATGCGGGTGCTTTGTGCGCGGTCCACGACTTGAATTTTGTTCAAGTTATCTGAAATCGAATTCGATTGAATCCCCTGGAGAGTATCACGATTTCCAGCTTCAAGTCAGGAGGCGCGTTCAATCTCCTGAGTGAAATTCAAGAAACCGTGATGAAGGAGATTGATCATGTCAACAGTTCCCGCCCTTGCAGACCCGCTGGAAGTCAGCGCCGCGCTATCGCCCCGGCCGCAGGATCGGCCGGCACTGGCCCCCGTTTCGGTCACTGCCCAGCTCAACTTTGCCGCCGATGACGGTGTGCCTCACAAGGTGGTTTTCACCTCCGACCGTGTGTCGCCGGAAACCCAAGGCAATCAGGAGGCCCGGTGGATCGAGATCCAAAATGCCCGGGTGCTGGCTGGCGACGTTTCGTTGGATGCGGAAGGGTTTGAGCTGCGCACCCATCGCAGCGCGGTCACCGATTTCGAAAATGATGAAGAAGTGCGGCGCGTCTACTACCCGGAAATCGTCGCTCTGGTGAAAGAAGCGACCGGCGCGTCGCGCGTTGAGATTTTCGATCACACCGTACGCAAAGATGTGCCGGGGGCCAGCCGCCAGCCCGCATCGCGCATGCATGTGGATTACACGGAAAAGTCCGCGCCGCAGCGCATTCGCGACATTGTGGGCGACGACGAAGCCGACCGCCTGCTCAAAAAACGGCACATTCAAGTGAATATCTGGCGCTCGATTGCCGGCGTCGTGCACGGCTCGCCGCTGGCCTTGCTCGATGCACAATCACTCAAAGGCGACAATTTGGTCCGTACCGAAATGGTGTATCGCCATACCGGACGCATCGGCGAGACCTATGGCATCAGCCATGCGGACGGGCAGCAATGGTACTACTACCCGCATATGTCGGAGGACGAAGCGGTGCTGATCAAAGGCTATGACTCGCTCACCGACGGCCGCGCCCGCTTCACGCCGCACGGTGCCTTTCAAGACCCCACCACGCCGGACGGCGCACCGCCCCGGGAAAGCATCGAAGTGCGCACCTTCGCGTTCTTCGACGATTAGAGCGGCGGGCGGTGAAATAGAACCATTCTGCCGCTCTAGGTCTTTTGCGAGATCGCCAACCCATCGGGCCCATCAATGGGGCCGATAGAAACTACCAATTTCAATCCGGCGATCATCTGGGCCATATGTAGATCACCCAGAAGCGTCCGCGCACCACTCTCTCCTCACCCTCTCCCCCCGATTGGTGCGCGGGCGCTTTACCGGGCGGGCCGACGCCTGGTCAGCGCCGTGCGCGGCGCGCGATCTCTTCCCGTATTGAAAGGCCGTAAAGTGCCGGATTGAACGACCGCCGATTGAGGATCGGCTCGGCCCGCCGCCGCATTTCCATGGTCGGCGGCAGCTTGCACGAGCCACTCAGGACAGCGGCGGCGAATTGAGCCTGCGCTTCGGCGATGGGCCAGAAAGCCCCCATGGGGCGGCTCGCGCCGACAATGAACAGGTCGTACCTGTCCGGATGCACCGTCCCCATGAAGAGTTCGAGATCGTCGTTACGGGTATCCACAATGTCCGGCGGCAAATAATCATAGGTCAGGTGGTAACCCACCGCGTTCAGAATGAGGTCGGCCTCGCACTGTGAGCCGTCGGTGAAGGTGACCGTCTTGCCGTCTAGACGCTCGATGCCGGGTCTAGCTGTGATGGCGCCGCTCTCCAACAACTCCATGAGGTCTTGCGCCAGGGTCGGCCGCTTGGTCAGCGGGCTCGCCGGTGGCGGCGGCAGGCCCAGTTCATGAAACCGTTTCATGCGCGCGCCGAACCGCTTTTTGAAAGCGCGTTCGGTCATGCGTTCCATGACCCATTGGCGGAGCGCGGGCGGTAACATGCGCATCACGGCGGGGACGGTGTCGGCGGGGTGAGACAGCGGTGCTGATTTTGCCGCTGCTTCCCCGTTTATCCGTTTGGGAAGTATCCAATTGCCGCTACGCGCAGACAGAGTGACCGAGGCGGCGTGCGATCTTGCGAGTTCGCTTGCCAGTTCGCAGCCGGTGGTGCCGATGCCAACGACGACCACATGTTTGCCGTTGGTTTCGATGGGCTCGTCCGGCGCTCTGTAGGTCAGGGCATGGACGATCCGACCGGAAAATGTGCCGTCATAGGTGACCTGTTTGGG
>JANQMY010000556.1 GCA_028279895.1 Alphaproteobacteria bacterium
AACTGGAAGCCGGCGTGCGGCAGGAAGGTATATTCTTTGGCGCGATCAATCTTGCGACCAAGTTTTCTGCAGGGATCGGTGCACAACTCGCCGGGATCCTGTTGACACTGATAGCGCTGGCACGCAATGCCGATCCCGCAACCGTTTCTCAGGACACAATCGTTGGTCTCGGGATGATCAGCGGCGTAACTGTGGCCTTGCTCGGCCTCCTAGCCGCTTTTCTCTACCGTGCGTATCCGATCACGAAGGCAGAGCACCTGGCAATTCAGCAGGCGTTGGCAGCGCGTGATGGCACTGCGGCAAGCAGTGCGGGCTTGAAGACTTAGAAGGACGGCAACGTCGGCGGCATCGATAATGGCTTGTCCCACTGGGCCCAGGTCCCCTGTGCTGACTTTTGACAGTCTGCTTGAGGTCGGAGCGCATCCGTACAGGCAGTATGCGGTCCACCCAATCAACGCCAACCGTTACCCCCGACGCCTACCTTTGAGTGACCTTTCGCTTCTGCCTGAAGGCTCCTCGTCTCCATCTCAAGACTCATTTGCGCTCAAGCGGGCCATCCGGTCGGTAAACGCCTCACTCGCCGCCAGTCAAAACCCGGGAAACTGTTACTAATTACTGTCTCACAGAAGGGGGCACTACACCATGTCTCCGGTATATTCTGTAAACCATGTGACAAGAATGGACCCGAAGGTCGATGGCGGAGAGTTTCGAACAAAGTTCGAACTCGGAACCACGCGCGCAGGGGTGGTGTGAAGGCTGCGCGCAAACAAAAATGGCGGTGGGGGCAGGGGAGGGCGAACCTGTCTCTGTTTGTGTGTCGGGTGTGATTTTCTGCCTTGTGAAATTGAGATTTGCTGAATCGATTTTACCTGAGGGAGAAGTTCAGCCATGCATGCTTTCAGCGCTTCGATCCCGTTCCAGCTCGGCGCGGAGATACTTCGCCCCTCTCAAGAAGTGGAAGGCTGACCAGGCATTGAAGAGAATGGCCGCACACAGAGCATATCTCAAGGAATTGTCACCCATATCGAAATCATGGACCAAGATGTCGCTCAATACGCCGGTCAAGAATGGGCCCAACGACAGCCCGAATATGTTAAAGATCATCAGGAGGATCGCTTGCATCGTCGCCCGCATCGTCGGGACTACTAAAGACTGTGCTGTCGCGAAGAAGGGCCCTATATAAACTGTCCCTAGAAAAAAGGCGAGACTGGATATGGCAAACGACACGTAGGGGTCGCCGACAAGATACTGGGCCAGCGAAACCGGAACCAAGGCGGCCATGGCAATCGCCGGCGTCCACATGTACCAGCGGGTGTCTTTTTGGCTTAATCGATCGGCGAGAACACCGCCAAAAAGTGTACCCAGACCGCCTCCCAAACCCGCGAGTATACCGAGATAGGCTCCTACTTCTGCCGTACCCAGATCATGGACGCGGACATAGAAAGACGGGCCCCAATTCATGACGCTGTAGGTCGCAAATCCATGCACCGTCCCGGCAGCAGCAAGGTGCCGCATGGCCCGCAGCCGCCAAGCGGTGCGAGCCACGTCAATGAGCGAAACCGCATTGGACTTTGGGGGTGACATGCCCTTTGCAGTGTCTGAGAACCCCGGGGGTAAATCCCTAAGTGTCAGATAGACGACCGGCACAAGTGCTATGCCCGCTATGCCGAAGAGATAAAGCGTGTTGCGCCAGCCGATAATTTCGTTCAGCCAACCGCCGGCGAACAGCCCGACCATCAAGCCAAGAGGCGGACCAAAACCATAGATAGCCATCGCGGTCGCGCGCTTCGCGGGTGGAAAGTAATCGGAGATCAGCGACACAGCCGGCGGGACACCTCCTGCTTCCCCCACAGCAACACCGATGCGAAAAACCAGAAGCGACGCGAAGTTTTGGGCCGCACCGCAAAGTGCCGTCATCAAGCTCCATAGGCCAATCGATACGGTAATGACAATCTTCCGATAACCCCGATCGGCGATCCTGGCGATCGGAATAGCCAAAGTTGCGTAGAACAGGGCAAACGCAAGCCCTGTCAGCATGCCGAGCTGCGCATCGGAGAGATCCAGTTCATCCTTTATCGGCTCCTGCAGGATGGCAAGTATGCTTCTGTCAACAAGGTTGAAGACATAGAGGAGCGTCAATAGGCCGAGCACATAGCCACGGTATATCGGGGTGATGGTGTATTCCGTTTTCGGTTTCATGCCGTCTCCCCTCAATGGCGATGCCACCTTGCTCCCCATCCAGCTCAATCCGATTTTCTCGGGGCCGGTTTTTGCCGTGTCCATCTGAAGTAATGTACACGAAGTAATTGTTCTGTTTCGGTTTGACGGCCATCTAACAGGCATCGGAAATCAGATTTGTTTCCGTATGCGACCTGGAGGATATGCGCTCGACGACTGCTTATAGTCGATGTTGGAATAAAAAATGTCCCGCGCGCACCTACCCTTAAGAACAGCCTTCCGATTCTCTTAGGAACGACATTATATTAATATGATTGCTATTATAGCAATATATATGATTGTTTTTCTTATTCGTATCGAAGTGATCGGAGTGTCCGGGGCGCGACCGTTTTTCATAGAAATTTGATCGTGCTTGCAATTCACCGGTAATCGCGCCGGCGTGGCTTTCGGCCGAAGCCATGCCCAAACCTGCGTTGCCACGGAATGGGTCAGCGATTCGGTTTCATCGTCCGGTTGTGATCAGTTGCTACCGCCAGCTGACCTTCTGGCTGAACATACCAGGCACTTGTTCTTTGTAGAACTCGCGAACATTTTTCTGGTGTTGAAACATCAACTTGTGAGCCTTCGTAGGCTGTCCAGCAATAATGGCCTTTGCGATTTTGACGTGTTCTCCATGCGCCTTTTTAACAAAGTCCCCGAATGCCGACTTGCTTAGCATATGGTCAGCGATCAAACCTTCGATGGCATTACAAACAAGCGCCATGACACGGTTGCCGGAAAGACTGTATACCAACGGGTGAAAGGCAAGCTCCTGCTCTGCCGCTTCGACCGGATCACTATAGTCTTCGGCGGCGCCCGGTTTCTGCAGAAATGGCCCTAGAACTTCTTTTGCTTTCGACGTAGACGTGCGTCGCGCTGCCATCTCAGCCATGTAAGGTGATGCGAACTCAACATACTCGCATAGCTCATCATAAGTTACGTCCGCCATGCCAAAGTGGATGCTCAGCGTTTGTCCCAGATATGATGGATCGAGATCTCCCACCACCGGCCCACCTCTCGGGCCGGCCTTTATCTTAACAAGACCTTGTACCTCGAGCAGCCTAATCGCTTCTCTCAGGGACACGCGGCCAACGCCGTACTCCTGAAGCATCGCAGCCTCTGACTTCAGTTGTTGGCCGGCACGTAACCCCCTTCCCACAATATCGGTGAAAATTCGGCGTGCGATGACTTCCGAAGTCTTGAGATTGCGATTAGACGCCATGCCGCCTTCTTTAATCTTTCTGAGGGTGAAATAGGCGAGACGGGAAAGCTGTCCCCGTAAATAGCCCGTGTCTATTGCAGCAGTCCTCCTAGCGAGGTTTCATCATCTACGTCAAGGTCTAACTTGAGCGGTGTACGCCCGACTGGTCCCATTTTCACCGCGCATCGGTCGCGTTGTGACTGCTCCTATTCCCGTTCAAAGAGCGCCGTCCGTCTTCTCGGACCAGTTTTGGACACGCTTTACGTAAGTCACGATCCAGTGGCCGATTGACATCTGCCGTTTAGATTTACGGCGGTTGGCGGAGGGAAACCGCTAGGGTTCTCCAGGAAGGTCCGCTTTGCTTGTGGAAGACTTCCAGCCGGGATGCCTCGTCATTGCGCGGTGAGGCGACGTCAAAGCCATTCTGCCCTTGGAGGGTGGATTTGGGACCTTACAGCAACTCGTAGCGGTCGAATGCTTCAAGCTCTTGCGGCGTAAATGGTTTTGCACCGTTTAGCCCGTAAAGGCGCGATACCACGTCATGTGATAGACACCGTAGGTCTTCGTCCGGCAGGCCCGCCGTGGTTCGAGCGAATTCCTGGCGATTGTTTGGGCAAATGGCATCCGGCGAGCCTGTGAATGTGCCCCACATCAAGTGCATACGGCCAAAATATTCCCTGTTAAGGATGGAAAACCGGTCCCGTTGCACCGTATACCAGAAGTTCTTTCGGAGATAATCGGCCGGCATCAAGTCGGGCCGTCCAAGCTCTACCTGACGCTTACCCGCTGTACGCATATAGGATTCGTTCGCGCCTTCAAAGATGCTCGGCGCCCACCCCGGACCGGGTGTCACGACCACAAATCGAAGGTCCGGATAGTTATCACAAACACCGCCATAGACGATCATCGTCAAATCGGCCCATAAGTCCGGCGCATACCCGCCATACATTTTCGGCCCAGTGTTCGCTGCCGACTTTGAGAGAGATTGGTGAATGCTGACCGGAATATGGCGGGACATAGCGGCTTCCCAAAACGCGGCCGACTCGATGGCCGGCGGCCCGTCCGGATGCGTGCCACTCGGCCATGAATCCAGAACTGCTCCCCGCAAGCCCAACTCGTCAATGGCACGTATAAGTTCTTGCGTTGCGTCTTCAATCCCCGTTGTGGGTACTTTCGCTACACCAATGAAGCGCTCCGGGCATTTCGAACAGAATTCGCCCAGCCACGAGTTGTATGCGGCGTAGCAGGCAAGAATGAAATCGCGGTCTTCGGTTGCGTTTATCAAAGTCCAGACATCGGACAGCCCATAAAGCACTTCGCCGTCAACCTCGTCACGGGCTTGTATGGATTTCCTGCCCTCGACGGAAGCAAGCGACGAGACAAGGTCAGCTGTCAGTTCCGCGTCCTTTCTATAGAAAGCCTGTACAGACCTTAGCGGTTCTCCAATCCGGTCGCCGACTTGCCAAGCGAGGCTGCCATCGAAATTGGTTAACTTCGGTGCCCGGTCCGAAAACGCGCTGGGGAGCCGCTGTGTCCAAAGGTCGGGAGGTTCAATTGCCCAGCCTGCCGCGGAAATCATCGGAAGCGCCGTCATCAGTTGTCATCTCCTCTATGAACTTGTCTAAGAATTCTGTATACGAATCGAAATTCTTTGACTACGGGTTCTCGGGTTCAAAAGCCGGCAAGGTGTGGGTCAACATCGGGATCGGGGACAGTCGCACGCGCATCCCAATTTGCGGCTCGTGATTATTCAAGTTCGTCAAAAGTGTAACGATCCGAGGGCCCGGCGTGTCGTCCAGCTCGACCAAAGCGACGACATAGGGAGCAATGCTCTCGGTACTTGCGGGTAGGAAGCAGCGCTCAACGCTTGCAAAAGTGAAAACAGTCCCAGTTTTGGGAACGCGTTTCCACTCGAGTCCTGCGTTCTGATGACAGCAGCGGACTGTCTCGAACGGATACCATTGCCACCGACCGCATATGGAACAAGAAGGCAAGCGGAAATCGCCTTCTGCCACCGCATCCCAAAACGGACGAAGAAGGTCGGTGTCAAACCGTGGTGGGAAGTCGGGTAGGCCCATGGTTTATAGATCCCGGCTGAGGATCGCGGTGGCATGATCACTTGCGCTCATCCCCGCGACGATACCGACATTTGCATCTGGCACCTGGGCGTCTCCGCGAGTGCCTCTTAACTGCCGAACCGCTTCCACCACATGATTCGCCCCCGGAATATAGGCGTGCGACAGGTGCCCGCCATGGGTGTTAACCGGTAGGGCGCCCCCCGGGGCAATACGTCCTTCGTCTACGAATGATGCACCTTCGCCCCGATCGCAAAACCCTAGATCTTCAATTTGACGAATGACCGAGGGTGTAAAGCAATCGTAAATCTCCGCGAAGTCGACATCATCCGGTTTGAGCCCTGCGTCATCGTATGCCATTTCTGCGGATTTTTTTGCCGGTGTCGCTAGGTAGTCCGGAGACTGAGTAAAAATCTCGCTCATTGTTATCGGAAGGGAGCCTAGGCCAACCCCCCTTATGACGGCAGGAGGGTTCGGAAGATCTCGCGCGGCATCGAGTGCTGTGACCACATAGGCCGCTGCCCCGTCAGACATTAGACAGCAATCGGGTTTGCGGAGCGGATTGGCGATAAACGGCGCGGCAAGATAATCGTCGATCGTCATCTCGTCTTGCGCTTGCGCGCCTGGTGTCCGCCTTGCCCATTGGCGGGCAGCCACGGCGATGGCACCAAGCTGTTCAAATGTCAGCCCATACTCGTGTTTGTATCGATTGGCAATCGCGGCAAAGTAAACGGGCTGGCCATAGAAGCCGAACGGCATTTCCAGGTCCGCCTTGCGTGAATCGGTTTCGTGGTATGCATAGGGCCCGCCGGGACGAGATGTCTTGATGCCATAGGATATGAGAACGTTCCGAGCCAACTTGTTTTCTATCGCTAGCCGCGCGAGTTGGAGGCCACCGACGCTGGCGCCGCCGGCAACGAAAGTTGTCTGAGCGGAAAATGACCGGTTGGTTGCCCCCAGCATGACGGCCACTTCGTCCAATGCAGGTTGACCGGGCGATGTAACGAAACCATCAATGTCCTGGGGATCAAGCCCGGCATCTGCAATCGCTAGCCTAGCGGCTTGGATAACCAGTTCCAACACGGACGAATCGATACGGCGCGCATATTGTGTCTCGCCCACGCCGGCAATCGCCGTCGCCGACAACACTAAGCTGCCTCCGTAGATAGATGTGGCGTCCCCATATCATAAGGAAGTTGGTAAAGGTCCGCGCAGGTTCGCCACATGAGGCGCTCCCATTCGTCCTTCGGAACTTGCCCTCTTTCCAGTTGACTGTGGGCCAGTTCCACATCGATCGGCCAGTTACTTACCGAG
Organism: Alphaproteobacteria bacterium; assembly: GCA_028279895.1. Classification (GTDB taxonomy): domain Bacteria; phylum Pseudomonadota; class Alphaproteobacteria; order JANQMY01; family JANQMY01; genus JANQMY01. Next base: position 6,808 of record JANQMY010000556.1, read on the forward strand.
TGAGGAAAGTCCGTGGACCACATCATCCGGTCAACGCCAATCGTGTAGCGGTTGTTCACGCAAACCTGGTCCAGGATATAAGTGATGTATGCGTTGCGTGCAAAATACTCGCTTGGTGTAAGATCAAGCTTGATCTGACCGTTGACGGGATGACGTTTAATGTTGCGATCGAAGGACTCCAAGTAGTAGGGAATCCAGCCGCCATTAACTTCGGCGCCCACAAATATGAGGTCAGGGAAGCGATCGAATACGCCAGTGACCACCAGATTCTCGAAAACTCGGGAAAAATGACCGGATTCGATTGCTTGGCGAAGGTCCGTCGTGCGGCCCTTTAGAAAGGCCGTGGCTGCGTCGGGCGGAACGTTTATCGACAAATGGAGGCTGACCGCTATGCCGAGCTCGAGAGCGACTTCCCAAAACCTATCGTCTTCGGGTGTCGGTTGGAAATAACTGCCGGAGGGGTAGCTCTCAAGAGCGACCGTTTTCAGCTTCAATTCTTCTATGCACCGCCGCGTTTCAGCAACGGCGTCTTCAATACCAGTGACGGGGACAAGCCCGACACCGATAAGCCGGTCGGGACTCTGTGAACAGAATTCTGCCATCCAATCGTTGTAAGCCCTGAAACAAGCAAGCTTTAGCTGACGATCCTTTATTGCCTTTACGCCGCCCCAAACCATTGGGCTGCAGTACATCACCTCGGCGTCCACATTGTCCTCGTCTTGCTCCTTCAAACGCGCCTTCGGATCCCATGAGCCGGGGAGTATGTCGTCATAGCGGACGCCGCGTTTAATCCCGTCGCGCGTCTCCAGAAACTTGTCCTTGTAATTTGATCGGTCAAATCGTTTCTGAGCCCGATAGTTTACGGCTGTGGTGCTGAAGGGAATGGGATCAGGCGTATCCTCAATGGCCCAAGCTTGCCCTCCATTGTCGAGTTCCACCAAATGGGGTGCTCTGTCTCGTAGTGCGGTAGGAAAGAATTTTCTGAACATGTCAGGAGGTTCGTTAACGTGCGAATCTGCAGATATTGCACGATAGGTTTTCATGACATGTCCTCCCTTCGACAAACAGGCTTATCGATTTTAATATGTCGTCGCTTTTATGAGTAATAATAGCAATTATTGCTATATATAGCAAAGTGTTTTCGAGGCCCGTCCGGCTTAATTTGCTTCCTTTCCGTGCTATTGAACGGCTCTGTTTTCAGAGAGTGATTGTTTTCGCAGCACGCAAAGCCGTTTCATTGCGGAAAAGGAATACCATTCTGATGGGGCAGAGCCGTTAGGCGGACGCTTTTTGCAAACCGAGACTTTTAGCTAACGCCTCGATCCCCGATAGGGCCTCTCTTCCGCGTTTCCACGGTCTTACGATCAGGCGGTCAACGCCCGCATCCTTCCAGGCCTCAATGTCGTCGCGGGTCAATTGTTTGCCCGGTATAAAGCCGGTTCCCGCCGTCACCTCAAACGGTACGTTGCCACGGCCCATGCTTTCGAGTAGAGCACGCAACCGCTCCGTCTTAGGAGCAATTGTTTCTGGAGAGAGACCGACGGCAAACCACCCATTTCCAATTTTTGCGGCGCGTTCAAGAGCGCGATCGTTTGTTCCGCCGATGACAAACGGCGGATGCGGCCTGGTCAACGGTTTTGGTGCAAAGCCGGATTTAGGCAAGTGAAAATGCTTGCCTTCATGTTCCGGCACATCGTCGTTCCACAGTTTCATCTCGAAGTGATTCACACGCCGCATGGCGCCTCGCTATTGCGTAATTTCGTGCGCAAGATCGCGGGCTGCGCCCAAAACTGGACCATCGGCGCCTTCAAGAACGAGGCGATCGAGAAGGCGCGCGCGCAGATCGGGTCCAGCAAGGTGATCTGCGGGCT
>JANQMY010000563.1 GCA_028279895.1 Alphaproteobacteria bacterium
CTTGGGGGGCCCGCATAAACCGCCCCAATTGTTCTTTCAATACCTTTTCCGGCACTTCCTCCGCCTCACCCGCCGGCAGCTTGCCGAGCTGAAAAGGACCGTAAGACATTCGGATCAACCGGTTCACGCGGAAGCCGAGATGCTCCATAACGCGCCGCACTTCCCGGTTCTTTCCTTCACGCAGACCGACGGTCAGCCACGCATTTGCACCCGCCGCCCGGTCGAGTTTTGCGTCAATCGGACCATAGGAAACGCCCTCGATCGTGAGCCCGTCTTTCAGCGGTGCAAGATCCTCCTTTTGCACCTTACCCAGAACTCGCACCCGGTACCGGCGCACCCAATCGGTAGAAGGCAGCTCCAGATGGCGCGAAATCTCACCGTCATTGGTAAGCAGCAAGAGGCCTTCCGACGCGATATCGAGCCGGCCGACCGAGATCACTCGGGGCAGCGATCGCGGCAGATTGTCAAAAACCGTCGGGCGCCGCTGGGGGTCGCGATGGGTGGTCACTTGGCCTGGCGGCTTATGATATTTCCACACGCGCGGTGCTGCCGCCTTAGGGATCGGCTTGCCGTCCACCAATATGGCCTGATCGGGTGTCGCTTTGGTCGCGGGGGTCTCGACAAGCTGGCCATCAAGCACCACGCGGCGTTGCTCGATCAGACGCTCGGCCTCGCGCCGGGAGCACACGCCGGCGCGCGCCAGAATCTTGGCGATGCGGTCGCCTTGCCGGTCTGTTGACGCCGCGGGCTTTGAGGTATCTTTCATCGACAATACAATGCCGGTGGTTTGAAAGACGCTACTGGTTTCACAGCAGGCCCGAACTGTCCAGCGAAATGACCGACCGCACCGACTTCATGTCCCTCGCCCTCGCCCAAGCCGACGCTGCGCGCGCACGCCAAGAAGTGCCGGTGGGCGCGGTGCTGGTGAGGGGCAATGAGGTCATCGCCGCCGACGGGAACCGTACACTTGAACTTCGCGATGCTACCGCCCATGCCGAGATGCTGGTGCTCAAAGCCGGGTTTGCGGCCTTGGGAAGCGAGCGACTGGTGGATTGCGACCTCTATGTCACGCTTGAACCGTGCACCATGTGTGCCGGCGCAATTTCCCATGCCCGCCTGCGCCGCCTCTATTATGGCGCCGAAGACGTGAAGGCTGGCGCAGTGGATAATGGGGTGCGTTTCTTTCATCAGGCCACCTGCCTACATCGCCCGGAAACCTATGGCGGGATCGCGGAAACAGCTTGCGCAAAACTGCTGAAAGATTTTTTCCAAGACCGCAGGGGATAGTGACGCAGGGAGGTGATTTTGCCTCCTGAACCCGGTAGAGTTGCTTCATCTAGCCATTGAAGTGGTCGCTTCATTCTGGCGGCCCATCCGAAAATTGGGAGAAACCCATGGATTTTGAACATAATCAACGCACCACGGACCTGGTCAAACGGGTCGAAGACTTTATGGACAAGCACATCTACCCCGCCGAAGAGGTGTATGACGCGCAGATGGCGGCGTTCGGCGACAATCGCTGGCAGGTTCCGCAAATCGTCGAAGATCTGAAAGATAAAGCGAAAGCCGAAGGCCTTTGGAACATGTTCCTGCCGGACAGCGAACTGGGCTTCGGCCTCTCTAATCTAGAGTATGCCCCTTTGGCCGAAATCATGGGCCGCGTCCTTTTCGCGTCGGAGGTATTCAACTGTGCCGCCCCCGACACGGGCAATATGGAAGTGATCGAACGCTATGGCTCGCCGGCCCAAAAGGAACAGTGGCTCAAGCCGCTGTTGGACGGCGAAATCCGCTCGGCTTTCGCAATGACCGAACCGGCCGTCGCCTCGTCCGATGCCACCAACATCGAAACCGAAATCAAACGCGACGGTGACGAATATGTCATCAACGGCCGCAAATGGTGGACGTCCGGCATCGGAGACCCGCGCTGCAAGATCATGATCTTGATGGGCAAAACGGACCCGACGGCGGAACGTCATCGCCAGCAATCGCAAATCCTGGTGCCTGTCGACACGCCCGGCGTGACGATCGAACGCATGCTGCCGGTGTTCGGCTATGACGATGCGCCGCATGGTCATGGCGAGGTTACGTTCAAAGACGTTCGCGTGCCGGCCGACAATATCATCTTGGGCGAAGGCCGCGGCTTTGAAATCGCCCAAGGCCGCCTTGGCCCGGGACGCATTCACCACTGTATGCGGACCATCGGTGTCGCGGAACGGGCACTTGAGAAAATGTGCCAACGCCTAATGTCGCGCGTAGCTTTCGGCAAGACGGTATCCGAACATTCCGTGTGGGAACAGCGTGTGGCTGAGGCGCGCACAAATATCGAAATGTGCCGTCTGCTCTGCTTGAAAGCGGCCGACATGATGGACAAAGTCGGCAACAAAGTCGCCCGCGCCGAAATCGCCATGATCAAAGTCGCCGCCCCCAATATGGCGCTGCAGATCATCGACGATGCCATCCAGGCTCATGGCGGCGGCGGCGTGACGACCGATTTCGGCCTCGCCAAGTCCTATTCGGGCATGCGCACCCTGCGCATTGCGGACGGTCCGGACGAAGTCCATAACCGGACGATCGCACGCCTTGAATACCGCAAGCATGCGGACTTCAAAAAGAAGGCAGCGGCCGAGTAGGACAGCTAAACAGAATGTGAGAAGGCCGGGCTTGACCCGGCCTTTTCTTTATTAAGTGGCGCCCGCGGCCTGCGCGAAGGTCCAGGCCCGTTCGGCCAAGGGCCGAACCGCATCGGCCGTCGCCGCAGCATGTTCGCTCGCCGCCGTGCCGTCGCGCACCCGCCCGATGATCCCCTGCAAAATGCCGGCGATCCGGAAGAAATTGTACGCCATGTAGTAGTCCATGTTCTCAATGCTGTCGCGGCCCGTGCGCCGGCAATAGGCGTCGACATATTCCTGTTCGTTCGGAATGCCCAACGCCATGATATCGAGATCCGCAATGGAAGCGGTGCCGCTCGACGTACCGCCCGCCGGCATGCGCCATTGCATCATGTGATAGGTAAAGTCCGCCAAAGGATGACCGATCGTCGACAGCTCCCAGTCGAGCACCGCAATCACCTTGGGTTCCGTCGGATGCAGGATCATATTGTCCAAGCGGTAATCGCCATGGACAATACTGGTGCTGTCATCTTCCGGGATGTTCTCGGGCAGCCATTCCATCAACTTATTCATTTCGACGATGGTCTCGCTTTCGGACGCCACATATTGCTTGGACCACCGCGAGATCTGCCGCGCGAAGTAGTTTCCCGGACGGCCGAAATCCTCCATCCCCAACGCCTTGTAGTCCACATTGTGGAGAGCCGCGATGGTCTCATTCATCGCGTCGTAAATAGCCGTCCGCTCGTCCCGGTCAATTCCGGGAATTTCCGGCTCCCAATAGATGCGCCCTTCGACACAATCCATAATGTAGAACATGGTGCCGGCGACGCTTTCATCCTCACACAGAAGATAGGGGCGAGGAACAGGATAACCGATGCTGTGCAGCGCACTGATAACCCGATGTTCGCGGTCCACCGCATGGGCCGACGGCAAAAGCTTGCCCGGGGGCTTGCGGCGCATAACATATTTCTTCTTGGGCGTGACCAGTTGATAAGTCGGATTGGACTGGCCGCCTTTGAATTCGTTGACCGTCAGTGGGCCTTCAAACCCATCGATCGTATCGCTCAGATATTCTTCGAGTTTCTTCTCATCAAAGCGCAGTTTGTCAGCGACTTCCTTGATCCCGGAAAACTTTTCCTGACGAGATATGTCGTCGGCTTCGGTCATGTTTGGACGCTCCTTCGATGTCTGTTCCGTATGCGGCGTCACGCTAAAGAGCGCGCCACCCAATGTCCCGGCGGTAAAATCCTTCCGGCCACTCAATCCGTTCAATGGCGGCATAGGCGCGGTCGCGCGCATCCGCCACGTTGCCGCCCAGCGCCGTAATATTCAGCACACGGCCGCCATTCGACAATATCTTGCCGTCCCGCTGGATGGTCCCGGCATGAAAGACTTCTACGTCATCCAAGGCCATGGCGGCATCGAGACCTTTGATCTCGGTGCCCTTGGGGTAAGAACCGGGATAGCCCTCCGTTGCCATAACCACGGTCATGGCAGTTTTGTCGAACCAGCGCAGATCCACATGGTCCAACACGCCGTCGCACGTGGCCACCAAGGCCGGCAGCAGGTCCGACATCAGCCGCATCATCAGCACCTGGCATTCGGGATCGCCGAACCGCACATTGTATTCGATCAGTTTGGGGCCGTCGTCGGTGAGCATGAGCCCGGCATACAGCACCCCGCGATAGGGAATACCCCGCGCTTTGAGCGCCGCGACCGTCGGCTCGATAATGTCCGCCATCACGCGGGCCGTCGTCTCTTCGGTCATTACAGGTGCCGGAGAATAGGCCCCCATGCCGCCCGTATTGGGGCCCGTATCCCCGTCACCGACGCGCTTGTGATCCTGCGCGGAGGCCAGCGGCAACACATGGTCGCCATCGACCAAGGCAAAGAAGCTCGCCTCTTCGCCCACCAGGCATTCCTCGATCACCAGCTCCGCCACACCGAAGCGGCCGTCAAAGACATCCTTGATCGCGGTCTCGGCCTGTTCCTGCGTCTCGGCGATGGTCACGCCCTTGCCCGCCGCCAGCCCATCGGCTTTGACAACCAAGGGATAGGGGTGCGACGCCACATAGTCGAGCGCCGGCGCCGCCTCGGTGAACGCCTGGAACCGCGCCGTCGGAATGCGCGCCTCTTGGCACAGCTCTTTCGTGAAGCGTTTGGACCCTTCCAACTGGGCCGCCGCCGCAGAGGGGCCGAACGCTTTGATGCCGGCCTCAGCCAATTGATCCACCAAACCGGCGCAGAGCGGGTCTTCCGGGCCGACCACCACAAAGTCGATCTGCGTCGACAGACAAAAATCAAGAATGCGGGGCAGATCGGTCGCCGCCACGTCCACACAATCGGCGACCCTGGCGATGCCCGCATTGCCGGGCGCACAATAGAGTTTGTCGCACAGGGGGCTGGCTGAAATCGCCCAGCACAAGGCGTGCTCTCGGCCGCCGCTACCAATAACGAGGATTTTCATCGATTTTGCCGAAGTACCCGGTTGAAGGCCCAGACGAGCCGTTTCGTGCTTTGCGCCAGTCTTGTATCATAGAGATTCCCGATCTTGGCAAGTGAGAGCCTATGGCCACTTCAGATGCCGCCCGCCCGGCAGAACAACCTGACGGCAACGCATATGAATTCAGTGTTAGCGAGCTTTCCCATGCGCTGAAGCGCACGGTTGAAGATGCGTTCGGGCGCGTCCGTGTGCGCGGGGAAATCTCCGGCCTGAAGCGCGCGGCCTCCGGCCATGTCTATTTGTCCCTGAAAGACGAAGACGCTGTGTTGGACGGGGTGATCTGGCGGTCGTCTGCCGGCCGTCTCAAGTTCAAGCCGGAGGACGGTCTCGAAGTGGTCTGCACAGGCAAGATCACCACCTATCCCGGCCGATCCAAATATCAGATCGTCATCGACCGCCTGGAACCGGCAGGCGCCGGCGCACTCATGGCCCTGCTTGAGGAACGCAAGAAGAAGTTCGCCGCCGAGGGTCTGTTCGATGCCGACCACAAAAAAGACCTGCCCTATCTTCCGGAGGTGATCGGCGTTGTGACATCGCCCACAGGCGCCGTCATCAAGGACATTCTTCATCGCCTGGAAGACCGGTTCCCCCGCCATGTCTTGATGTGGCCGGTGCTGGTCCAAGGCGACAGCGCGGCAGAGCAAATCACACAAGCTATAAACGGCTTCAATAGCCTGACATCGGACGGCGCCATCCCCCGCCCCGACCTGCTGATTGTGGCGCGCGGCGGCGGCAGCATCGAAGACCTCTGGTCCTTCAACGAGGAAAACGTGGTGCGGGCGGCATTCGACAGCACCATTCCGCTGATTTCGGCCGTGGGCCACGAGACCGACACAACGTTGATCGATTTCGTCTCGGACTGCAGGGCCCCCACCCCGACCGCGGCGGCGGAGATGGCTGTGCCCGTCCGGGCAGAGCTGATCGCGACTCTGCTAGATCTCGCCCAGCGCCAATTGCGTGCACAAAACCGTTTGTTCGACCACGCTCAACAGCGGCTGACCGGCTTGGCCCGAGCCCTGCCGAAACTCACGGATTTGTTGGCATTACCCAGCCAAAAATTCGATTCAATTGCCGAGCGCTTACGGCTGTCGCTGAGCGAAAATGTGAACAAACATCGCCTTAAGCTGACCGGAACCTCCGCCCGGTTACGCCGCGGGCTGGTGTCGGAGACGGTGCGCCGCGGGCAAGACCGGTTGGGGGACCTGGAAAAACGCCTTCAAACCGCCATGACGCAGAGGCAGAAAGAACGCCGGGATCGTTTGGAAAATGTTTGGAAACTCGTTAGATCTTTAAGCTACGAAGATGTGCTGGCCCGTGGTTTTGCCGTCGTGCGCACTGCGGATGGCAGCGTGGTGAGGGCCGGCGACAGCCTTGCGTCAGGGGACAAGGTGGAAATAGAGTTTGGCCGCGATGACAAGGTTTCTGCCGTTGTGGACGGCACAGCGGCGCCGCCGAAAAAGAAGAAGCCCGTGCGCAAGTCAAAGCTCGCGGACCAGGGTAACCTCTTTTAAGGACGGGACACGACGAATGACAAAGGATGCAAATCGATGAATAAATTCGACCCAAGTTCCGGGCTTCCCGGACTCGCCAAGCTGATCTACGGCGACGGCGAGTTTCGAGTCATTGAAGCCGGTTCCTTTGTCATTTGCGCCGTTACAGGACAAAAGATCCTGCTTGACGATCTGCGCTATTGGGACGTGGATTTGCAGGAAGCCTACGCGTCGCCGGAGGCCGTGCTGAAGCGTCACGAATCCAGCAACGCAGACAAAAAGGATGACGGCGCGTGATGTATCGCCTTATCGCCCTTTTGTTCCTTCTGACGGCCAGCGCGCTTCCCGCCGCGGCCGAGCTTGACGTCAAACTCGACGGGGATGCGGTTCAAGGCGGCATGATGATCGGCACAACCGATCCGTCTGCGGATGTTTTCATTGACGGTAAGTCGGTGCGCCTGACCGAGGCCGGACGCTTTGTCTTTGGGTTCGGCCACGACTTTGACGGCCCCGTCACGCTTAAGGTGGTCAAGGGCGGCCAAGAGGTTTCAAGGATGCTGAGCGTCGGCAAGCGCGACTACCAAATTCAGCGCATCGATGGCTTGCCGCAGAAATACGTCGCCCCGCCCAAAGAAGTGTATGAGCGGATCAAACGCGAGAACGCTGAGATCGCGCGCGTGCGTGCCCTGGACACGAAAGGCACATGGTTTGCCACAGACTTCATCTGGCCCGCACAAGGCATCATTTCGGGCGTCTTCGGCAGCCAACGCATCCTAAACGGCGAGCCCAAGCGGCCCCATTTCGGCATCGATATCGCGGCTCCTCAAGGCACGCACGTCGTCGAAGCGGCCGGCGGCATCGTCGCCATGGCGGAGCCCGACCTGTACTATACAGGCGGCACGGTTATGGTCGATCACGGCCATGGAGTCACCGGGGTCTATTCTCATTTGGCGTCGATTGATGTCGAGGTGGGTCAGATCGTGAAGCGAGGCGAAAAGATCGGCACGGTGGGATCTACCGGCCGGTCAACGGGTCCTCACTTGGACTGGCGCATTAATTGGTTCAAGGAACGTCTCGACCCTCAATTGCTGGCGGGTCCCATGCCGCCGCAACAGCAATCCGCCAAGAACTAATCTCTGTCGAAGAGCGGCGCCAAGAGCGCATCCAGTTGGGGCAGATCGTCGAAAAGGGCTTCTACGGCGAAATACCAGATTTGTGCACGCGCATCTTCTGACAGACGCTGCCAGTCTTTTTCCGTGGTGATCAATGCCGCATGGGATTTGATTGCCCTCTCACGGAGATTGGCTAATTCATCTTCCGTGTACAAATGATGATCGGGAAACGGAACCTGACCGGCCAGCGGCAGACCGTTCGCCCGTAATGTATCGAAAAATTTTGACGGGTTCCCAATCCCGGCAAAAGCGAGATATCGCCGTTTGGGATCCATCGGCTGCCCCGCCACAGGCGCCAGCCGCGCATCGAGAATAGCCTCTTCATTCACGAAATCACCCACGCGGCGCCGCATTCCCGACTCGTCCCCCACGATGATCACGGCGTCCGCCCGACGCAAACCCCGGGCAACGCGTTCCCTCAACGGCCCCGCCGGGATCACCCGCCCATTTCCAAAGCCGCGGACACCGTCCACGACCACCACAGACAGGTCTTTTGCAAGAGACGGGTTCTGAAACCCATCATCCATAATGATGCACCTGGCGCCTTCATCGGCGGCCATCTGGGCGCCGGCGACACGGTCTCCGGAAACGATGGTGGGATAGTGGCGGGCCAGCAGCAACGGCTCATCGCCGACACCCGTTACCGAGTCTTCGAGCGCGACAACCCGCTTCGGCCCCTTGGCGTGTCCGCCATAACCGCGTGTGAGGAAGAACGGGTTGCGGCCCTGCGCCGCCAAGCGGTGGGCAATGGCAATTGCCAAGGGCGTCTTGCCGACGCCACCCGCAACGATATTGCCCACGCAAATCACAGGAACCGTTGCCGGCGTCGGTCGTACGACGGCGCGCCGGACACGCCCGGCCCAGTCGAACGCTAGCGCAGCAGGCAGCAACCCAATCGACCGCAAAGACGGCGTGCGATTTCGCGGATACCAAAAGTCGGGTTCCTGATGGCTCATACCGCTTGCTCCGGCACCGTGCTTTTTTCGGCCATCCGTTCCAGTACTGCGTCCGCCACCTTATCTTGAACTTTCGTGGCGGCGGTCGCGACTTTCAGGGCGCGTTGAGCCCATTCTTGGCGCAACGATTCATCGCCCAGAAATTCAACCACTCCCGCGGCCAGCGTGTCACCGTCCTTAATCCGGCCGACGGCATCGTTCTCCAGAAGCTCTTGAACGACGCCAGAAAAATTCTCCGTATGCGGCCCAACAAGTACCGCACAATCGCAGCGCGCCGGCTCTAAAGGGTTTTGGCCGCCATGGGGCACTAAGCTCCCCCCCACAAAGGCCACTTTGGAGAGGCTGTAGATGAGCCCCAGCTCACCCAACGTGTCGGCTAAGTAGACTTCGGTCCCGGTGCCGATCTGGTCTTGACGGCTTCGCCGTGCGAATTCCAATTTTTCCCGCGACAAAAGTCCGGCGATTGCGTCCGCCCTTTCCGGGTGGCGCGGTACTAAAATCGTCAACACGTCTGGAAAGACACCCGATATCACTCGATGTGCCGCCATCACGATTTCATCCTCACCGCGGTGCGTGCTGGCCGCCACCCAAACCGGGCGCCCTGCAAACGCCTCCTCCAATCGGGCCCGTTCCGCATCGTCAAAGGGCAAGGCCGGGCTCGCAAGCTTCAAATTGCCCATGACCTCCACGTCCTGCGCCCCCATCGACCGCAATCTCGCTGCGCTCGCGTCATCCTGCGCCAAGCAAGCTGAAAAACTCATCAGCATATAACGGCTGAGGCCGGGCAGATATTTCCAGACACGCGCCGATTTTTCCGAAATGCGTGCGTTTACCAACAATGCCGGGATGCCATTTCGGGCCGTCAAATGAAGCAAATTGGGCCAAAACTCAGACTCGACCCAAACCGCTACATCCGGCTGCCAATGGGCCAGAAATCGCGCCACATAGGCTGGATGGTCCAACGGCACAAATTGATGAATCGCGCCTGGCGGTAAACGTTCTGCCAACAGCGAGGCAGACGTCACCGTACCGGTGGTCATCATGACCGAAATGCCGTTTTGGTCGGTCAGCCGCTTGATGAGTGGCAGCACTGACAACGCCTCGCCAACGCTGGCACCGTGGATCCACAACAGCTTTCCC
>JANQMY010000586.1 GCA_028279895.1 Alphaproteobacteria bacterium
GTCTAGAAGGGCGTCCCGATCGTTTTCCTTGCTGCACGCGGCGATCTGGTCGGCAATCCAGGGGCCTTCGATCAGCGCCCTGTCCGGGATGCCCAGGAAAGATCCGTTCGAAGTGGGGGTCGCTTTCGGCGGCCGGCAAAGTCCGCCGTTGAGGCAAGATGTGAGCTGCCGCGAATCCAACAATAGACCGGAGCATTCCGCCATTGCCCGTTGGGTCGTCTGCCCCTGGCGATAGCACGACGTGACCGCATAGCGTTGCCAGTCGGCGGTCACCGGCTCGGTGGAGCGGGTGAATTCTGCATCGAACAGGTCGACCGTCTTGCCGTCGGGCTGGGCAACGGTCAGGACCGTTTCCTTGAGTGTCTGTGCCCCGTCCGGCGTCGTCTCGGCCCCCAAATAGACACCGTAAGGCAGGCCGCTATAGGGCTCTTTCCGCACCTGAATCGGCACGAACGGCACCAAACGTTTGACCCCTGCAGCGAAAATGTGGGCATCGTCTTCCGTTCTGAAGGCATCGAGCTGGACCGCATAGCGGCCGTGATCTGCTGCGGTGCGGCCGAGTGCCGAGGCGATGGTGGTTTGCGGTGCGATATTTAGCGCCGTGACTTCGTTCGTACACTGATAGCCGCCGATGCGAAGGTTGTCGGTAATATTCTTTTCGATCGACTCGCAGCTTTTGGCGCCCGGTGGCGTGTTGTTGCCGCTGCCCACAAGCAAGCGTGTGTCTTGCTTTGTGTGATAGACGCGGCAGGGTGCCGGCCGGTCGGGGCGCGCATAGATGACTTCCACCGTGTGGGGATCGCGTTGGTCGGCCTTGGTGCAGTGCGTCTTGCTGTGAATGATGTGATTTGCCGATGCCGGCGTGAGCCAACAGGCAAGAAACAACAGGCTTAGTGCGACACGCAGATGCGATCCCTTGTGGGCGATGGTGGTTTCGAAGAACCGGTCGATCATGTAACGATTTTCCTTTGCACCGGTTGGACAGGCGGCTCAGGTGCCGGTGAATTTCGCCGGGCGGCGTTCCAGAAACGAGGCCACGCCTTCCCGATGGTCGTTGCTTTTGAAGCATTCCGCCATGGCCTGGGTGTGACGCTGCATGTGTTCGCCCACTTCGGCGCCTAGGCCTTCATAGACCAGCGACTTGATACGCTTGAGCGAATAGGGCGAATTGCTCAACATTGACCGGGCAAGCGTGTGTGCGGTTTCCAGCAGGGCAGACGGCTCGACGATTTGGTGGACGAAGCCCAGCGCGTGCGCTTCGTCGACCGACAGAAAGTCCGCGGTGTAAAGCAAACGCAACGCGTTGGAATGGCCGATCAAGCGGGGCAGCAACCATGAGCCCGCGCCCGTGTCCGGCACCAGCCCGCGCTGGGCGAAGTTCCAGGCAAAACGTGCATTGGGGGACGCCAAGCGGATGTCGCATTGGGTGGCGAATTCCGCCCCCATGCCTACAGCCGGGCCGTCGATGGCGGCAATTACGGGCACGGGGCATTCCACGATGGGCCACCAGCGGTCGCGCTCTTCCGCGGAACCGCGCAAGCCCCGTTGTTCCCCGGGGATCGTGGCCAGGTCCGCCAAATCGGTGCCGGCGCAAAAGGCGCCGGGCTGGCCGGTGAT
>JANQMY010000615.1 GCA_028279895.1 Alphaproteobacteria bacterium
CAGCTTCTCGGTTACGAATTCCCTGATTTTTAAGGGAAAAGCTCACAAACACCCCAGTGACTGGCCCATCCTCCTTCGCCAGAGGCTTCGGCGGACAGGCCACGGACCGCTTCTCCCCGCTAACCGACGAGCGCCCTCCTGTTTCTTTCAACTTAAGCGCCCGCTGCAAACAATAGTAGGGATGCGACTGCCCATGCTATGTTGGATATGAATTAGGAAATCAGGAAGAGGGGAAGGGCAACTCTGCGGACATCCACCCCGGCAACATCGAGAGCAAGACCCTGGTTGATGGCACGGTCGTGAACGATTATGCGTATGGTGAACGCAACCACGGCCCGCACGCGGTAACCACGGCCAATGGGGTGGAATACACCTACGACCTGAATGGCAATTTAGTGAGCACCAACGATGGAGCCACGGCGAGCTGGACCGGCTTCGACAAGCCCCGCTGGCTGGCTGAAGCCGGCGCCGGTAGCGGATTCCACTACAACCTGAATCGCCAACGGGTGGTGCAGCACACGTTCACCTCGTTGCCCGACGGAGCTACCCCGGCCTTCACTGAGAAGAAGCTCTACATCGGTGGCGGCATGGAAGCCGACTACAGCCTCGGGGCCAGTGAATTGGAACTGGACCGGGTGCGGCTCTATGTGACGACACCCTCCGGGCGCAGCGGTGCCGTGGAAATCGATGCGGACTATACGGCGGGTGCCGCGCACAAACGACTGGTCTACCACCAGGACCACCTCGGCTCGATCGACGTGCTCACCGAGTTTGTGGATCAGGCCGTGGCCTTGGACTGGGCGAGTCGGCCGAGCCGTTACAGCTACGACCCATGGGGCGAACGTCGCGATCCGAGCGACTGGTCAGGATCTCCCACGACCACCACCCACGGCGGTGAAGACGACCTCACTCCGCGCGGCTTCACCGACCACGAGATGTTGGATGACCTTGGTTTGGTCCACATGAACGGACGTATCTACGATCCGCTCTTGGGTAGGTTCCTTTCAGCGGATATCGTAGTGCAGGCTCCGGGCAATCTTCAGAGCTATAATCGATATAGCTACGTGATGAACAACCCGCTCACGATGACCGATCCCACGGGTTACTTCTGGGATCCGGACAGCGGGTTCTGGGGCGCGGCCGAGTGGGGCACCTTCGGCAAGGCTGCCGTCGTCGATCCGGCGGTCGAAGGTTACAAGTCCGGTTCGCTCCAGATGGAGAAGGGCATGACTGAATGGGCGAATGCGTCGGATTCGAGCACGCCCGGACTGGATAGAACCCTTGCCGTTCTTCATGTGGTCGCCGGTGTCGGTGAAGGTGTCGGCATCGTGGCGGACTATGCGCCGGGTGGGAAACAAGTCACGGCCACGGCTGGCGCACTCGCGAAGCATGCCGATGAACTTGGGGATGCTGCGTCCCGTGCTACGAAAGCACTGTCAGGTAAAGCCGATGATGCGGCAGGTGGAGCCGGCCAAGCTCAACGACGATTGGACGGCGCTTCGGTTGATAATAAGAAACTCGATGAAGTTAAGACTAAGGAAGCTCCGACATCGGAAGCCACAAACGCCCCAAGAAGGCGGACACAAACAGAAGGTGACGTCACTCTTGAATCGGAAAGCGCAGCTAGACGAGAAGCATTTAGAAGGAATGATGTTTCAACTTCAGAACCGAATAATTTTACGAGAGAGAAAGTGTATGGTAAGAATGATAATCTAAAAGGACCTAAGGGTGAACCTTCTGAGGTCGTTAAAACTAAAAACCTCCATGGAGACGATATCGAGATTGATCACCACAATCACGGTCACAATTTCCCTGATGGAACTTACGAACGGCCTCATTACCAAGGTCCTGATGGTGAGCATATTTCCTATTAGAAGAGTTAGATAATTTCAGATGTCACAATCTATCGATAAATTTTGGAGTAGTATAGTTGAGGTAGTTAAATCGAGGAAACTTCGATGTAGACTTAAACTTGCTAACTCGGATGAATATACAAATTGGTCGGACTGGTTGACCGAACCGGTGCCTTCGTGCTTAGAGGTCCAACACTATGGTCCGGTTGAGAAACAGAATATTGAGGAAATTGAAATTGATTCCTTAAAAGTTATAAAACTTGGTCGTTTGGCTGGAAATCGGAAAATGGATCATTCTGAGGAACTGGTGAGTGACCTACAAGATAGAGGTATCAACTTTCGAAGAATTGATAGTATTTTTGTGGCGGGGAAAAAGAAGTGAACCCCACAGGCCAACCAAGGCACGGTGAGATCAAGCGTGCCAAATGAGTTGAAAACGCATCAAGCAGCTTCTCGACCATCAACCCTTCACAACTCGAAGAAAACTTCGCCTACATCTGACTGTATATTCCAAAAGGCAGTCGGAAGACGTCAGGTCTTGACTCTTGACAAACTGCGTGCGTCTGCCGGTCCCCAATAACAACCCCGCCTCTGCGGCACATCGCGCGCCAGTCCTTCGGCAAGCTCAGGACTGATCACGCGATCTGCTTCCTCGCTCCGTTCCCTTTTGGTCACTGCGCTGTGGAGAGCAAGTGAACCCCACAGGCCAACCAAAGCACGGTAATGACCGCCGTGCCAAATAGGTTGAAAAAACGCAAAGCGCAGCTTCTCGGTTACGAATTCCCTGATTTTTAAGGGAAAAGCTCACAAACACCCCAGTGACTGGCCCATCCTCCTTCGCCAGAGGCTTCGGCGGACAGG
>JANQMY010000262.1 GCA_028279895.1 Alphaproteobacteria bacterium
CCGGGGGCGCTTTTCACGTCCGGCTGGACGACCGAGCCGCCCTGGTCTTGGTAGGTGGGTGGGTTCTTGTATGTCTCCAGTTCTGCAGCAGTGATGCCCGCCAGCTCGACCACCTCCGGATCGATCCACGCCCGCGCATCGATCGGTTCTTCAGAGTAAGACAGTTCGAGCGACAGCTCCTCCGGTCCGGCAAAGTAAATCGAGGCACAAAAGCCGTGATCCACGGGGCCAAGAACGGGCACGCCTTTGGACCGCAGGCGATCGCGCATGGCCAGCAGCTCATCGTGATCTTTTACCTTCAACGCCAAATGCTGCATGGTTCCGCCGGCACTATTGGCGCCGGGGTTTCCGGCGTGAGAGGTGCCCAACTGATGGGGGATCTTCGCGATATCGGGATTGTGGACAAACGCGATGGAGCTTTCGTCGTTCAAACGCAGGAACCCGTGAAACGTTTTCTCCACACCATGCATCCAATAGAGCGCCACCAATTCCATGCCCAATTTGTCCGTAAAGAATTCGATTTGAGCTTTGATGTCGGCCGTACAGACAGCCAAATGATGCAATCCTTCAACTTTGTTCATTGGTCTTGTCCTTCTCTTTAGATGTGCTGCTGAACCCATTCATGCACTTTGCTCGAAAAAACATCCGTGTGGAACAACATGAGCTGATGCTTGCCTTCTTCCAGGCAATAGAATTCCACCGGGCCTGAGATTCCGTCGGCGACCATCTTCATCACTTCGGGCGGAAAGGCCGGATCCTTTTCGCCGGAGGCCACCAGGATCGGCTTTTCGTTTTTGTCGACCGGGATTTTCGGATCGAACGTAAACAGGGTGGCCCAAGAGGCCAAATCGTACGACCAGGTATTCCATGGGTCGAGACGCTTTTGCTCGCCCGCGCCCGCATAACCGTAGTCTTCGTCGAAGTTGAACAGGATGCCGCAATCGAGCCGCGCGGCGCGGCCGACGGTTGCCAGCATTTGCTGCACCCCTTCCGACCGCCAGGGCCCTGCCACCATCGAAATCGCCGCGCCGCCAGGCACGGCGGGCGAGCCCATAAGAATGGCGCCATCGATGGCATCTGAATACAGCGCGCTATAAGCGGCGGCCACTCCAAGGCTTGAGCCCAATGTAAAGACGGGCAGCCCGGTTTCCTTTTTCACATGCTCCGCATACATGGCAGATGCATCCGCCCATTCTTCCATGGTCCACTGGCCGCGCGGCCGGTTGGTGGTGGATTTTCCATGGCCCGGCGCGTCATAGGACCAGATATCCACCCCCTTCCCGGCGTGATGACAACAAAAAATGTCATAAATCGCCCCGTGAGAGGCAATGCCGTGAGAAATCACCAAGGCATAGGACGGATTGTTCCCCTGATACCGGTACGCATGTATTTCGTTCAATACATGTTCTTCACGTTTCATGTGGCCTCTCCTCTTTCATTCTGTGTACTGATTATTAAATCACATCGTATGCGCCGAAAGCGGATCATACCGGAAGACCCAATCGAGGGTCTTGCCGGCGGCACGCTTGGCCACAAGATTGCGCGCCATGGCTTTCAGGCCCCGCGCATGAAAGATGTCGGCATTCCGCCGTGACCCTTTTTGGATTCGCGCCGTGCGGTCACGACGCAGGTCTTCATATTTTTGAAGACTTTCGGCTATGTCACCGCCGCTGGCGAGACAGCGGGCCAACACCGCGCCGTCCTCGATCGCCATGGCCGCGCCTTGCGCCATGAAGGGGAGTGTCGGATGACACGCATCGCCCAGTAAGGTCACCGCCCCCTTCCCCCATTTATCCATCGGGGGGCGGTCGAACAACGCCCATTTGAAGCACGAGTCCGGATCCATCCGATCGATCAGAGTTTCGATCGTTTCGTGCCAACCGGCAAAGTCACTTTTCAGTTCGGCGTGATCTCCCTTTTCGGTCCACGATTCAATTTCCCACCCCTCTTTTTCGACGACGCAGACGCAATTCACCAAAGCGCCGCGGCGCACATAGTAGTGGACGAAGTGCTTGCCCGGCCCCCACCACGCGGTCGCCATGGGGCGTATGAGGCCTTGAGGCAAACGGTCGACAGGCACCAATCCGCGCCAGGCAACATTTCCAGTGAAGGTCGGCGCTTCTGCCCCAAACAATTCTTGGCGCACGACAGAGTGAATACCATCCGCGCCGACAACCACATCGCCCGCGGCCGTCCCGTCCCGGAGCACGACAGACGGTTTGCCGTCCGCATCGTGTACGCCGGTTACCGCGGCATTCGTTCGTAGACAGATTTTTTCGGCATCCGCCACCGCTTCCGCCAGCACGGACATCAAGTCGGCGCGGTGCACGTGATAATAGGGCATGCCATATTCACGCACCGCATAATCTCCAAGCTCGGTGGAGGACAAGACCGCTCCGCTTTTCCAGTCGCGCATTTCGGTGCCGTCGGGCAGAAACGCCACGTCTCGCAATGCAGACTCAAGACCCAAATCGTGCAGGACCCGGACGCAATTGGGGCTGAGTTGAATGCCCGCGCCAACCTCGCCCAAGGCGGACGCTTGCTCGAACACCTCAACGTCGAAACCCTGCCGGGCGCAACTCAGCGCCGCCGACAGGCCACCGATGCCACCGCCGACAATCAACACACGAAGCTCGCCCAATTCAGGCCTCCTCTCGGCAAATGTCCGTTTTTGTCTGCATTTTTTCTTGCCAATTCCTGATCGATTGATCAGTATTATAGTTGCCCTGATCGATCGATCAAGACAATTTCGAAAGCTGGCGGCAATCATAAAGCGGAGGCATCGCAAAGTGCCAAAAACACAAACGAAACAACGGCCAAAGGCGGATACCTCGGCACGCGCGCGGATCATCCGAGAAGCCCGCAAGCGTTTTGCATCCAGCGGGTTCGACGGCGCCAGTACGCGCCAAATCGCAGAGGACGCCGGCGTCGCCCAAAGCCTGTTGCTGTATCACTTCGGATCGAAAGACATTCTCTGGAAGGCCGTGATGGACGACACCTTCGCCTTTGCGCGGCAAACCACCGACCGCGTTATGGCACTGGAGGAGCCGGCATCGACAAAAGATCGGCTGATCGTCAGTGTGCGGGCGTTTATTCAGATCTGTCGCGAGATGCCGGATCTGCATCGTCTCATGACGCTTGAGGGGCGGTCGAAGACGGACCGGCTGGTGTGGCTGACGCAGACACATTTGAAGCCGATGTTCGCGGAAAGCGTAAAAATGATCTCGAAAGCGCAGAAGGAAGGGGTCGTCAAAGCCGGCGATCCTGCGTTGATACATTACGGCATTATCGCCATTGCCGGCATGGCCTATGCGTTCGCGCCGGAAATCAGCTTATTGACCGGACGGCGACAGAACCCGGACCCGAGTGACGTCGAAGAATTGGTCGGCGCCTTTTTGTTTTCAAGTCAGCAAGCTATTTGTTAATGGAATGAACATCTGAACACGGTCAAATCGAGCGGCAATTTGTATTTTGTATCTACACTGGCCTGCATGACTGTGAGCTTTCGCCCGCAGATTAACGTCTGCTTTCTTGGCACCCTCGTCTTTGTGTTGACGAGCTTTCTGCCGACCCCAGCGGTCATCGGCGCCGCCGCGCAAGACGCCCCCCGGATCGACGGCGTGATGGGTACCGACGACCGCACACTGATCGATCACATGGCGCCACCATGGACCGCCGTCGGCCGCATAAACATCAAAGGCTACCGAAAGCGGCAGCACTGTAGCGGTACGCTGATCGCCCCCAATAAAGTCATCACGGCCGCGCATTGTCTCAGGGAAAAAGATACCGGGGCAAAGATCGACAGCGATCGCATTCACTTTCTGGCGGGGGTACATCAAGGGGATTTCCTGGCCCACGGACGGGCGGCCTGTGCCGTCTTTTTGAGCGACGCGCCAACCACCACAAATCTAGAAAACGATGCCGCCCTGATCATTCTCGATGATGCGTTGCCGGTCCCCGCGGCGCCCATCACGCCAAGCCAAAAAGCCGTCACGTCTCAGCCGCTCATTCACGCCGGGTACACCCGCGACCGGCCCCATTCTTTGGCCGCCGACCGCACTTGCCGACTGAGAGAGGTGCGTGGGCCACTGTGGCTTACGGACTGCGATACGAATTTCGGCGCCTCGGGCGGGCCACTGTTTGCGTCCTCCGAACACGGACTGAAGCTCACCGCGATCATGATTGGCTATGCGGCCGGCCGCCATTCCATCGCGCTTCCCAGTGCCGTGTGGTCAGCACTTCTGACCAAGGATTGCGCGACCCCATCCCCCTGAGACTGTCATGGTCCTGTCACATTATGAGACGCAGTCCGGTCAGGATGCGCCACCACCTGTCATGACGTTTTTCAAACCCGGCGCCGCTCAGCGGCGTTTGAAGCGCAATTAAGGCTGACCTTAATGTCGCACCCGTTTGATCGATTGCCCCAACCACTCGGCCAAATGGCGCAAAAGCCCACATATTCGCCATTTTTGGCAAATCCGATTGGCAAGAGCTGGTGATTCAGTGGAATCTCAAATAATCTGGAAATCCCCAAATTCCGCTGCTAAAGCTTTGCCGGAACATAGGAGATCTGCGTGGCTGAGACGGCAACTCATATCGATATCCCTTGCCAAAGATGCAAGGTGCGAAACCGCGCAATCTGTGCTGCGCTGGATGATGAACAAATCGTCGATCTCAACGCGATTTCGGAACACATAACCCTGGAACGCGAGCGCACGGTTTTCTTTGAAAGTGATCCCGCCGATTATCTGTACAACATCATCGACGGTAATGTGCGCATCCACAAATCCTTGGCAGATGGCCGCCGCCAAATCACAGGCTTCCTCTATTCCGGCGATTTTTTGGGGCTTTCCGTTGCGGGCGTTTATCCTTACAGCGCCGAAGTCATCACCACGACCACCATGTGCCGTTTCTCTCGCAAAGGCATGACAAAAATCATCGAGAGATATCCGGCATTTGAGCACAATTTGTTGCAGCTTGCGTCACATGAACTGGCAGCGGCGCAGGAACATGTTTTGTTGCTCGGCCGCAAAACGGCTGCCGAACGCTTGTGTTCGTTCATTTTGAACACTGCGGAAAAACAGATTGGCGGCATTTCGGACCAGCGCGCGAAGCTGCCGATGACCCGCCAAGATATTGCCGATTATTTGGGCCTGACCATCGAAACCGTCAGCCGCACATTCACCCGGCTCAAAAAGACCGGGACCATCCGGCTGCCAGAGCCCGATACCATCGAAATCGCCAATTTTCAGCAGCTGGAAGACCTGGCACTGGGCGAAGCTGCCGCTTAACCGCGCTGTCGCCCCGCTTCCCTCACCCCACCCCTCAGGCCCGGTTTTTCGAGGCAAAGTGCCCTGTTGACCTAAGTCAATGTGCTGGACGGGATGCTTTTTTAGGGTGCAGTCAGGGAAGTTCAGCCGCTGGCGGCAGACCGCCGGGCCAATCAGGAACCAAGCACAAGAATGTCGGAAGTTAATCGGGAAAATGATGCTCAGCCGGGCCTGGTCGATGCGTGGCGCTCACTGAGTTTAATGGTCCTGCAGCACGGACAACAGAATTGCGATCTGACCGTGCGCACCATGCGTGATATCACCTTCGAAAACATGGATGAGCGGCGTACGGAGGTGTTTAATGACGCCTTGGCGGCGTTAAGAGAACAATTGGAAGAACAGCACCAAAAAATTCAGACGGTTATTTCGGGCCTCAAAATGGACTCGTAACCGCACAGGCCGGCGCTGACGGTATTTTGTGTAGCTGTGTGTTTCTGCGGCGCCGTTAACACAAAAACAAAAGCCAGAGGGAATGACCATGACGGCCTCCACGGATACCGGTTCGACCGCACCAACACTCCGCAAGATTACATTCGAGGATCCATGGCGCTGGCTTGGCAAAGGCTGGCAAGATCTCACCACCATCCCACGCATCAGCCTGATCTACGGCTTGGTGTTCGTGGTGGAACTGGCCATCGTGCTGGCCTTGCTTATCGTCTACCAAATTTCGGCATTGGCCTTACCGGTGGCGGCCGGAGTTGTGCTGATGGGGCCCGCGCTTGCGGCCGGGCTTTACGAAGCCAGCCGCCGGCTGGAAGTCGGCGAACCCGTGCGCCTGCAGAATGTCTTCGTACTGCGCTCGAAAGCACCCGGTCAGATCGCCCTGTTCGGCGTGGCCCTTGTACTGATGTTCTTGGTTTGGCTGCGCATCGCGCTTCTGTTGTTTGCGCTTTTCTTCAGCCAGTTGGAAATACCGCCACTCGCCACTTTTTTGACCGACATGTTCTTCACCACTGAAGGGATATCGATGCTGGTGGTCGGCACGATCATCGGGGGCGCGATTGCCGTGGTGATTTTCATGATGTCGGCGATTTCGGTGCCCATGCTATTCGATCGCGAAGTGGACGCCATGACGGCCATCATCACCAGCATACGCGCCTTCTTCCAAAATCTTGCGCCCATGCTGCTGTGGGGCTGGCTGATTGTCGTGGTCTTTATTGCCGGTCTTGCCGCCGGCGGTGTCGGTTTGATTGTGGCTTTCCCGCTGATCGGTCACGCCACCTGGCATGCCTATCGCGCCATTGTGGAATAAGGCAAGGTCTTAGGATTGAGGGTCTTCGTCGTCGAACAGGATACGTTCGGCGGCACCTTCAAGGTCCTCATACTGTCCTGACGCGACACTCCACAAGAAGGCCGCAAGCCCGAGCCCGCCCAAGAATAATGCGACGGGGATAAGAACCAAAAGCGCTTCCATCCGTTCTGCCTCAGCTCCGTAAGATCTTCGGTGTTTTCTCGTGCAGCCGCAACGCGTTGAGCGTCACAAGCAGTGACGAGCTCGACATGGCGATTGCGGCCACCAAGGGCGTTGCAAATCCCAGTATCGCCGTTGGGATCGCCACCGCATTGTAGGAAAAAGCCAGCCCCAAATTCTGGCGCGCCAACCGCTGGCTCTTGCGGGAAACACGCAGAGCTTCCGTGACGGCCGATAGATCATTGTGCTGAAAAACGAAATCGGCGGCATTTTGGCTGAGCCGGGCTCCGTCCGCCGGCGACATGGACACAAACGCGGCCTGAGCCGCCGGGGCATCGTTGATACCGTCACCCACATATAGCGGCAAACCGCCTTCCGCCGTGCGGCTGCGCACAAGCTTCTCTTTGTC
>JANQMY010000274.1 GCA_028279895.1 Alphaproteobacteria bacterium
CCGCTCAATTTGGAAATGGCTCCCACCGACGAAATGCTGGACATCGCGTTACGGCACAAACCCCATGCCTGCTGCTTAGTGCCCGAAAAGCGCGAAGAACTCACCACCGAGGGCGGTTTGGACGCCGCGGCCGGTCACAATCATTTGGCGCCCTATGTGCGCGAGCTGATCGATGCCGGCATTCGGCTGTCGCTGTTCATCGATCCCCATCCGGTACAGTTGGCGGTGGCCAAGGCCCTGGGCGCCCCGGTGGTCGAACTGCACGCCGGAACCTATTGCGATGCGGTACATGAGGGCCGGCTCGATGACGCAGAGCACGAGTTGCAGCGGCTTCAGGAAGCGGCCCGCACCGGCGAAGAATTGGGGCTCGAGGTGCATGCGGGCCATGGCATCGGTTTTGACACGGTGGGGCCGATCGCGGAAATTCCCCAATTGGCAGAACTCAATATCGGCCATTTTCTGGTGGGGGAGGCCATTTTCGGCGGTCTTGATTCGGCGATTCGGCGTATGCGCGCATTGATGGATCAGGCGCGCAACAAGGTTTCCGGCCAGATTTCGGCCTAAGAGGACCGCGTATGATCTTGGGCATCGGCAACGATTTGATCGACATTCGCCGCATCGAGAAAACACTGGCACGCCATGGCGACCGGTTCATCAATCGCGTATTCACCGAGCATGAGCGCAAGCGCGCGGCTGACCGAAAGAACCCTGCGGCCACCTTCGCAAAGCGCTTTGCCGCCAAAGAAGCCTGCTCGAAAGCACTGGGCACCGGCGTCAGCGAAAGCGTCTTCTGGCGGGATATGGGGGTGGTCAACCTGCCGTCCGGCCGGCCCACCTTGGCGCTGACCGGCGGGGCCAGACAAAGATTGAATGAATTGACGCCGCCGGGTATGGAAGCGCGCATCGATCTTACAATAACGGATGATTTTCCAATGGCTCAGGCTATTGTAATCATCTCCGCCGTTCCTGGGGCCGTCGGCGGGCCGGGCGGCGGCGCTGAATAGAATGGCCGCGCTTTTTTGGGAATTGGACGTGTCCACGGGTAGGTCAAGTTGAGTGTTACTTCCGAAACTACGGTAAGAGAAAAAGTCTCGCGCGCCTTCGCGCCGGTAATGGGATTCTTTTCGAAGAAGACCGACGCCTACGAAGTCGGTACCGTCACCATCAAAAAAGGGTCGGATCAACTGATCGGCGACAAGACTTTGTGGTCGAAACTGACCGTCGCGGAGGACGGCGCCGTAATGGGCAAGATCCGCATCGACGGCGGCACGGAAGTCTACGGCGTGAAGTCGATCGACGGCGATACGCAAATCACACTCACCAAGAGTTTTGGCCGGCCGACCGTCGAGAATGTGAGTTATGCTTACTTCACGAATACCGCCCCGGCCCCGTCGTCGAAAGAAGAGCCCGACGCTTGGCTCGACACGGTGCGGACCATTGTCTACGCGCTTTTGATTGCGGTGGTCATCCGCGCCTTCTTCTTCCAGCCGTTCAACATTCCCTCCGGCAGCATGATTCCCACGCTCCTAGTAGGGGATTATCTGTTCGTCTCCAAATTCACCTACGGGTATAGCCGGCATTCCCTGCCGTGGAGCCCCAATCTGTTCGGAGGGCGCGTCCTTGCGGGCGAACCCGAACGCGGCGATGTCATCGTGTTCAAGCTGCCGAGCGATGGGCGTACGGACTATATCAAACGCCTGATCGGCTTGCCGGGCGACCGTGTACAGATGAAAAACGGACAACTGTATATCAATGGGACCGCGGTTCCGCGCAAGCGGGTCGAATCGAGGCTGTGCGAAGACGGCACTAATCAGGGGCAGTTCAGATTCAATTGCTATCTTGAAACTTTGCCGAACGGCCGCAGTTACTACACGCGGGATGTCCGGACCAGCGAATGGGACGATACGGTGGAATATGTGGTGCCGGCGGGGCACTACTTCATGATGGGCGACAATCGGGACAACTCCACCGACAGCCGGGTACCGCCTTTCCGCAATGGAGTCGGTTTTGTGCCGTTTGAAAACCTGGTCGGTCGCGCAGACATGCTGTTCTTCTCCACTGATGGCAGCGCGAGATTCTGGGAAGTTTGGCGGTGGATTCCCGCCGCGCGCTTCGGCCGGATTTTCAATTTCATAGAATAGCCCATGACCGGTAAGAATCGCGTCGAGGCAAAAAAACTCGATACGCTGGAGGAACGCTTGGGCTATCGCTTTCAGGATAGAGCCCTACTGGTGGAAGCGCTGACCCACGCGTCTTTTGCGACCCATCAAAAGCAATCGAACGATGCGCCGGACTATGAACGTCTCGAATTCCTCGGCGACCGGGTGTTGGGCCTTGTGGTCGCAGATGTGCTGGTGCGGCGCTTTCCCAAGGAAAAAGAAGGGGGGCTTGCGCCGCGCTTGAATGCCTTGGTGCGTAAGGAAGCGTTGGCGCGCGTGGCCCGCGAAATCGAGTTGGAAGGCTTTTTGCGCGTCGGCCAAGGGGAACACAAGCTGGTCAACGACCGGTCGCGCAAAGCGATTATCGCAGACGCTTGTGAAGCCGTGATCGGCGCCTTGTTTTTGGATGGCGGTCTCGAACCGGCGCGGGCCTTCGTCATGCGATATTGGAACGACCGCGTTTCGTCACTCGACGAGGTGCCGCGGGATGCCAAAACCACGCTGCAGGAATGGGCGCAAGCACGCGGGTTGGCGCCACCGGTTTACGAATTGGTGGAACGATCCGGTCCCGACCATGCCCCCACATTTGTGATGAAAGCCGTGTTGTCGGGTGTTCCCGAGGCGAAAGCCAAAGGGGCCTCGAAACGCAGCGCCGAGCAGGCCGCCGCGGAAATGATGTTGCGCCAAGCCGGTATTTGGCAAGACGACGCCGACGACGGCGAAGGGAAACCGTCATGACATCCGGCGGCGATAAACCCTCCGTCTGCGGATTTGCCACCATTATCGGGGCGACCAATGCGGGCAAGTCCACTTTGTTGAATCGGTTGGTGGGGTCCAAGGTGGCGATCGTAACCCATAAGGTGCAGACCACCCGCGCTTTGTTGCGCGGTGTGGCGATGAAGGACAACGCGCAAATTATCTTTGTCGACACGCCGGGATTGTTCGAACCGAAGCGCCGGCTCGACAGGGCCATGGTAGATGCCGCCTGGGGCGGTACGGCCGAAGCCGATTTGGTGATTTTTTTGATCGATGCCGCCCAATGGTCCCCTGCGAATGCCAAGGCCGGTGCGCAAATCCAGGAAATTGTCGGCAAAATACGCGAGAAGAAGCTTCCGGCAGTGGCCGTGTTGAACAAGATCGATCAGGTGCCGAAAGAAGCGCTGCTTGCTCTTACCGCCGAGCTGGGCAATGCGGAGGCCTTTGATGAAGTATTCATGGTTTCGGCCCTGAACGGCGATGGCATTGACGATTTGTTCGACTATGTGGCGTCGCGCATGCCGGAAGGGCCGTGGCTTTACCCCGAAGATCAGGCTGCGGACGTTCCGGTCCGGTTGCTTGCGGCAGAGATCACCCGCGAGAAACTCTTTCTGCGCCTGCATCAGGAACTGCCTTACGCGTCCACCGTAGAAACCGATACCTGGCAAGAGCGCAAAGACGGCAGTGTGAAAATCGAACAAACGATCTTCGTGGAACGCGACAGCCAAAAAGCCATTGTGTTGGGCAAAGGCGGCCGGACCATCAAGGCAATTGGGGCGGAGGCCCGCAAAGAGATTGCGGAGGCCTTAG
>JANQMY010000176.1 GCA_028279895.1 Alphaproteobacteria bacterium
AGAAATGGTTGCCGCCGCAGTATCCAAGTTCGGCCGCGTGGATGTGCTCGTCAACAATGCAGCCCTCTTCGCAAGCCTATCGCTCAAGCCATTTACCGAAATCGCAGATGACGAGTGGGATCAGGTGATGAGGGTCAATGTGGGTGGTCTTTTCAATTGCGCGCGGGCGGTCGTCCCGCAGATGCGCGAGCAACAATATGGCAAGATTATCAACGTCTCATCGGGAACCGTGTTTAACGGTGCGGCGATGATGCTTCACTATGTAACATCCAAATCGGCGGTCATCGGATTCACGCGCTCTCTAGCCAGGGAAGTTGGGGGAGATCAGATCTGCGTCAACGCGCTGGCGCCCGGTTTCACGTTGAGCGACGGGGTGAACGCGAACGAAAGCTATGCCCAGCCGGTTCGAGACGGGGTAAAAATGCAAAGGTGCCTGCAAAGAGACCAGCAGCCTGAAGATCTCACGGGCGCCCTGATATTTCTTAGTTCCGCAGACAGTGACTTCATGACCGGCCAGACAATGTTGGTCGATGGAGGTATGTACACTCACTAATTTTCTTTCGAGTCGTTTCCACAACCTTCCGGTGTCGGAGACGGGGATTTCTAGGGAGATTTGTGGGATTGGACCCTACGAAAGGCGGCGATGCCAGTTGACTTTGGCGTTTTAACAATTAGACTGACGCGTCAGTCAAAAATTGAAAGCGGTGGCCGCACAAGCCGAACAGGAGAATGGAGTTAATGAGATGGTCTTTCCGATAGATAAGCGCCTAGCCGAAGTACTTTGGATTACCGCACCGGATGTGGTTCCTCAGCTGTGCGACACAGTGCGCGACGTGCCGCTTGAAACTTGGAACTCAACCGAAGATCTATACGAGCTCGCGGACATCATCGAGCCCTACTTGGAAAAGCACAACGCTTTGAAATGGGACTTCATTTGGACCATGGAGCGACATTTTTCTGAACCTTACGGTCCGCTTCCCAAAGCCAAACAAACGTTTATGGCCGGCATTCCAGATGAATTTCTCCAAGATGTTGGCGGCTTGCCTGAAAATGCCGGCACGTATGAGGTTGGCGGCGTGTCGGATGTCAGTTTCAAACGGCCTGACGACATCGAGGTCACTGCGCGCCCCTACCAATATGAAGCTGGCGATGACATGCCGGAAGAGTATCGCGCGTGGCTTTCCAAGCTGTTTTTCAAGCACGGCGAATGCATGATGCCTTATTTCGGCGAGGCCGCAAAAGGACACAAGAGTATGTTCTCGGCCATCGACGCCTTTTCCCTGGAAGCCGCGCCGGATGCGGAGTCCCGCCTAAGGCAGCAAAACTTCTCGGCCGAAGAATACAAACACACCTTCCAGTTTTATAAGCTCTATCAAGAGTTTGATCCGGAGATTCCCGTTCAAATCTATGAGCGGGAGCGGGAAACATTTCGGGCGTATGAGCAAACCGCGATGGAAAAGACCTGGATGGATCGCGGGCTCTACAACATGTTTGCGGACCGTTTTGGCGTGTATCAGGGATTTCAGTGGGTTCAGTCTTCTTACGCACCGCTGGCTCGCGTCTCACTTTTGGTGTGCAAGGACGAACGGGGCCATGGCAATATGGGGTACCTGCATGTGCGCGATAGCCTTGCGCATGAAGGGGAAGAAGGGCGGAAATATGCGCAACAGAGGATCGAAGAATATTGGTATCCTCAGTTCATGGCGTCTTTCGGATCCGATGACTCCCGCAACAGCAAGATGTGGCGCAAATGGGGTCTGAAAGAGCTGAGTAACCGCCAAATGCGCGATGCATTCCATTTGGAGATGGTCCGTGTCAATGAGAGCCTCGGGCTCGATACGCCCGACAAGGACGAAGCTCTTGCACGAGGCCTTGAAATGGCGGAAGCTGTTAAGGCGCGCATGGCCGGCGTTCAAGCCAAAAGCGCCTAGGCAGGATTTGCTGAGCCAATCGCAATTCTGAAAAACACCGCAATCTCGTCAGCCTGGTCGTCACCAGGCTGACGAGCTTATCCAACAGGGTACAAGTGAATGAAATTTGGAGTGTTCTACGAGCTTCAGCTGCCGAGGCCCTGGAGTGAAACGAGCGAACTCGAGCTCTTCAATCGAGCACTTGATCAGATCGAGCTCGCTGATCGGGTTGGCTACGACTACGCTTGGTCGGTCGAGCATCACTTCTTGGAAGAGTATTCGCATTGCTCCGCCCCCGAAGTATTTCTGGGAGCTGCAAGCCAGCGCACCAAGAATATTCGGCTGGGTCATGGCATTATTCAGCTCACCACCAATCATCCGGCACGCGTGGCAGAGCGCGTTTCCACATTGGATCTGTTAAGCCAGGGCCGAGTTGAGCTTGGCATCGGTGAGGGGTCCAGTGTGACAGAACTGCACCCGTTTGACCGACAGTTTCGGGACAAGCGGGCCGTCTGGGAAGATGCCGTCAAGGCTGTTATGCCCATGTTCTGGAAAGAAGGTCATGAATATCACGGCGAGTATTTTGACTTTCCCCTTCGTAACGTGGTGCCAAAACCTGCTCAGAAGCCTCATCCGCCCCTTTGGGTCGCCTGCTCACAACTTGAGACAATCAAGATGGCCGGCGCGCGTGGTATGGGGGCGCTGGGCTTTCAATTCATCGATGTGCAGTCCGCCCGCGCGTGGCGCCATGCCTATTACAACGCCTATGTGCACAATCTGGAAAAGCTGTGCGACTACGAAACAAACCCGAACCTGGCGGTTGTGGCGCCGTTTATGTGCTGTGAAACGGACGAAGAAGCCGAAGAAAAAATGGATGGATGGTCGTTCTTCCAGTTCGCACTGATCCTCTACAACAAAGAAGGGCCCTTCGAACCTGGAACCGTCAATCTTTGGGACCGGTATCAGGAGTGGAAAAGGACCAACCCGGGCGAGAAGATCCCCAACCGCGGGCTTGTCGGATCACCTGAGACCATTCGACAACGCCTCCTAGAGTTTGAGGCTGCCCACATCGACCAGGTAATTCTGCTGAATCAAGCAGGCAAGAACAAACACGAAGACATCTGCTCAAGCCTCGAATTGTTCGGCCGCGAGGTTATGCCGGAATTCAAGGAGCGTGAGCCCGCACATCAAGAATGGAAACAAGATGTCTTGTCTGGGCGTATCAAGTTGGAAGAGATCGATACGGACGAATACAACATCTACTCGCTCCAGACGCCGGTCAGTAAAGTCAAACAAGCCTGAAGCGGGGAAAAATGAGTGACAAACACCATCCAGCGATCGGAGTGACAAGATGGCTCGAGTTCCGTTAGTTGACACGGATGGCTTGCGTCAGGCCAACGCGTCATCCGATATCCGGCCACAGATCCCACTCAATCGCCAACGGATTTTGGCCAATAGCCCTGGACTGGCAGAGGCCTTTCGCGAACTCGATCAGGCACATTGGTCTCACCTGTCGCTTCCTGGATTATTAGCAGCAACCGCGGTGCTCGCGGTCACGCGTCGTAGCCCATATGAATTTGGGAACTTTCGGACACAAGCACAGAAACTCGGTGTGACCGACGATATGATAGAAGCCATCCAAGATGAAGACTGGACGGACCCGTCATTTAGCGACGCACAGAAATCAGTGTTTCGATTTGCGATGATGTACGATGCCGGACACGGCGTACCCGACGACCTCTTTGCGCAAACCTCGTCGCATCTCGATCCTGTTCAAATAGTGCAACTTGCATCTCTATGCAGTGTGTACGGAGGTTTGGCGCGCATGGCGATCGCACTTGGAACCGACCCGGAACAATAAGGATCAGAACAATGGCCGAACCGGTAATTAAAGTAGACAAGGACGGACACCTCACCACAATCACGATCAACCGCGCTGAAAGCTTGAACGCCCTCGATGCAAAAGCGGGTGCAGCGCTCGGGCAAGCTTTTCAGGATTTCGAGAACGATCGGGACCAATGGGTTGCAATTCTGACCGGTACCGGGCGCGCCTTCTGCACTGGAAATGATTTGGTCGCGATGTCAAAAGGTGGAAGCGGCGCGGGCGGTGCCGCGCGGCCCGGGTCCCACGGCTTCGGATTTGGATCCATCTGCAAGCGGTTTCCGCTCTACAAACCGGTGATCGCGGCAATAAACGGCTACGCTGTTGCGGGCGGGCTGGAGCTTGCCTTGGTGTGCGACATCCTTGTGGCGTGCGAAAGCGCCAAATTCGGATTGACAGAAACGCGTTGGGGATTAATGCCGATGGGCGGAGGTACTCAGCGGCTCCCCCGCTCGGTTCCGCGCGCATGGGCGAACTATCTTCTGTTGACCGGTGAACAGATTACGGCCAAGGAAGCCCGAGAGATCGGGCTTATCAGTCATGTTGTTCCAGATGGCGAAGAAGGCGCGAAGGCGCGGGAAATCGCTGAGGTGATCTTAAGTCGGGGCCCGCTCGCCGTCTGGGCGGCCAAGGAGTCGAGCATGCGTGGTCTCGACTTACCGCTTGAACAAGGTCTTGCCTATGAGGATGCGATTGGAAACCAAGTGTTGCAGAGTGAAGACTCTCGCGAGGGCCCAAAAGCATTTTCGGAAAAGCGGCCCCCGGCATTCAAGGCACGCTAGAACGCGATCAGGTTAAGCATGCCCTCCGGCTCGACCGGATGGGTGGACTCCGGTTAACCGTCCGATCGCCTGCCTTCGCCGAAGCGAAGCTTAGGCTTCGCGCAGGCAGGCGCGACCAAC
>JANQMY010000278.1 GCA_028279895.1 Alphaproteobacteria bacterium
CAACAAAGCGCGAACCGGGATCTCGCACCAAAAACTTCGGGTAGGAGATCCCTGCTTTCGCAGGGATGAGCGGCATTTCATACGACGCGATCCAGAGCGGCTTGCGCTGAACAAGTGGCCCTGGATTGCCACGCCGCCGTTCGGCGGCTCGCAATGACGGCTTTGTTTGTGAGGCTTGACCGCCCACTCCCCAAAGTCTGACATTGGCCAACCACCCGACAGGGTACGGTATCCGGGTGGTTGGGAGGGGGAGTGGGCCGGCCCGGTCAATCATTTAAGCAACCTCTCCCCAGCCTTGGAGTTTGGCGGCTTCCGCACGGACGGCTTCGGGCCCGCCCAGGATCTGCCGGTTGGCGCCGATGCGCTTGAACCAGTAATGCAGGCCCAACAGGTCGGTGAAGCCCATGCCGCCATGCACCTCCGTGGCGGTGCGGGCAACGAACCGTCCGACCTCGGACAAATGAGCTTTGGCGTGGCACGCCATCAGGCTCGATTCTTCCGGAATGTGGTCGAAGGCATGCGCCGCATACCAGACCAGCGAACGGCACGGTTCTAATTCCGCCGCCATTTCCGCGCACATATGCTTCACCGCCTGGAACGAAGCGATCACCCGGTTGAACTGCTTGCGTTCCTTGGCGTAGTCGACAGCCTGGCGGATCATTTCCTGCCCCGCCCCCAGCGTGTCGGCAGCCAGCATGATGCGCCCGGCATCCACCATGCGGCGGCAGGCCAAGCCTTGCTCGTTTTCCGCCGGCAGCGGCGTTGCCGCCACGCCGGTGAGCTTCAGTTCCCGGAACGTGCGGGTACGGTCGATGGTTTTGAGGTCTTGGGTTTCGAGGCCCCCAGAACCATTAGAGCCGCCTGCCTCCACCACATGCAGCCTGCCCTCCGTATTGGCAACGATGATGTGCGTGGCCTCTGCCGTATCGAGCGCGAACAGCGCCTGGCCGCTCAGCTTGCCGCCTTCTGCCGTCACGCCCGCCTGCAGCCGGGCGCCGGTCTTTTCCGACACGGCCACGCCAAACCGCAATTCACCACTGGCGATTTTCGGCAGCCAATCGGCTTTCTGTTCGTCCGTGCCGCTGGTCAAAATGCCCACCGTGGCCATCACGCCGCTGCCCGTAAAGCTCGCGGGCGACACATGACCGCCCAGCGCTTCTTGGATGAGCGCCGCATCCAGCATGCCCAGACCCAAGCCGCCGAATTCTTCCGGCACCAACAAAGCGGGCGCGCCCAGTTCCGTCAACGCCGCTTGCACGGCGTCGCTTTGTTTCCAACTCGCCGCCGCCTCGCGCACATGGTCGAGGGGCGATTTTTCTTCCAGCATCTTCGCCACACTGTCCTGGAGAAGGCGCTGTTCTTCCGACAATCCGAATTCCATGTCTCAGCTCCTCTCTATGCGGACGGTTGCGCGGGTTTCGGCTCACGCGGCATTTCCAGGCCCCGCTCGCTGATAATGTTCTTTTGGATCTGCGCGGTGCCACCGCCGATGATCAGCCCCAAATCGAACATGTAATAGCGCTGCCAGATGCCATGGGCGCGTTCGTGCGGGCTGCCGTCATACAGAATGCCCAGCTCGCCCATCACATCGATGGCCAGCGCCGCGAGCTGATGGTTGAGCTCGCACCCCTGCAGCTTGACGATAAGCTTCGCGATCCCCGCATCTTCTTGTTTGGCGGACGCGGAGAGAAGCCGCATGCCGTTGAACTGCATGGAAAACACGCGGGATTGCAGCGCCACCAGCCGGTCGCGGAAGACCGGATTGTCGATCAGCCGTTCGCCGTCCATCGTTTCCCGGTGCATGAGGTCCACAATGGCTTTGAGGCGCGTGCCCGCGGCGTTGGGGTCGCCCAGCATGCCGCGTTCGTGCTTCAAGGTGGCATTGGCCACGAACCAGCCCCGCCCCGGTTCGCCCACGATTTGCTCACGCGGCACGCGCACATCGGTGAAGAACACCTCGTTGAAATTGGCCACCCCCGTCATGTCCACCAGCGGGCGCACTTCGATGCCCGGCGTGTCCATGGAAAACAGCAGGTACGAAATGCCTTTGTGCTTGGGCGCGTCGGGTTCCGTGCGCACCAGGCAGAAGATCATGTCGGCCTGTTTGGCGGTGGACGTCCAGATTTTCTGACCGTTGATAACGTAATCGTCGCCGTCGATATGGGCCTTGGTCTGAAGGCTCGCCAAATCGCTGCCCGAGCCCGGCTCCGAATAGCCCTGACACCAAATCATCTCCCCACGGAGGGTCGGCGGAATGTATTTCTGCTTCTGTTCTTCCGTGCCCATCTCCAACAGCGTGGGCACCAGCATGGAAATGCCTTGGCCCGCCAAGCCGCCGGGCATGCCGGCTTCGGTGAATTCTTCCGCGATGATGCGCGACTTCAGAATGTCCGGCTCCGCGCCATAGCCGCCATAGGCTTCCGGAATGGTGCGCGCCGTGTAGCCGTTTTCGATGAGCAGCTTTTGCCACGTGAGCGCCTGTTTGTTGCCCAGGCCGAGCCCCATGGCTTTGGGCGCTTTGTCTTTATGGTCGACGAGGAATGTGCGCACCTCCTCGCGAAACGCCTGATGTTCGGGGGAATAACTCAGATCCATGATGTGACTCCTGTCGGTGCCTCTTTATGGGAATTGCCCATTGCTATAGCGCGCCCGGAAATGGCTGAAAAGCGTCGGAAAACCTTGACGCAGGGGAATTGGGAGGCGTTTTCCCGACAAATACCCCCACCCAACCCTCCCCCGAAATCGGGGGAGGGCTTTGACCTCAGATGGCGCATGGCGCGGTCCTTCCCCGAACCTGCGGAAAGATGAAGAACAAGAGATGGGTGCATGGAAATCTTCCCTCTCCCGCGCGCGGGGGAGGGTGGCGCGAAGCGCCGGGAGGGGGTGCTGAATCCCCAAAAAACGCCTTGACGAGATGGGCGCATGGGGTAGATCCCGTTTTCAAGCCCCTACCTCCTCTCCGCCCATGAAAAAAGGGCCCCTTTGGGCCCTTCGGTTAACGTCATAACATCGGATCTCAGTCTTGCTCGTCTCATTTCGAAACAACCAGCTTCTAGGACCCCACCAAGTCGAGGCGTTTTTCGATCCGCTCCAACCGCAGCTCCATTCGATCCATGTGGTTGTTCAGCGTAGCAACGCCCGTTTCGACACCCGTCACCCGGACCTTTAGCTCGCGTACATCGTCACTCATGCGATCCATCGTCTCGCCGATTGCGCACATGTGCTCCAGAACCAAATTATCTGTTTCCGTATTCATATTTGGACCTTACCACAAAATGGAGTGGAAGTCAGTTCCGGCAACAAAATGCTCCCCCCGCCCTTGCTTACCAAATACTGCGCCGTGAACGGAACTCGATGTCGGACGTCACCTAAAGCACCGCACCTCAAGATTGCATTCTAAGGCATGTTCTCTTACTGATGTTTGGAAGGGGACGCCAATACAATTGGAAAGTCACATTGCCGACTAAGCAACATATTCTGGATGAAATTCGTCGGATCGCCGAGGCGAGTGGCTCTACACCAGGCATGCGAGTTTTCGAAAGGGAAACTGGGATCCGCGAGCACGAATGGCGAGGCGTCCATTGGCGCAGTTGGAGCGATGCTCTTAAAGAAGCTGGGTTCGAGCCGAACAAAATGCAGTCGAAGTATTCAACGGACGAGGTCCTAAAGAAGTTCGCTGAAGCTACAAAGCACTTCGGAAGAATCCCCGCCAACGTGGATATTAGAATGTACCGCCGCATTAGAGAGGACTTCCCTAGCCACAATGTGTTCTCAAACCACTTCGGCAGTAAAGCAGGACTAGTTAAAGCTTTCTCAGAATGGGTTCGCAGCAATGAGGAGTTTACCGACCTCATCCAACTCTTACCTAAGGAGCTCCCTGAGAATGACAATTCAGCCCTAGAGGTAGAGGGATTCGTTTACCTTCTGAAATCCGGCGATCACTATAAAGTTGGCCGAAGCAGTAACGTTGAAAGAAGGATCAAAGAAATCGGTATTGCGTTACCAGAAGAGATTGTCTTGATTCATTCAATACGGACCGACGACCCCTCAGGGATAGAAGCATATTGGCACCGTAGATTCGAGAACAAGAGAGCTCATGGAGAATGGTTTCGGCTTGCTACGTCAGACGTTCGCGCATTCAAACGCAGGAAGTTTCAATAGTGGGGCCTAATGAACGGGACTAAGCAAATTACGGTGAAAAGTGCGCTCAACTAACATAGAACGTCGAAGACTTCGACCAGCAAAACCGACATCCTGGACCGGCACCCCACTTTAGATCTCTGGTTCATGGTCACGCCGACTTGTCTCAAGGTTCGAGTCTGAAGGCACTGACCATTGGCGGGCCCAGAAGGGCCGTTCCACCAAATGGTGCTCCGAAACGCCAGGTGCCGCTTGAGGAGCTGCCGCTTTTTCCGGAGTCACGACTGGAGCGTCCACGACAGTCTCAGCGTTTTCGGTGATTTGCGCTGGGTTAGCTTTCTCTTCCACCTTTTTCACCTTGGGCGGTGACGGCGTCCAAGCCTTAATGTGTTGTCCCACATTGACATAGAAGCGCGGGACCAGACGCTCCAACTCTTCGATAAACTTCTTCCGGCTGTTGAACTTTGCCGAAAGGTCGGTGGACATCTCCACTGTGAAAGACTTGATCTCGCCCAACGCTTTAAATTCATCCGTACCAGTGTCAAATTCATCGGCCATTGCGCCAAAACCCTGGCCACGCCCCTTTGTCGAACAGAGAATACTGACCAATGAAAGATCGCTGTTCTTCAACTGTCGCAACAGCCAATTCAGTTTCGCGCCGTTACTGGCGCGGTCTCCCGGCGCTCCGACCTTCATGGACACTCGAACGGCGCGCCGAAGAAAATCCGCCTCTACTCCGATGCGCCCGGCAGTGTTCGGAACATCCAGCTCGAATCCGAGTGCTTGTTTCGAACAAAAGTGCTTAATCTCTTTCTCGACCCACGCAGCGTGATCGGACAAGAATGCTTTCGAAACGGCTATGGAAACGGGTTCCCGGAGGCGCCGCGTCATGATGAGCGCGACGTCACGCGCTTCTTGATGCCAGATGGTCACCATTTCCGACACTTCCGGGGCTTTCGGGTTTGGCGGATAACCGGACTGGACCGACTTTACGATCTGCGGCCATTCACTGTTCATCTGATCAAGAGGAACAACGCCAGAAGCATTGTGCTCCAGGTAC
Source organism: Alphaproteobacteria bacterium (assembly GCA_028279895.1). Taxonomy (GTDB): domain Bacteria; phylum Pseudomonadota; class Alphaproteobacteria; order JANQMY01; family JANQMY01; genus JANQMY01. The sequence continues at coordinate 5,201 of JANQMY010000278.1, forward strand.
CGGATCAGCTCGCTTACGATAAAGGCTTCGTCATCATTTTCAAACGGGTCTTCCTTTTCGGAAGCCAACAGAAATGCATGGGTGGTGATCGATGCCCAGGAAACGTGAAACAGATCCACACTCTTCGGCAATGATCGCCCAGAATTCGATGGATGGATGCGGGGAGACGGTGTTAACTGATTGGTGATCGTGATGACGGCATCGATACCATTGATCTTTGCAAGCTGAAGGTAACGCTCTAACTGATCGCCGCCGATTTCGTGCTTCCCGACTTTCGCTTCGACTAAGGCAGACCACGATTTCTTCCCGCTCGTAATAACAATAAGCGCATCAGGCCGGTCTTTGCTGCCTTTAACGTCGTTCGTTAGTGTTACTTCGGTATAACACGATAGCGATGCGCGCTTACCCACTTTTTGGTCTAAAGCATCGAAAAAGCGTTCCGCAAGCGGACGAACGGAAGTTAGCGCCGCCAAAAAAATGGAAAGCGTCTTCTGTTCTTTATGGGAGTCGGGCAACACCGGAAACAATCGAGCCGGTTCACCGTGTTTAAGTATCTGCGTATCCATATAAAGGTAATACGGGTTTTAGCCCTATCATGCAAGTTATTGTAGCGCTGAAGGTTAACGTGGTGGTTGCGCTTCGATCTGCCGACCAACTTTGATGATCGATGTTTGGAGCGATAGCCAATCATGAATTGAAGTAAGCAGCGGATGCTTCGGCGGCACCGATCACAGCGTCGCGTTCATTCTCGAATTTCAGTGACGGTGCACTACAAGATTACGGCGACAATGCACATAATTGATTGGGGTAAAGTTGGCACAGTTCCCAGTCAAATGTACTGTCACGGAAACAACCGAAACATGTGTATTGCTCACCATGTTCTGTACAAAGAGGGTAACAGAGCCGAGCGTCAAAGCGTTTTCGAATACCGAGTTGCCCGATGCAGATAATGAAGTGCTTTTCCGTTCGCCTTTGGATTCAGTGATTCTGAGGCGAAGGGAATGCCCAAGTTTGAAGCCCACACAGTCGTGCGGGAGTTGCTTTTGGATTAGAAACCAAAACTGCGGAAATTCAAGTTCTAGGCAAAAAAGCTCGGAATCGGAGCTCATATCTGATAGTTGTATTTTTTCGCCATACCATTTTAAGAAAATAGTTTCCTTGGAGGCTGAAATGGACTTGAAAACATCCGAAGTTGCTAAGGTTATCGGCAGAATCGTCAACAAGCCTAAAGTTGAAGGCGACAAGAGAATGGACCGTCTTCGCACAAAACTTGAAAAGGAACTTAAAAGATTTATCGAAGACCCGACTAATATGGGAATTGTCGACAACATCACGCGGCATATCGCGGAGTTGGAGGATATTACCAGTGACGAAGTCAGCAAACCTTCTCACGATCGCGCGAAGACGAACGTGGCAGTCGCGTCTTCCAGAATGCGGAGAACGCACTACGCAGCCTACATGGCGGGGAAATGGAGCGACAGCGACGACCTGGGCGATGACTTCAAGAGCTGGATGCACAATGCAGCGGCCGACGGCGCGATCAGCCTGGGGGAGACAATCGACCAAGCGGTTAAAAATAGCAAAGCAGGCTTTGAAGAAAAAGGGCTCTTAAAGGTGTTTAGGTCTGGCGCTTACGAAGATGCGCGCCGTTTTCTGGATTTATCAAAACCGTTCCATCCAGACTCTCCACTTACAAAATACAATTCTGCACGCGTCGACATATTGTCCAAAGAACCCGAAAGAAGAAGATTAGGCATTGAAACACTACTAAGTATCAAGCCGCCTTCGGATCAATCTAGGCGCGCCGAGATATCTTGGCACCTTAACAATTATGAGTGCTTCAAAAATTCCGAACACGTTGTGAGGCATGCAATTAGAACCAATGACCCAGATCGATTGGAAATTATCGATCATCAGTTGAAGAACAACGCTGAAGAGGCGGAGAGGCTTGTCGATCGGATTTCTTGGGACAATCAAACAGAGCATAACCGTCTTGTAATGGTGACTTTTTCTGTGGGGCTTGCTGGCTGCAGCTATCTCGGAATCGATCCTGACGCTCTCACAACTGTCCAAGATCTCATAAAGCATGGAGTTGAGATCATCGCTGGTCTAACAAATTCAACTACTGGTGATGAAGTGCTACAGGCATCGTTCATTGGCGATGGAGGCCTAGCATACTTTAGCGGCGACGAAGTGCTTCGGGCCACATTCGGCGACGGCGGTTTAGCTTAGCTTATTTTCTGGACCAGGCGTAAAATTCAGCATGCTGTTCGGCAACAGGGACGTTCGACAAAACTCCACTTGATGGCCGAGACCGAGGTTTTGGACAGTGAGCGCTGCGCGGCGGCGAACGGAGGTTTTTCTAGCCGTTCCCATTTTGGTTTCGCTGTCTTGTCAGCCTTCCGGCGACAGGCCGGCCGTGGCGGTTATACCAGAGGTAAGACCGCGAGTGGCACGTCGAGCGGCGGGTCGGAGTTGCGGAGGATGTATTCGGTGCCCTCGCCCGCCGGGTATTGGACCGTGCGGTAGAACCGCATGCCCAGGCGTTTCATCACGGCCAGCGACGCGGTGTTGGGCCCGTCGGCGCCGGCGATGACGGCGGCAAGGCCGTTTTCGAAGGCCTGTTGCATCACGGTCCAGGCCATGCGCGTGGCCAGGCCCTTGCCCCAATGGTCCGGATGCAGAACATAGGTCAGCTCCGCCTGGCTTTTATGTTGCGCGTTTCCGGACGGCGAACCGCCAATATCGGGCCTTGGCACTTCGCCCGGAAACGCTTGCGTGTCCTCCAGCACCTCCAGCAGGACACAGCCTGCCAGATCCTGGCCCGCCCGCAACAACCACAGGCCCACGCCGTGGCTTTCGAAATCGGCCGCGCTTCTAGCAAGCCATTGTTCGGTCACCGCGCGCGGCGGCGGCGCGCCGTCGGCCAAATAGCGATAGACCTCGGGCACGCAGAGCAGGTCGTGCAAGGCATCCGCGTCGGCGGCCCGGGCGGGGGTGAGGGTGTAGGCGTCGGTCATGGGGTCCGGCTTCGGTTACGGTGTCAGACGATCGCCATAGCTGGTGATCGCGGATTGCCGGGTCAAGCCCTATAATGATGGGCGCGCGGAAAGCCGACAGGGTCTACTGGTCCCACACGCTGGTGAGGGCGCCGTCGCTGTCGCCCAGTAGGAAGTCCGGGCTGCGCTTGTCCACATGGCCGATCAGGTCGCGGTACACGCCATAGCCCACCAACGCGCGCAGGCGCGGCGAGAAGCCCCGCGCCACGTCGCGCGGAATGCCCAATTGCTGGTTTTCCTGTTGGCGCAGCCAGCCAGCGCAATAATTCATGGGAATGCCGATGCGGGGCGCGTCCGTTGCGTTGGCGCCGCCGCCATGCCACAGGCTGCCGTTCCAGACCAACACGCTGCCCTTTTTCATTTCCACAGCCACGCTGTCATAGTCTGTGCCGAAGTCGGGGGCGTGGTCGCGCGTATGGCTGCCGGGCACCACGCGGGTAGCGCCGTTTTGCTCGGTAAAGTCCGTCAGCGCCCACATGGAATTGCACACGCAAGCCGTATGGGGCCGCGCGATCGGGATGAGCTGGTCGTCCGTATGCAGAGGTTGGGCACGCTCGCCCGGCAGGATCTTTACCGAGGACAAGGACGAGACCAGGCAACCGTCGTCCAGCACGCCTTCGATGATGGGCAGCACGCGCGGGTGCACGGGAATGGCCTCCCACAGCTTGCCGTGGGCCAGCAGATTATAAACCCTGAGGGTGTGGTGCCCTTCAAAGGGGTTGCAAGCGGGCGCGGTGCCGAGTTCGCGCTCGATGCGATCCAGATCCGCCGCCAGAGCATCCGCTTCATCCGACGACAGCACGTCTTCCACCAGGGTGAAGCCATCGTGCGCGATGTTGTCGAGGTGTTGGTCCAGAGCTGTCATGGGGATTGCCGCTCCCGTTATTATTTTATCGCTGCCAGAGTAGCCGATCCGGACGCCCGCGGGGATGATACAGAACAAGTTTTTCGGGGCCTTGGTTTGACGGGCGGCCTGGCCGGCCCACGCCCCCTCCCAAGCCACCCTAGGGCAATCGCATATGGCTCCGTTACGACGATTGTCTCTTCCGCTCATGCCTGCGAATGCAGGCATCTCGCGCCACCTAAGGGGAGATCCCGGTTCGCGAAAA
>JANQMY010000279.1 GCA_028279895.1 Alphaproteobacteria bacterium
GCCATTGAATCTGCGCGTTCATCGGCGTGTAGTCGCGTGTTTTGGACGACGGGTCCCTTCCCGCGACCGCAATCGGCTCAAACTGACCCTCGCGCTCGCCGTCGACGACGCGGCTGGTCATCTCCGGCGCAAGGCCCCCCGGAGAGGCGCGGTAGTCATCCACCGACCCTTTTGCATACGGAATACTCTGCAAGACCGGCACGCCGAGTCGGCGAATTTCATCAATGCCGGCTTCTGTATTCTGCACGTTTAGTCGCTCGCTGTCGTTGAGCAGGACATCGATGACGGGCTTGCCGTCCTTCATAAAGGGCGAGAAATCTGCCGCGCCCTGACGCAGCAGCGTCACCGCAACGCCGCCCTGACTCTCGGTCTCTGCAATCAGGCCGTCAAGGACGGCGGTATTTTGGTGGCGGTAGAAGACGATATAGCTGGCCACGCCGACCGCCGGCTTTGCGGGGTCATAGCGGACGCCGTCTGTCCGTGCGCCATACCATGCGAGATATGCGTCGAGCGTCGCAAACAGCTCGCCGGCCGCCGGATGATAAAAGCCGTGCGTTGGATAGACGACCGGCTTCGCGATGGCTTGTTGGATCGTGGCATTACCAACGTGCACGGATAGGTAGCGGACAAGCGCCGCGTCATTCTCGACCGAGCGGTTCGCCCAGTAGACCGGGATGTCGGCGTGCCGGTCTAGCGGCACATTTCCCGGAAACTCGCCGTCGGGATTGACCACCACAAGCCTGGTCGTGGCGGAAAGCTGCTGCATGTCGGCCGCCGTGAGCGGGAGCCCGTCCGCGGCTGCGTCGATGAAGACAATATCGTAGCCTTGAAGGTCCTGAACCGTATTCAGAACCTTCGCGCTCGGCTCCCCTGTGAAGATGTCGACGTCCGCGACGTCCTCAGCGAGCGCAATGCCCTTGCGCAGATCCGCCGCCCCATTTGCTTCCCCGGCCTCGAAAACGATGGCGATGCGGGCGCGGTCGCCGTCCTCCGAGCAGGCAGAGGTCAAGACGAATAAAAAGGCGGCGATCAGAATACGGAGGAACAATGTCAGCCTCGCTCACTGGAGGGGGGGACCGCTGGGCGCGGCTTCATCTTCGGGCACGTAGACGACCTGGCCATCGGGCAACTGATAGGCAATCCCAAGACGCATGCCCTGGCCGGACAAGGTTCGGTCGGTCACCCTTTGCACTTTGATGCTTTCGCGCGTCTTCGAGATAATCTCCATGGATCCATCTGCATTGGTCTTCACCAGGGTCGTGCTGCTCTGCGGGTCCAGCAAGTCGGTTGCAGAAAACAGTGTAAAGAGGGCGAGCAGCAATGCCACGATGAAGGCCACACTGACATCGAAAAGGTTAGCGACGCCCGCCAGCGGGTCCTCATCCTCACCGGGCGGGGGGCCATGAGAACCATATCGGTGGCGGTGAACAAAGCGCATGGTCAGCTCGCCTGCACCGAAGACGACGGATCGGCGCCGGATGCAGCGCGGAGCAGTTCTTCGGCTCGGAAAGACAGGGCCTGCGTGTCGGATCTTACCCACGCCTCCCGCGAGGCCGCGATCAGATAGGCAACGACGCTGATGGCGAGGCCGATCACCGTTGCGGCAAACGCCGTTACCATGTTGCTTGCAAGCGCCGGCAAGTTGCCTTCTGACAGTCCGCCAAGGGCGTAAGCCATGGGAATCAGCGTCCCCATCAGCCCAAGGGCCGGGCCGACGCGGACGGCCAGTCTCAACTGCGCCAGCGCCTTCCAAAATTTGCGCTCTTCATCCTGAAGCGCTTTCTCGATGCGCAGATCAAGCGCGCCGCTGGCCGGCGAGGTTGCTAATGTTTCGAGCCTGCCGAGCGCGGCGTCCAATTCACGGCGCCTTCCCCGCCAACGATCGAACGCCTCGCGCAAATAGGCCCCAAGCGTCACGAGGATGGCCGCTGCCAGCCCCAACAGCCCAACCATGACAGGCCACATCAGCAATCCCGCTACGATGTGCAGCACCTCTCGAACATGGTCGATCGCCGTCATGATCGCTCCCAATGAGCAGGACGCGCTCTGGCATCCTGCTTATGAACCCGTGGCCCTGGCGGGTGTTTATAGAGCAACCCGCGTTCATCCGGAACCAAACGTGGGCAAAGAGCTGCTCTAGAAGTCATGCCGATATTCAAAGAGGAAGTTACGCCCGCGGAATGGAAAGTCGTTCTTTTCGAAGTAGTATTTGTCGGTGATGTTGTCGAGCTTCACCGAGAGCCGGTTTGCGTCGGTGATCTGCCAGCCCGCGGTGAAGTCCAAGACCGTAAAATCCGGATACTGGAACTGGCCGCCGGCGCCGTTGGTAAAAATCCGGCCTGCGCTGAAGTCGCGATCTTCCGCTCCCTGAACATGGCGTCCGCTGAGACGGGCAGAGTACACCCCATCGTCATAGCCGACGCCGAAATTGATCTTGAACTCCGCGACGTTGCGGATCGTGCTAGGTCCTGCCGACAGTTCCTCTTCACGGGTGAAATAGTAGGTGAGCGAGCTATCGGCCAGCCAGACGCCCTCGCGTCCGCCCAAGAGCCCGCCAAAATCAAACCAAGCCTGGCTTTCCAGACCCTCGGCGGTCGAACCGGAGGCGTTCTCAAAGGTTGTGATCCGGAGGTCCGGCGTATTGGTGGTCAGCACCGAGGAGATGCGGTTCTCCACATCGAGCTTGAACAGCGTGACGTCCATGCCGAAAAGGCGACCATCATAGGCCACGCCGATATCGTAGCTCTCACTCTCCTCGGGCTCGAGGCCGGGATTGCCTTCGGTGATGCGAAGCTGGCTGCCGACGACCTGCTCAAAGAAGCCCGACACCTCTCTCGGGTCGGGCACGACGAACCCCGTGCCCGCACTGGCATGGAGGCGCCACGGGCCGTCCGGATCGGGCCGGAAGACGAAACCGGCCCGCGGATTGAACGTATCCAATGTCGATTTTCCAGGTTCGAAAGTACGATTGTTGCCGAGGGTGGGCAGAGTGGTCGTCTCAATCTCGTCATAGCGTCCGCCGGCGTTGAGGATCAGACGGTCATTGAACAGACGGGCGGTCAGATCGACGAACACGCCCCAGGTTTCACGCTCATAGTCGGGCGAGAATGAGCCGCGCGGCGTATTGTCGGCATTGAAGAACCCCGTCGATTCTTCAACGAGCTGATAGTCAGCGCCGAGGATGATGTTGAAATTCTCGCCCAAGGCCCAATTGTCCTGAAGCTGTACGCCCATCCAATCGATGTCGTTGGTTGAACTGAGGAATTCGACCTGGCCGGGCGGCTTGTCGAAGAAGGACTGCTCCTCCTTCGTCATGTAATAGAGCGCAAGCAGGTCATGATTGCCGATCGAACCGGTCACGGAGACGTCTCCGCCAAAGTTCGACTCTTCTTTGTCTGCCTGATCGCTCGTGCCGTCGGATTCGGCCCCCGGTGTTTCGGTATCCGGTCCGTCAAAACCCAGAAAGCGGACCTGCGCCTCCCAGTCGCCGACCAGCCTGACAGCGGCGCGCGCATAGATATTGTTGTTCACGAACTCGGTGTTGGGCCGCACCGCACCATTGCCTTGAACGACCGCCCCAAACGTCTCCCCGCCTGAGCCGAGCTTGAAGTCGTCGTGCTGTGCAAGGTGGGTCAACGCGAGGTCGACGTTGATACGGTCGCTGATCGCGCCGCCGAAACGGGCCCCGAGCTTCACCGTGTCGTAGCTGCCATAGCCCACATTAACGCTGCCGCCCAGCTCACCGTCCGACTTGCGCGTGATGTAGTTGACGACCCCGCCCATGGCCGATGCGCCGTATATCGACGAGGCGGACCCCTTCAGCACCTCAATGCGCGCGATGCCCGCAGTGGCGATGTTCCCCATGCTTTCGGCGCCGGCGGGCCGCCCGTCGATCAGTACAAGGACACGCTTGTTGGTGCCGGAAAACTCGGGGCGGAACCCGCGCAGGCCAACGCCGGCAAGACCGCCCGGATACTGGATCACATCGACGGACGCGTTCTTTTTGAGGACGTCGGTGATATCGACCCCGGTCGTGTTTAGAATTTCGTCCTGGCCTATCACCTCAACAGAGGCGGGGACATCGGCAACGTTCTGTTCAGTGCGACTGGCCGTCACAACGATATTGTCAACCACCTTCGCTTGCGGCCGTGTTTCGTCGGCCTGGGCAAGCGCCCCGGGCGCCAACATCGACGCTCCAATCACTGGCAGCACGCCGTAGACTGCCTGCGACGTCAGCAAAACTCTGAACTTACTACGCATGATTACTTTACCCCCTGACACCCCTTTTAGTAGAATAATGTTACGATATAACATATCATTACGACGTTCTATATGGTCCACAAAGAGAAAGCAAACGCTATGCAGGGCGACGGGTGATCTGCCCCTTCTGACGTGGTCCAGACAAAATGTTGCTCAGAACATGAAAGAAAGGAGGGGTGATGATCCGAGCATTGCACACGGTGGAACGGATCATTGGAAAGCCGCAAGAGGTCAAGACCCGAATGTGTGATCGGCGGTCCGAGGCACGAAATTGCCAAGTTATCTGGAGAATGGGTGACAAGACATACGGCAGCTTATAAAAGCCAGTCAGATCGTGATCTTCTCAACCTCATCAAGCGAAATTTCGTCCGAGTGTCGATCATAAACACGCGCCGTTTTCAGATCTGAGCGCCCGGCCATCTACTGGGCGAGCTCACATCTAGGGGCCGTATAACTTGTTGGCGATACGATTGACAGGCACTACTGAACGGACTGCACTGATCTGCCCCATCACTTTGCAGGCCGGGGGTAGCTCTCTGATTTCCACTTGACACCAACGGCACCATTGGCGCAGCGTCTTATGGTCACGGTCCCAGGGGTGGCCACCTCTGGGCTAAGAGGGAATCCGAGGCCCTGCCTTATTGTTGAGAGGGGCCGGACCGGAGCTGCCCCCGCAACTGTACGCGGAGAGTTGCTGTCATTATGCCACTGATGCTCTGTGTATCGGGAAGGCCGTACAGCAGCGATGACCCGCAAGCCAGGAGACCTACCGTGCCAAAAGAGACACAGGTCGGACGGGGTGTTCCGGTGGTCGCATGCGGGACGCCTTTTGAACCGTCCGGCTACGCACCGCTTCCTTGCCCCCCGATCAATGCAAGGAAGTGTATATGCCTAACACCGCTACAGAAGAATTCGAACAGTCTCTTTGGGCAAAGATCGACTCCAAAACAAAACCAAAGGGAGCGCTTGGGCGCATCGAGACACTTGCGGCGCAAATAGCCACACTCCAAGGCTCGCTTGATCCCCGCATCGAACACTGCACACTTTTGCTGTTTGCCGGTGACCACGGCATTGCCGATGAACCGGTCTCGGCATATCCGCAGAGCGTCACCCGTCAGATGGTGCTCAACTTTCTAAACGGAGGTGCTGCGGCAAACGTTTTTGCCGCCTCGTTGGGCGTCACCGTCGACGTCGTGAACGCAGGGATCGCTGGTGATCCAATCGAACATCCTGCACTCCACGATTGCGCCATCGGACAGGGCACGCAGAACAGTGTCCTTCACCCCGCAATGTCCTGGACTGAAGCTGAGCTTGCCCTTACCCGAGGACGTCATATCGCCGGTGCCACGCATGCGGACGCCCTTTGTCTCGGAGAAATGGGTATTGCGAATACCAGCGCCGCAAGCCTGGTTGTTCACAAAATTACGGACCTCCCGTTAGCCGATTTGGTGGGACGCGGCACTGGCCTCAACGATGACGCCCTTAGCATCAAGCAAGGTATATTGGAAAAAGCGGCGGCGCGGACACCGGACCGTCTCGACCCAATGGAAGCCCTCGCTCAGTATGGTGGATTTGAGATAGGAATGATCGCCGGCGCCATGCTGGAAGGCGCACACCAACGAAAGATTGTTCTTATCGACGGATTTATCGCAACAGCGGCCGCACATGTGGCCCTTGCAATAGACCCAACGATCAGAGCCGCCCTGGTCTTCGCCCATCGTTCTCCTGAATTTGGTCACGATGTATCGCTTGCCAGTCTTGATGCTAAGCCTTTGCTCGATCTCGGCATGCGGCTGGGAGAAGGCACCGGCGCGCTCCTTGCCTGGCCGATTGTCAAAGCCGCTGCTGCGATGCTCAATGATATGGCGAGTTTTGATAGTGCATCTGTGAGTGGGCCGAAAAAATGAAAAGCAGTGTCAGCGGCATTTTGCGTGAGGAGGCAGTACGCCTTGCGCTCGCGATACAATTCCTGACGCGGGTTCCTGTCCCCTTACCCAACATCTATACGCCTGAAAGGCTCACTCTCGCAGCGCGTTACTATCCATTGGTCGGTATCGGGGTAGGCGTGGCAGGTGCCGTGATCCTCACTCTCGCATTGCAGATCGTGCTTTTCCCTGTGGCGGTGATTTTATCCGTCATCGGAACGATTTTGCTGACGGGCGCATTTCACGAAGACGGATTCGCAGATACATGCGACGGTATTGGAGGCGGCCAATCAAAAAGCCAAGCGCTTGAAATCATGCGCGATAGCCGCATTGGCACCTATGGCGCGCTTGCACTCGTGCTCTCCATTGGGCTGAAAATATCACTCTTAGCATTAATGCCGCTTCAAAGCGCGGCTCTCACACTTATTGCCGCGCATGGTGCAAGCCGGGCCGCAATCTTGCTCGTTTTGAGCACTACGGACTATGCGCGGGACGAGGGAAGCGCCAAGCCGCTCGCAACGGGCATTTCCGCACACAGTCTTTTCATCGGCCTTGCTGTCGGATGTGTTGCTCTCATTCCTCTGGCCATGAATGTTTCGGGCATCAGCATCATTTGCGGCCTTCTTGGGCTGGGGTTTTGTGCACTGACATTGCAGGTCATTGTTACACGGAAGATAGGAGGGTTCACGGGCGACACATTGGGGGCCGTTCAGCAGGTGAGTGAATTGGGGTTCTATCTCGGGGTGAGCGCGTGTCTTTGATTCTTGTGCGCCATCCGAAACCTACCATTCCCTCAACCCATTGCTATGGGCAGCTTGACTGCGACCTTGCCAAGCCAATCGACCCATCGCCGGAAGAAATCATGGACCGCATGCCGCCCCCCGGGCGCCTGTTGTCCAGCCCGCTTAAACGGTGTCTTATCGTCGCCAGTCAAATTTCCAGCATCCATGACCTGACGGTGGAAACCGACGCACGACTCATGGAAATGGATTTTGGAACTTGGGAAGGAAAACCCTGGTCAGATATTGACCGAGGTGAGATTGATCATTGGGCTGCTGATTTTTTCCGGGCACGCCCTCATGGCGGGGAATCGGTCGACCAACTCTATCGTCGTGTCACATCCGCACTATCGGAGTATGACTCGCAACCGATGTTGAACACGCTCGTCATCACGCATGCTGGCGTCATCCGCGCAGCCCTTGCCTGTAGGAATATTCCGGGTGCGTGGAACAGCCAGATCGCATACGGACAAAAAGTGGTCTTGAACGAAAACGCCCTGGCTCTGGAGGACGGCTCATGACCGCCCGTGCTTTGATGTTTCAGGGGACCGGTTCGGATGTGGGCAAGTCTCTGATTGTTGCGGGCCTTTGCCGGATCGCCGCGCGGCATGGCATGCGCGTTGCGCCCTTCAAGCCGCAAAACATGTCCAATAATGCGGCCGCTTGCCCCGACGGTGGTGAGATCGGACGCGCCCAAGCGTTGCAAGCCAAGGCGGCGGGCCTTACGCCTCACGTGGACTTCAATCCGGTGCTGTTGAAACCGGAAACAGATCGATCCTCTCAAGTCATTCTGCATGGCCGGCCCCACACGCGGCTAAAATCAGCCGATTTCTTGACCCGCCGCGAAACGCTTCTCGGCAGCGTGATGGAGAGCTTCGAACGGCTTGCCAGTCGTTATGACTTGATCCTGGTGGAGGGCGCCGGCAGTGCATCTGAAACAAATTTGCGACACCGAGACATCGCAAACATGGGTTTTGCGCGACAGGCAGGCGTACCGGTTTGCTTGATTGGCGATATTGATCGGGGCGGCGTCATCGCATCTCTCGTGGGTACAAAAGCCGTCATCGATCCTGCGGATGCTGCGATGATTACAGGCTTTGTGATTAATCGCTTTCGCGGCGATCCTAATTTGTTTCAGGGCGGCATCGATACCATCGAAGAAAAAACCGGCTGGCAGAGTTTCGGCATCGTGCCGTGGCTTGCGGCCGCAGCGCGTTTACCCCAGGAAGATGCCGTCGTGCTTGAACGCACACTGAACCTCTCCAACAAGGGTAAGCTGAAAATTGCGGCCCCGATGTTTTCTCGGATCGCCAATTTCGACGATGCCGATCCGTTACGCCAAGAACCAAACGTTCAGTTTTCATTTATTCCACCCGGCCAACCCATTCCACGGGATACCGACATCGTTCTCTTACTGGGGTCCAAATCGACAATCGGCGATATGGAGTTTATGCGGTCTCAAGGGTGGGACCATGACATCATCGCCCATGTCCGCGCGGGAGGCCGTGTCCTGGGGCTGTGCGGCGGGTTTCAAATGCTCGGGGCGCGCATTATCGATACCGAGGGACACGATGGAACACCGGGTGAAACATCCGGCCTCGGATTACTTCAAGTCGAAACACACATGACCGGAAACAAAAAAGTAGAGCCTGTGCAAGGCGCCTGCGCGCAGACTGGGCTGTCCGTATCTGGGTATGAAATCCATACAGGCAAGACAGTCGGCGCCGACTGCGCGCACCCCATGTTGAAAATCAATGGGAAAAACGAAGGGGCACGCGGGTCTGACGGCCGCGTTGAAGGCTGCTATCTCCACGGGCTGTTCACATCCGATGCATTTCGGGCCTCTTGGCTTGACCGGGCTCTCGACGGAACATCCTCCTCCCTTGGTTTTGAGACCGCCGTGGACACAGCGATCAATGAGCTTGCCGATGGTCTTGAATCGGCAATCGACATCAGCACCCTACTTGGTGCTGCGCAAACAATCGGCTGGCAAGCCCGTGACGATAAATCATGACCGTACTTGTGATCATGGGCGGCATGGTTGGCGAAGCGGCTTTCGGATGGCCGAATTGGCTTCATGCGCGCATCGGACACCCTGTGTCCTGGATGGGTTTTCTCATCACATGGCTTGACCGGACGCTTAATCGGGATAGCCTTCCCCATGGTGCACGTTATGTCTTGGGCGCCACCACGAGCCTCCTCGTTGTTGGATGTTCGGTTTGTGTTGCCGTCATAGTGGTTTGGCTTCTGCCAGATGACGCTCTTGGATTGACAGTTCAGGCGGCAATTGCAGCGGCATTGCTGGCCGGACGCAATCTGTACACCCACGTAAACGCAGTCGTCCAGCCCTTATCACAAGATGACTTGCTTGGGGCTCGCCATGCTGTTTCGCAAATTGTTGGGCGAGATCCCAGCCAATTAGACGGCGCCGGGATCGCCCGAGCCGCCCTGGAAAGCCTAGCGGAGAATTCCTCTGATGGCCTTTTCGCGCCGATTTTTTGGGGTCTCCTTTTCGGGCTGCCGGGACTTGCCGGATACAAAGCCGTCAATACGCTTGACTCGATAATTGGGCATCGCACCCAACAGCACTCTGCCTTCGGAGGGTTTGCCGCACGCCTGGACGATGTCGCAAATTTCATTCCCGCTCGACTAACCGCATTGCTTTTTGTTCTTGTGGTTCCTATGCGATCGTTTCGCGTCCTTAAAGTCATCTGGGCCGACGCACACCGCCACCGTTCCCCCAATGCCGGTTGGCCCGAAAGTGCCATGGCGGGTGCCTTAAACATACGGCTGTCGGGTCCACGGATTTACAGCGACCGAATCTCGCAAGAACCATGGCTGAATGAGGATGCTCCCGACCCGACAGCGTCAGATGTTTTGCGCGGACTGATCCTGTATCGGCGCACGGGGATTCTTGTTTTTGCCTGTTTGGGGTTGGCATTACTCTTAGGCATGCAATTGGGCATTCTATGACCGCCAAAAACTACCTTGAAAATCCAGACCTGATTCATGGGGGCGCGATCGATGAGATGGCGCAGCTTTTCCCAGACGCGCCTCGCCCCTGGGTCGATCTTTCAACCGGCGTGAACCCGTGGCCCTATCCCGTGTCACACTTGAGACCAGAATGTTTTGCAAAGCTTCCAACAAAGAAAGACCAGCAGGTTTGCGCCACAACGATGGCGGACGCTTGGGGCGCAGACGCCAATCACATTGCCGTAACACCGGGCACAGAACTCATCATCCGGCTTCTGCCTTCCATCCTAAACGGCGCGCGTGTCTGCGTTCCCAAACCCACCTATGGTGATCACCTTTCCAGTTGGCGATCAGCGGGCCGCGACGTCCTCGAAACGAACGATCCGATCTCCAATTCTCAAGATGCGGAAATTGTCGTCCTATGTAATCCCAACAATCCTGATGGCCGAGTTTGGTGTCCCGACGCCGTCGAAGAGAAACGGAAAAGCCAAGCCCGTCGAAACAGATGGCTTATTGTGGACGAAGCGTATTGCGATCTTGTGCCAGAAAATTCCGTTGTGCCTCACGCCGGAAAGCCTGGTCTCATAATCTTGCGGTCATTCGGAAAATTTTACGGTGTCCCTGGCATTCGATTGGGTGCGATCCTCGCCCCCAAATCGATCTTAGAGGCGATATCGACCTTCTTAGGACATTGGGCCGTTTCTGGGCCCGCGCTTGCGTTGGGCGCCTCAGCCTATCGGGATCGGAACTGGCGAAAGCAGACATTAACCCGTCTTGCCAATGAAAGCCAAAGGCTGGATGCTGGATTGACGAAGGCCGGAATAAATATAACTGGCGGAACCGACCTTTTTCGGTTCATCCAACTTCCAGATGCGTATTCGGCATGGGAGTACCTCGCAGAACGGGGTATCTACACCCGCCGGTTCGACTACAGCAAGACTGAGTTGCGCCTTGGCCTAGCGTCAGATGACACGGAAGTCGATCGTGTACTTAAGGCTGTCACCGATCTCATGCGGCATGAGTGATAATAATCAGTACACTAATCCCTTGGGAGCGCAGAGCCCTTCAGCCTCAGTGGCAGTCCGGCGGCAACGAATTCCACGGTTCCCACGGCCGCCGCTATCTTCTGATTGAGCCGTCCTTGCGCATCGCGAAAATGGCGTCCGAGCGGCGTTGTGGGCACCAGGCCCATGCCGACTTCATTTGAGACGAAGACCACCGGTATAGGAAATTCTGCTAGCTTATCCAAAAGATTTTGCGTTTCCACCTCTGGGTCTTGGTCGGTCCCCATGAGATTGGATAACCAGATCGTAAGACAATCGACGAGGAGGGCGTCGCATCCCTGTGTTCTAGCTTGATCAAGCGCGTCAACCAAGTCGAGGGGCGCTTCGATGGTGATCCAGTCAGGCCCCCGGTCCGTCTTGTGGCGCTCAATACGCTCTGCCATTTCCTGGTCGGCTGGCTCACAAGTCGCAATATATCCCTTCACACAGTCCATTCCGTGAACGATGTGCTCCGCCCGACGGCTCTTGCCGGACCGGGCGCCACCAAGAACCAAGGTGTGCGGATTTGCCATGTCAGTCTGAACTCACGGTGTATCCCATAGGGGGAGAGCGCGTTATGAAATGTCCTTTTACTCCGTCTGGCCAGAGCTTGTAGGGCACATAGCCGTGTTCACTTTCAATATAATGGCGAAAGAATTCCACAATCGCTTCAGCGGTGGGCTTGCTGGCATCGAAGCCACCAAGCACGTAACTGACTTTTCCCGCTGCTCGGAGATGAACTGTGCAATGTTGGGAACAGGCAAACAGGCACGGCATCTCCTCCACGATCAAATCCGGCGCACCAGTTTCGCTCAGGACATCTTTCAATGCATCCCGCAAAAGGACGCCACCTCTAACGCCGTCCGAATTTTCACGCGCCTCCGAGCTATACCGGCAGGTATTGCAAACAACGATCGAGGCCTCAGTATTGGTTTTTGTCAGCATGCTTAGCTCCTATTCGCCATCGTATCGCTGGTTTCCTGCCGCTTCAGCCGCCGCCATGGCAATACATAGCGTTCACTGTCACGCTCTCCGTAGATGCCTTCTACATGATAGGCCGTTTGGAGATGCATCGGGTCAAGCACGTCATTGGTTTGACCTAGAGCGACGATACGGCCCCCTTCCAATAATACCAACCGGTCACAGAACCGAGCCGCCAGGGGCAAATCGTGAAGAACACAAACCACAAGTTTTCCTTCACCCGCCATATCCTTCAACAACTCCATCACCTGCAGTTGGTGATACGGATCTAAGGATGCGACAGGTTCATCCGCCAATAGAATCTGCGCTTTTGACGCCAGTACGCGTGCGAGCATCACGCGTGCACGTTCCCCTCCCGATAGGGTATCGGCTGTCCTTGTACGGAATTCTAGGACATCTGTTTTACGCATCGCTTGCTCAATCGCTTCGTAATCTGCGGCGCTAATTCTCTCAAAAGGTGACAGATGGGGCAGGCGGCCAAGCGTGACCAGTTGTTCGGCCTCTAGTGGCCAGTGCATTGTGTGCCCTTGCGACAAATACCCAATTTTTTGGGCGACATTTTTTTTGGGGTATGACTTTATGTCCGTTTCATTCAAAAAGACCTGTCCTCGAACAGGTGTCAAAAGGTGGCAGAGCGTGCGCAACAATGTGGATTTTCCAGCGCCATTTGGCCCTATGAGGCCAACAATCTCGCCAGCTTCCAATCGAACATCGATGTCGGTGATAATTTCGGTCCCGCCGAATTCGACGGAAACACTCTTCGCCTCTAAACTCGTCATGTTGTGCGATGCCGTCCTTTCAAAATCAGATATAGGAAGAATGGCGCACCAAGTAAGGACGTGACCACGCCGAGATGCAGTTCGGTCCCTTGACTGATCAGTCGGATGATAATGTCGGCGGCCAGGAGAAGCGTGGCACCCCCAAGCGCACTCGGGATCAGAAGCCGGCTGGGCGTATACCCCACATAGGGACGCAAAAGGTGGGGCACGACCAATCCAATAAAGGCAACACTTCCCGAAACCGAAACGCTTGCACCAACCGCAAGGCTGGTGCCGACAATCGCAATAATGCGCAGCCTCTCCAGATCAATACCCAAACTCCGTGCCCCGTCTTCACCAAGCGTTAGAGCGTCGAGAGCACGCGCTGACAGCAGCAATATGGCGCACCCTAACAAAACGAAGGGTGCCGCGATGCCCACATCCGTAAAACTGCGATCTTTCACGGACCCAAGCAGCCAAAAGATCATCTCGTTGACCGCCCAAGGGTTAGGCGACAGATTCATGGCCAGAGATTGCAGAGCGATACAAATGCCGTTCACCGCCACCCCGGCCAATATGAGCGTGAGACTGCTCTGAGTTCGTGCCGCAATGGCATACAACAACATCGTTGCCATCGCAGCGCCGGACATTGCGAAGAACGGCAACGCATAGGGGTAGACACGCGACAACCCGAAATAGATCGCGACAATCGCCCCCAGGCCCGCTGCTGACGTAACGCCGATAATTCCAGGCACTGCCAATGGGTTACGCAATAATCCCTGCAAGACGGCACCGGACAGCCCCATTGCCGCTCCGATCATCAAGGCGAGAATCATTCGCGGCATCCGCAGCTCTTGAACAATCGTCACAGTTTTGGGGTGACCGAAACCGAAAGCGGCGCTGACGACCTCTTGAATCGAATAGTCAACATATCCGATCGTCAGAGATAGGCACGCGAAAGCGACGATCAGCCCACCGAGAAAGAAATTGATCGAAATCGTTCTGGCAAGGGATCCTTTCCGTCCTTGTGGGAGAGCCGCATCAGTCATTTTTCATCGTTCCGTACCGGGAGCACTTGTTCCCGGTTCTCGTGAAGTTCTTCCACGGCATCCACCAGCATCGGCCCCGCGCACGGCCATAGCTTTCCTGAAATTGGTAAGAGCCTCTGGTCGGCAGCAAGCTGCCGATAAAATGGGTGCGTTCCAAATCGGTTGGTAATCCCATCGTGAGCCGTATCGAAGAAGCTGGTAACGCCTCCCTCCGGCGGCGATAGTATGAGCCGTTCCATCGGGACGCCGCGCCACCCGGCATAGCCAAGATTGTTCTGATGGTTTTCGAAGCCCGCTGCTTCCAGGACCGTGTTGACAAAGGTCCCGCTCCCTGCACCGCCACCATCTGGACGAAAATAGACAATATTCGGCTTCTCGCGTTCGGCACCCAATTCGCCTTTTATGACAGCAAGACGACGTTTCATATCTGCGACAAGCGCCATGGCGTGCGCTTCTTGCCCAATCGTCGATCCGATATGGATCATTTGTACATAGATCTCATCGAATGTCGTCAGGATGGGCAAGTTGATCGCGTTGACGCCGAACTCCTCAAGCACACGTTGTAATTGAGGGGCGTCATGACGGTCGAGGAGAACGATATCAACATCAAGCGCAAGAAATTCTTCCAGCGCACGTCTATTCGTGGGAAGGCCTTTGGCTTTATCCGCATAAAAAGACAATGGTCCGGTCGCCTGCCATGTCACCGACACGATCTGTTTCCTATCGGCAAGCGCTAAGAGGTATTGATCGGCACAGGTGCTGGCCGATGCAACACGGGGCAGATCATTTGCCCAAGCCCCGTTCATGAACAGCAAAAAAGCCGAGATCAAAGCGATCCCCCCCGGTGATCGCCTAACCATGGCGAAAGCCTTTGCCTTGGCGATCAAGGCCATCTGCTTCATGGCCCGCATAGGCCAAAAGCGTCTCCTCCCACAAACTCAGTCGCTTCCAATCGGGCGCTTCCGCTATTTGGTCATCTTCGCTCAAAAATGGATTGGGAAAGAAAATTGTGATTTGCGGGGCACCCGCACCATTGAACATTCGGAAGCCCCAGGTCACCGGATGGCCCGACTTATCCAGCCCACGATAAAACTCCGCACGGCTTGGCCGGCGCTCCGCAATCAGTTCCGGTGGATTAGGGTTCGACTTTGACCCATGATTGGTACCAATACACAGATGAAAATGTCCACGTCCACCCCAGTGAATTGTCATGTAGCCATCCATCATGGTGACGGATTTCGGTGGACCTGGAGCTTTCATTTCATAGGCTGCCCCTTGAATGAGCGGACCGAAAATAAGTTTGTCGTAGTGATTTTCGAATAGATCCCGAAGGAGGCGTTCCAAGAACGCCTCCTCGATTGGAAGGGACCAGATGTGTTCCTTGACCGCACCCGTTTCGCCTTTGAGCTGAGCCATTGGGATGGGTTTGGTCTCGTTCATGCCATCAGTCCTCTTCTGTCTTTTAGTCGTGATACAACTAATCTCAGTTTCAGAAATTAAACCGTACACCCCCAAAAGCGCTCACATCAGCTGTGCCATAACCAAATTCGGTTTGGTACGATTCATTCAGCAAATTCTCGACACGCGCAGAGACCTCGACTTGCTCCGTCAAATCATAGCTTGCAGCGACTTTGATAATCGCATTCGCGTTCAACTTCACGATCGTTGCCGGAGACGTGCCAAAATTACTGTCGAGGCTATCAGAGAAATGAAAACCGCTTACGTTCAAATTACCGCGGCCTTTTGCAAATATCCAATTGACATATGCACTTGCGGCATGACGGGGCCGGTTCTGAAGCCGAATACCCGCCTCGCTCTTAACAAGATTATAGGTGTAGGTGCCGCCAATATCGACCGCCTCTGAAACCTGCCATGCCAGGCTCGTTTCCACGCCTTCCGACTTCGTGGTGCCGGTCACATTGAAATAGTTTGGTGCTGGTGTTCCAAATGCCCCACCGAAGACAATCTCATTTTCTGTGCGAACGTTAAAGTAGACGACATCAGCATACAGAGAGCCACCTAAAAGCGTTTGCTCAAGACCCACATCCCAGCTTTTGCTTTCTTCAGGATCCAAATCGGGATTACCCAAATTGGGATCACCGCAGCAAATGCCGTACAGTTCAAACAAGCTCGGCGCACGAAACCCTGTGGAATAGCTGCCCTTGAGCTTAGTCCCCGTGGGGAAGTTATATGCGACCGTTCCCCGGTAGGTATCGTACGTGCCAAATATTTGATGATCATCAAGTCGTCCACCGAGTGATACCGTCAAAGCATCAAAAAACGTGCCCTGATAAAGAGCGTAATAACCGTTGATATCAACATCAGCACCAATAGGGTCACCGTCAGACTCATACGCTTCATTTTCGGTTTCGGCGCCAATAATGACGACTTGGTCATCGCTGAAGTTATAGCCAAGGTGACCGTCGACTTTTAACCGTTCGCCGATGAAAAAGTAGTTTGGCGCTCCATTATCAAAACCGTCTCGTTCATTTCGCGAATACGCCACTCCGAATTCGCCGCTCAACGCATCGTCTAGAAGACTGAATGCGGCAGACGCTCGGCCAGAATATTGAAGGTAGTCATCGCCAACATCGATGTCGTCGCAGAATGGCCCCCCACAAGCATCATAGTTCAGGGTTCCTTCCGCGTAGCGGTACACAGCGCTGAGATCCAAGCCATCGATAAGGGCAAGATCAAAACGCCCGCTGGAAGAAAGGTTGTCATAATCCTCACCTTCATTGTTTCCAGCTAGTGCCTCGTCAGCAGCCGAAAATCCGTTTGTCTGCAAGTATTGCAAATTGACTGAATATCCAAACATGTCGTCAGCCAACCCACCACGTACTTGGCTCGCCCCTAGGAACGTATTGAAACTTCCATATTCCGCGAGAAGCGAACCAGTCAGATCGCCTTCGCCCCGTTTCGTGATGATGTTCACCACGCCCCCGACCGCGTCGCCGCCATACAGCACACTCTGAGACCCGCGCAATACTTCGATACGGTCAATGTTGCCGCTCAAGAGTTGCGAGAAATCGAACGCTGTTTGACTGCGGCTGGGATCTGACACTTCGACACCATCAACGAGCACCAATGTGCCTTCGGCACCTTGGCCCCGCAGCCGAACGCTGGAGTCGGTTCCACGCGAGCCGAATTGTGAAATGCTAAGGCCGGGGGTCGTTTGTAAAACGTCAATAACGAAACGTGATTGTTGCTGCTCGATTTTAATGTCATCGATGACGCTCACCGAAGATCCCGTCCGGCCTAATTCCGTCGGAATACGCGTCGCCCTTACGATAATCTCATCCCTTTTTTCCGAAACACCATCTTGGGCGTTTGCGGCAATCGTCGGAATTGTCAGGCTGAATGTGCAGGCGGCAAAGAACAAAGCTCCCCCGTTCCTGCGCGATAAACGCAAGATCATAATACTCTCCATCCGTGGGACGGTGTCCCAACAAAGTTCAACACTCGGGAGAGGTCTGGCCTGCAATATGGCTAGAACAGAAAAAGGGAAACTCTAAGCCCCGTCTGCGGTATTCCATACCAGCACTCACCCGTTTCCAAGTAAGTGTCGCCACTACGGATGAACGCTCCTCCGACAATTCCCGATCGGGGGACGGGCGACTTCGGTGGCAGGTCTCCTGGCTTATGGATCTTCGTTCTCATCACGCCTTCCCAGGATTCTAAAACCCCAGTGGCTTAATGTGAGAGAACTCCCCTTTCACAGTTGCGGGAACAGCTGCAGACTCTATTTTCGGCAAAGCCGAGCAATTTACTGCATTCCCTATTATCCCCCTTGCGGGGGAACCACCAAGGCTTCCTATAACTTTGATTTTTGAGCATTGCAAGCTGCTATTGGCTGGTCCAGCCGGACCGGCCACGGGAAAAGAGTATGATGTAGACTAGAAAGGGCGCCCCAATTAAGGCCGTCAAGACACCTATTTTCAATTCATTCGTCGTCGGAACAAGCCTTACCAAAATGTCAGCCAAGGTCAGCACGACAGCCCCTAGCAGAGCGGATGGTAGAAGCAAACGCGAGGGCTGACTGCCGAACAAATATCGAGATATGTGCGGAATAACCAGGCCGATGAAACCGATTGCGCCCGAGACCGCGACCGCAGCTCCGACTCCGATAGCAACTCCGATGATAATTCGCATTGTCAGGAGTCTCACATCGACCCCCAAGGACTGACCCACCTCTTCGCCAAGGCTGAGCGCATCGAGCGCGCGAGCATCCCAAACAAGCAAAAGCAGTCCTATACCGATCAATGGAAACACTAGGAAAACATGTTTCATGCTGCGATCTTCAAATGACCCCAAAAGCCAAAATGTAATTTCCATGGCGGCAAACGGATTCGGCGAGAGATTCAGCAGCAACGAAATGAGCGCCCCGGCCACGGACCCCACCGCAACACCGCAAAGTATGAGCGTAAGAGTCGCCGTGTGCTGAAATTGCGGAAGATAGTGAGCGAATGCGACCAATCCGGCCATCGCGATCAGCGCCGTGCAAATCGACAGGATGGGAAGCGCCAACGCAAAACTGCTCGCGTAGCCGAAATACAGCGCGGTAACCGCACCAAGCGCGGCGGCATTGGAGGCACCGAGAATAGCCGGGTCCGCCAAGGGATTGCGCAAAAAACCTTGCAACACGGCACCTGCCAAGCCCAGCATCGCCCCGACGGCTAACGAAAGTAAGGTTCGTGGTAAGCGGATTTGATTTACGATTTCAGTTGTCACCGCATCAGACGCCAAAAAA
>JANQMY010000292.1 GCA_028279895.1 Alphaproteobacteria bacterium
AATGTCTCGCCGCGCTTTGCGCAAGATGTCGCGCACTTGTTCGGCTGTTTCTTCAGGATCGCTGGATTCCGCCACAGTGCGCACCGCAACGCGCATCAGCCGGAAAGCGGGCCGCATGACTTCCGCCGCCTCGCTGTGATTGGCGTGACGCCAGCCCGTCCATTCGTCTTCATCCGCACGCTGCCAAATTCGCTCGATGGTTTCTTCGCGGCGCTTCAGCGTTTCTTTGCCGGACTTGGTGAGTTCATACACCTTCTTGCCGCCGTCTTCTTCCTTGGCCGAGGCCAAATCCTGGTCGAGCAATTGCTGCAAAATCGGGTAGATCGACCCGGCGCTTGGCCGGTACAGCCCATGAGAGCGCTCCTCCAGCTCCTTCATGATTTCATATCCGTGCTTCGGCCCGTCCTCCAACAAAGACAGAACGGCCAAGGCAAGTTCTCCTTTATTGAAGAACCGCGCTTCCCAGGACCAGGGGCCATAACGGTGGCGCCCGGAGGACGTGCGGCGACGGCGATAGCGGGGCGTATAACAATACATTTTTCTATCTCCTTAAAGATATATCGAACGATATAGTATTCGCCATATCGGAGTCAAGAACTCACAGGCGCGGGTACCACTCTGGCGGCTTGACGTCCCTCCCCGTGCGGCTTGGCCCCAGCGCACCGGCACATGCTGCAAGACCTGCGCGCACAACAGGGCTATGCTGGGATTCTACCCCCCACCCGCGCCGGGAACCCTGCTCTCATGGTAGACATCATCGTCAAACTCGCCCTGATCGGCGTGCTTGGGATCGGCGCCCAATGGCTGGCATGGCGCTTCAACCTGCCGGCCATTGTGCTGATGGCCGCGGCCGGCATTTTGGCAGGCCCGGTGACCGGCGTGCTTCAGCCGGAGGCCGATTTCGGCGAGCTTTACCGGCCGATGATCGCAGTGGCCGTGGCGGTGATTCTGTTCGAGGGCGGATTAAGCCTGAACTTTCGCGAGCTGCGCGACGCGTCCCGCGGCGTGCGTCGATTGGTTTTTCCCGGCGTGTTTATCGGCTGGGCGTTGGGGGCGCTGGCGGCACATCACGTGGCGGGTTTGTCCGGCCCCGTTGCCATTTTGTTTGCCGGCATTTTGGTGGTGACCGGCCCCACCGTCATCATTCCCTTGTTGCGGCAGGCGAAACTGGCCGCACGGCCCCGTGCCATTCTGAAATGGGAAGGTATCATCAACGATCCGATCGGCGCATTGTTCGCCGTGTTGGTCTTCGAATACCTGTCCTATGCGGATCAAGGAGTGACGGTGGCCAGCACCGTCTTTTGGATTGCGACCGCCTCGGCCGTTGCCGTGGCCATCGGGGTCGCGGTGGGCCTGGGCCTCGCCCGCCTGTTCCGGCGCGGCCTTATCCCCGAATTCCTGAAAGCGCCAGTTATTCTGTGTGCGGTGCTTATTTGCTATGTGGGCGCCGACTTGATCGAGCACGAGACCGGCCTGGTGGCCGTGACGGCACTGGGCATCACATTGGGCAATGCACGGCTGGCCAGCATCGCCGAAATGCGCCGCTTCAAGGAATATGTGACCGTTCTGTTCGTGTCGGGGGTCTTTGTCATCCTGACCGCCACATTGACCCCAGACGTGTTGAGCGC
>JANQMY010000309.1 GCA_028279895.1 Alphaproteobacteria bacterium
GGCTTGCCTTCTTGTTCGTCACTCATCCAATGCTCCCCTCAGAAACTCTGAAAGGAACCAACGCCAAATTCAAATGTGCGAAAGACTCTGTACGTTATCAGCCAAGATTTATGATGAAGTCAAAACCGTCCTGTGTCACAGAAATGAGAAAGTTATCGCCCTAGTATCGAATGTTGCGGCGTGGATAAAGGGAAATACAAGCCCAGAAATCTTCAGAGCAGAAAAGGCCGTTTACCACACTGTGGCACGTCCTTCGAAAGGCGCAGGAGAACTGAGCTTTTGGAAGATGAAACACCAGATGGATGGCGGTCGTTTCGCAAACCACGAATACGCCGACATCATGATCCCTATGGCTTGGATTTCCCTGGTTTGGCGGACTTTTGGGCGCTTACGCTCGGTTGTCCGTGGAGGGGCTGCAGGCCGGAGATCTACACCGCGCACCCAATACCCTTCATTCCTGGGATAATTTGCGACATGCAACTCTCGACGCCTGGCAGCGCGGTCCGTCAAGACCGCTGACAGCTATCTTGGATCCGTACATCTCACCGCCGTCAGACTATGGATCAAACACTTTGTCATCAGCCCCTGGGGTCGCACAATCGCCTACTTGACAACGGATGTGGGGCCGGCGATCGCACTCCAACTATTGATTGCCTTAGGAATTACGGCAGGCCTACAAAGCCCGATGAGCAAGCCCATATTCATCCAAGTAAGCGCACCAATTATGAAGCTACTACTGGTGAGAAAAGTCTCAAACGTCGCGTGGAACAAGGAGAAAAACAGGTATCCCAAGGCAATACCCCCGAAATCTCGGCTCCGAGAAAAGACCATAAAAAGCACAAAAACCTGAACCAGCAGAAACGATAACCCCAGAAAGCCAACTTGAAAAACAACATGAAAGAAAGAGTTATGCATTGAAGTCAAATCGGTCCGAAACAGGTTAGAAGGCACAACCACGGTCCCCAAACCTAATAGTGGCGACTCTCTGAGATAGTATGCAGCAGCGTGCCAAAGATCTTCTCTGCCCGACGTGATTCTTCGCCCTGTCCACTCCGTGACGATGCTATTCAAATCCACCAGATTTAGACTGTAATTCAAGTTACTCATAAACTGTATAAAGTACCACTGAAAGGCAAGAAACACGAAGAACAGTACTGCCCCCCACCCCGCGCCTACGGTTCGTCTATGAAGTAAAAAACCTAGGATCATTGCACCAAGCGCGCCGGGTAGCATCGCACGATGCCCAACAATGACCGCAATGCAGATACACGCCAAAAGCGCTAGATTGAAGACCCGCCTAGCTCGCATCGGCCATCTATGAGCGGCAAGAAACGCAAGGAAGAAGGCCGAATGCATCACCGCCCCAGATACGACATTCTTGGTTGATGCAGAGCCATAAGTGGTTTGCGCATTAAAGCCCGTTAGCCAGTATACGACAGCCAAGAGCAAGATGACCGCAACAGGCAATGCAAAAAAATGCAGTCCGCGCCCGCGTGTAATTGAAAAACCAATGACACCCGCACAAAACATCGCCAAGATATACACTACAGTTCTTTGGCCCCGTTCATCCCAGTCAGGAACGATGCCGATTGGCTGAAGCACCAGATACAAACCAGCTAAAAGCAGCAGGGGAACGAAGTACCGAAAAGAGTTGGTCAGTACCTGAAAACGCAAAAATGGACGCGGCGATGATAAAGGAATAAGAAGAATCGCTGCTATGGCCATTAAAGACGTTGCGTTACCGCTGCTTCTAGAGAAGACAGATTCAAACATAAATATCGATAGAGTAAGCACCACTCCGATGGAAAAAACCACTGATGCATGTGGTAGGTCATCCGTGAGCTGTTCTCTTGGCGCGGAGCTATTCACAAAAACCACTCCCATTCTTCCATAATAATCAACGAATCGAGTCGAGACCAGTATTCGTCTCAGAACTGGAGTTGAAATTCCCTTAAAATAGAGGACTTTAGTCGCTTACGCTTGATTGTCCGTAGAAGTCTGCTTTTTGTCTATCATACTAAACGTCTTTCTATGCTGCTTTGGATAGGAAGAGAGCCTATGGCACAAGCAGTGAAGTTGTCGCCCGCAGACTTCGAGAACTCATTAGACCGGAGATTTACACCGCGCACCCAATACCCTTCATTCCTGAGCCAATTGCAACGTGCCACCAGTAAAATCGCTTGCGCCACGGACCTGCCTGAGCCACGGACAAGTGCGAAACGCTGCTTGCGTATCTCCGGTTTCACATGAGCGGTCAAAGGTTTGCCGCGACCGTCGGCACGGTATGGCTGATCGCCGAGTTCGGCATTGGCACTCATCGGCCCGTCGGCATCAGTATGACGAGCACCGTTTGGCAGACGATCTTCAGGTCGGTTAGCAAGGACGCGCTGCGGATATAGGCGAGATCCATCCGTACGCGTTCCTCATAGGAGATGTCGTTGCGCCCGGACACTTGCCAAAGACCGGTCACGCCAGGTCGCTGGGCGAGGTAGGCGGCTTGAGCGTCCGCGTATTTCTTCAGTTCATCGCGAACGATCGGCCGCGAGCCCACGAAGCTCATCTCGCCTTTGAGCACGTTCCAAATCTGCGGCAGTTCGTCGAGACTGGTTTTCCGCAGGAAGGCCCCCAATCGGGTAATCCGCGGATCATTCGACAGCTTGTGCTTTTGCGACCATTCGGCCGCCGCTTCCGGGTTTTCGGAGAGGTAGGCCGACAATCTTTCCTGCGCGTCCGGAACCATCGTGCGGAGTTTCCAACACCGGAACGGCGCGCCATCGCGACCAATTCGCGTGTGACCGAAAATGCCCGGCGACGCCCCCAACCGGATGGTCGCCCAAAGGACGGCAATAACCGGAACCAGAAACGGCAGAAGAAGAACCGCAAACCCAATGTCGAACGCCCGTTTGCCGGGGCTGTTAAGCCATGAGGACGCCTGCGATCTCAGGCCGGCCGCAAATTCGGCACCGTGATCGGATAATTTTTCATAAAGCATATTATAATCTTTCTGATAGAGTTCTTGGATGGATCTCTATTAAAAGAGAAATATCAAAGAAAAATTGTCCAACTAAGCGAGGGTGGGGCCGGGGCGACATGTGTCGTGCGTCTAACCAATCCGGTCGGCTGGCTTGTCGCCACTTGTGAAGAGGAAGGGCCGAAGGGCTGCGCTCGCTGACGTGTGCGGCAACGAGCGGAACGTGATCGGTTGTGCGAGCTCCGGCCCCAAGGCGGGTCTCGTCAGGCGGCTTGCGCGCTGGCCGTCAGCCCGACCGCCTCGGCATATTTGAGATACGTATCGACCCCGGCGACGACCACACGCGCCTCGACGGCCAGCAATTCGATGCCGACCAGCGACACACGGGCCCAGGCATCGACCACGACACCCTTGTCGAGAATACGATCGACAACCTCGGCGAGGCTGCTCGACGCATTCATCTTCTCAATTGCCATTTTCCCCTCATGGTACAGACATGAGGCTTTCAAGCCTCATTCGGAGCGAGAGCAAAATGACAGGCGGACGGCGTCAGTTCACCCGGGATGATTCCGCACAGGACGAGGTAAATCGGACACCATGAGAGGGAAAACCCGCAGCCCT
>JANQMY010000314.1 GCA_028279895.1 Alphaproteobacteria bacterium
CCAGCCGAGCATAATCCTGGGACTCGGCCCGCAGATCATGCAAATGGTCGATCACCGCACTCATGAAAGCCTGCTTAGAGCCGAACTTTTGCGACGCCAGACCCCGGCTGTAGCCGGCGCGTTCCCCAATGGCCTCGAAGGTGGCCGCCGCGACACCCTGATCCGATGCGATCGATAGAGCGGATTCGATCAGTTTTCTCTGGGAAAGTCGGCGCCGTTCTTCATGGCTGCGGCGGGTGCGCGTTTTCGTCTCACTCACGGCGGGGCCTCATTTATTTGTTGAACGTATAGCAAATAAATGACAGTGTTTGCAAGCCCGCGATGGTATAAATTCCGGGTGGGGAACACAGGAAGCGCGGGCGGAACAGAGGAGTTTCGCCATGACCATTTCGACCGAGATTGCCAACACGATCGTCGATCCCAAGGCCTATGCCCATTGGGAACGGTCGCATGGGGCCTTTGCGGAGCTGCGGAAATCGGCCCCGTTGGACGTGGCGCAACCGGAAGGCTTCGACCCGTTCTGGGTGGTCACCAAGTTCGAAGACATTCAGGCCGTCGAGCGCCAGAACGAATTGTTCCACAATGGCGACCGCCCCACGACACTGACGACCAAAGCGGCGGACCAGAAAGTTCGGGAACTCACCGGCGGCTCGCCCCATCTGGTGCGCTCGCTGGTGCAGATGGACAATCCGGATCATGCCAATTACCGGCATCTGACCCAGGATTGGTTCTTGCCGCAAAACCTGCGCCAGCTCGAAGCCCGGATCCGCGAGATCGCCAAGGAATTCGTCGACCGCATGTTCGACATGG
The DNA here is from genome assembly GCA_028279895.1 of Alphaproteobacteria bacterium. Taxonomy (GTDB): domain Bacteria; phylum Pseudomonadota; class Alphaproteobacteria; order JANQMY01; family JANQMY01; genus JANQMY01. Next base: position 811 of record JANQMY010000314.1, read on the forward strand.
GCGAGAGCTGCGACTTCGCACGTGACGTGGCGTTTCTTTATCCGCTGCGGGTGGTGATGGAAGTGATCGGTGTTCCGCAGGCGGATGAACCGCGCATGCTGAAACTGACGCAAGAGCTCTTTGGATCTACCGACGAAGACATGAATCGCGCCGGCGCCAATACGGAAGACTCTTCGCCGGACGAGTTCGTCGCCCTGATCAACGAAGTGGTGGCCGACTTCTTCGAATATTTCAGCGCCATGACCGAAGACCGGCGGGCCAACCCCCGACAAGATCTGGCAAGCGTGATTGCCAACGGCAAGATCGACGGCCAACCGCTTGGCCATCTGGAAGCCATGTCTTACTACGTGATCGCCGCCACGGCGGGGCATGACACCACCTCTGCTTCCACTGCAAGTGCCTTATGGGCGTTGGCCGAACGGCCGGATCAGTTCAAGAAGCTGAAGGACAACCCGGATTTACTGCCCAAGCTGATCGAAGAATCGATCCGTTGGGAAACACCGGTAAAGCACTTCATGCGTTCCGCCACCGCCGACACGGAACTGCGGGGCAAGAAGATCGCCAAGGGCGACTGGTTGATGCTCTCTTACCCCTCCGGCAATCGGGACGAAGACAAATTCACCAACCCCTTCGACTTCGACATCGAACGCTCGCCCAACAAGCACATATCGTTCGGCTATGGCGCCCATGTGTGCTTGGGACAGCATTTGGGCCGTATGGAAATGCGCCTGTTGTTCGAAGAGCTGTTGCCGCGCCTCGCCTCGGTCGAATTGGCGGACGAGCCCACCCGCGTCGCCGCCGCTTTCGTCAGCGGCCCGAAATCGGTACCCATCCGCTTCAAAGCAGCTTAGTGTCAGGCCAACTTTTAATGCGGAGGACCCGGTATGGATTTTGACGTCTCAGACAAACTCAAGCAGTTCCTGGCAGAGCTGGACGCGTTCATCGAAACCGACATCATGCCACTGCAGCATGCGGACGATAATGACCGGTTCTTCGATCACCGGCGCGAACACGCCCGAACGGATTGGGACAATCAGGGGCTGCCCCGGGAAGAATGGGAAGCGCTTCTGGGCGAAGCCCGGCGCCGGGCCGATGCGGCCGGTTTTCTGCGCTATGGCTGGCCGGCAGAACTGGGCGGCAGCGGTGGCTCTCAACTGGATATGGCGATTATCCGCGAGCACCTTGCATCCAAAGGCTTGGGTCTGTTCAACGATCTGCAGAACGAACATTCCGTTGTCGGCAACAACCCCTTTGTGCAGATGTTCAAATCCTTCGCCACACCGGAACAGATCGCCCGCGACTCCGAAGCCTTGACCAGCGGGTCCATGATTGTGGCCTTCGGCCTGACGGAACCCAATCACGGGTCCGACGCCACCCATCTTGAAACCCGGGCGGTGCGCGAAACCCGGGACGGTACGCCCGGCTGGCGCATCGACGGCGAAAAGATGTGGACCACGGGGATGCATGTGGCGACCCACTGCATGACCTTTGCCCGCACCAGCGGCGAAGACGGGCACGCCCGCGGCATCACCTGTTTCCTGGTGCCGAGCAATGCCCCCGGCTTTAAGGTCGAAGAGTATTTGTGGACCTTTAATATGCCCACGGATCACCCGCGTGTAAGCCTCACCAATGTGTGGGTGCCGGAAGACGCCTATTGGGGCGCACCCGATATGGGGTTGGCCATCGCGCAAAGCTTTGTGCACCAGAACCGTATCCGGCAAGCGGCCTCTTCCTTGGGCGCGGCGGTGTATTGCATCAATGAAAGCGTCAAATACGCAACCGAGCGCAAGCCCTTCGGCAAGGCGCTGGCCACCAATCAGGCCATTCAATTTCCTTTGGTGGAGCTGACAACCCAATGCGAAATGTTGCGCCTGTTGATCCGCAAAACCGCCTGGGAAATGGACCGCATGGATCACAAAGAGATCGAACACAAACTGTCCGACAAAGTCTCCATGTGTAATTACTGGGCCAACCGTTTGGTGTGTCAGGCGGCCGACCGGGCCATGCAAGTTCACGGGGGCATGGGCTATTCCCGGCACAAGCCCTTCGAGCACATTTACCGCCACCACCGGCGTTATCGCATTACGGAGGGGTCCGAAGAAATCCAAATGCGCAAAATCGCCGGCCATTTGTTCGGGTTCATCGGCCGGCGCTAGGGCGTTTCATTGTCATACTGAAACGCTCTAAGGCACCCCTTTTACCTCCAGAAACTCTCGACAAATTTCAGAACACCAATAGGATAAGGTCGTACGTTCAAGGAGTTTGGCCACCGGGGAGGCTCGCAAGAGAAGGTGGCGGGTTGGGGTAATGGCGTATGACATCTATCTGAGCTACGGGCGACGGCATCAAGCGCTGGCGGTGCAATACGCCGACGCCTTGCGTGCCGAAGGCTTGCGGGTTTGGTATGACAGCCTTGCACAAACAGCCGATGCCGCCGCGGCCGCCTTGGCAGATTCGCGTTTGTTGGTCGTGCTGTTCTCGAAGTCGAGCAATGACTCCGACCAACTGTCGCAAGAAATCGCACTGGCCGACCGCGAGGGCGTGCCGGTCATTCCCATACTGATCGAAAATGCGCGTCCGCGCGGCGAAATGCTGTACGAGTTGGGGCCGCGCAACTGGATTCCGCTCCACCCCAACCCGGCGGCAAAAACGGATCAGCTTGTCGACGCCCTGTCGGAATTACTGGGCATTGTCCGGGAGGCCGAGCAGGCGGGAGAAGGCAGCGTCGAAGCGAAAAAACTCTCCGAAGAACTAGGCGCGCCTGAGGAACTGCCGTTTCTGCCTTTTCGGTGGCCGGACATTGTTTGGGTGACCGTGTTTACGGGCTTCATGATGATTATCGTGGCCTCGTTCCCGTTGGAAACTGCACCGGATTGGGCAAAGGCCATCGGCATGAGTTTTGCCCTGGGTGGCCTGCCCATTCTTACCATTCGATTTGTTATTCGCTTTGTCAGGTCCAACCAAAAACTCAGCCGCAGCATCCCGGTCTTCGGACTATTGTCCATAATCGGCGGCATACTGATCTTTGTCGGATATGATATCGCCATCACTGACGCCAACCTGAACGAGGACCATCAGCGCGTTCAGACCAATGCCGCAAGGGGACTCATTTTTTACAACTTCTTTTTAGCCGTTGCTTTGCACATACTCATGCGCGGCTACATCATTGCCTATGCCTTTCGTCAACGTTTGCTGGGGAAGACGTAAGCCATGGCCTTTGACGTCTTCTTGAGCTACGCCCACAAGGACCGCGCAATCGCCAATTACGCCGCAGCGGCCCTTGCCGATCAAGGCCTGGCGGTCTGGTACGACACCCAGATCGAGGGGGGCGCCGACTGGCGGCACACCATTATCAAAAATCTGGAAACGTCGCGGTGCTTGGTGGTTTTGTTTTCCGAGGCGACCAACAGGTCCCGCCAAGTGCGGAAAGAGATTGCGGTGGCAAACCGGCTGAATATCCCGGTCATTCCGGTGCGGCTCGACGGCAGCGACCCGCGCGGGGCGTTGCTCCACACGCTCAGCGAGCGCGATTGGATCACGCTTGCACCGGATCCGATCGCGCACATGGATGAGTTTGCGAAAGTCTTATTGAACGCACTTAAAGAGGCCGGCCGGTCAGAGGATCGTCAATCCGTGACCGTATCGACCGCCAGTTTTCAGCCGCGGCTCGGCTTATTCCCCTTCAATCGCGGCGACGCTAACTGGTTTATTGGCGCCACGCTATTCTTCTTCTTGCTGGACGTTGATCCGTATGCCGAGAGCTTATTCATTATGTTCACGCCAATCTTTATGGACATGGTCTTAAGCGGCTATCCGATTGTTCTTGTGCGGTTCATATATCGTTTCGCCAAAGCCAATCGCAGTTTCCTCAGTGCCCTGCCAACTTATGTCCTGATGGGAATTGGCGCGTCGGCACTCCATTACGTCACAATCGGCTTGGGCGCGCCACCGACGCTGGAGTCATTTACGTTTGAGGAAGTGCGCGATATTCTGGCACGCGGCCTTCTTGTCTTTACACCCGTGGTCGCGTTTCTGCTGCACACGCTATTGCGTGGTATCTTGGCCGCCCAAGCCATGCGGCGCCGCGCGAGGGCATAATCATGAGCCATGACGTGTTCCTCACCTGTGCGGAAGAAGATCGAGCGGTGGCACGGGAAATCGCAGATGGCCTCTCCGCCCGGGAGTTCTCGGTGTTCTTTGAGCCGCAAGCGGACGGTGACCGAATCGCCGAGGCCATCAAGCAGGCGCGTTTGGTGATCGTGCTCTTTTCAAGCGCAAGCAACCAATCCGCCACCCTTCGCAAAGAATTAGCGATCTCGGATTCGCTGGACAAGCCGGTCATTCCGGTGCGCATCGAAGATGCCGAACCGGAAGGGTATTTTTTATACGAGCTGACCGACCGGGATTGGCTGGATCTTTACCCGGATCCGGTACGCAAGGTCGACCGGTTGGCGGATGCGGCGCGGCAACTGCTCGACGATGCTGCATCGCGCCGCGCAGCAGCACGCAGGAAGCCCGCTGCCGAGCGCGGGTTCATTTTGTTCGGTTGGCGCGACGGACTCTGGGTCTTCGGCGCCCTCGCTTTTGCCTTCGCATTCGAGGTGGAATTACCCGTTGAAGATCCGCGTTTTATCCTGTCGTCGCTTGTTCACGTGACCTTGCTGATCGCCTTTCCGGTCTTCGTCTGGCGCATCGCGACCCGCTTCGTGAAAGGCAACCGGTCGATCTTTACCTCGCTTCCGGCCTATCTCCTGACCTCGGTTGTTTCCGGCCTTTTCGCCTATGCCGCCACCGATCTCTTTTTTCTCAATCTCGAGCTAACGGAAGAACAAGAAGCTGGGCTGGTCAATCCGGACGCCCTTCTGATCATTTTCACGCTCTTCCCATTTGTGCTGGCGCTTGCCTTACACATGATACTTGCCGTTTTTCGGAGGCTGCGCCGCCGCCGAGAAGTTTAAGACCTCACACAAATTGACGGGACGCCGACAAGTCTTTCGCTTTTGCTCACTTGGTGTAGGCTACATGTGGACAGGAGACCAAGATGCCTAACGTCGTCGAAGAGGTGCCGGACCACCTGAAGCCCGCCGCGGACGCGGCGCTGGGGTGGATCAACAAGGAACGCGGCACACAATTCAAACTGACCGGTTTGGTCGATCCCGACCCTGATTGGCAACCCGACAGCGGTACGCCCAGCGAGTTCGGCCTGGTGCTGTGCGAAAACGAAATGTGCGCGCGAGAGCAGGTACGCGTTCAAAAACATGGCGATCAGTTCCAAGTCGCGATGGCCAATTCGGACGACACGGCGATTCCGGTCCACCTGGACCCGCCCGAAGGCGTGCGCACGCCGTGGCTCGACGAACAACTGGCAAAGTACAAATTCGTGGTGCTGGTGTTTTACCGCGGCTTCTGGTGACCGCCCTGCCGCCTCGAGTTGCGAGGCTTCGCGAAAGCAGGCGTGCCCGAGGAAATCCGCAAAGCCGGCGGCGAGATCTTTGCCGTCACCAGCGAACCGCAAAGCCTGGCCGGCGAAGCGGAGGAAAGCTGGGGCTTCGGTTTCCCGTCCATCGGCGACCCGCATCATGAAATTTTGCGCACCTGCCGGCAGCGCGGCTGGATCGACTTGTTTGTCCAATCTGCCGAATTGCTGAAACGGAGCCGATCCTGGGCGGCCCATCCGAACGGCTATTTCCAGCCGGGCGTCTTAGCGCTCACACAAGAAGGCCGCATCTTGTATCGCTGGCGCTCGCGGCCAACGCGCCAAAACGCCGGCGGCGCCATTTCGCGGCCCCTGCCGGACTATGTCTGGACGCAGATTAAATCGCGACTCAATGGAACGGTTCACGATGCGCCGATGGATACGACGCCCAACCTGGATACCAAAGGGTCCCCGTGGTGGCTGTTCGTCGCCCTCCTGCTGGCCCATGGCTGGTTTATCCGGCCGAAAGTCTTTCCGCTTGGCCGGCCGGAAGATCCGCCGTCGGCCAACCCCCAGCAGATGTTCCCGCGCCTGGCCGGGTTCATTGCGCTGTGGGTCGCGGCGTTTGCCTTGTTGCCCACCCTAATCGCATCTCTCGGTTTGGTCGCTTGGATTGCGTTGGTCTGGCCCGGCGTTGCGGAAATCCACCGCGAATTCCAGAACGAGCCCGAAGGCGAACCCGGCCCTACGTGACGGGTCGCCTCCGAGCCTTGTTGAGAATCTAGGCCGCCTGCGGAATCCAATTGCCGTGGAACCCGGCGGGAATGCGCAAGGGCAGCTTGGCCGTCGCGACGGGGCCGCGATCGATTTCCTTGGCATCAAAGATCATCAGGCCGCTTTTGTCAGATGGCTGATCGTATGACAGCATGATGATGTAGCCGTCATCTTCTTCTTTCCCGCCCTGACGCGCTGCAAACACGGGCTCGCCGACCATCTTGCCTTCGCCCAGGCTGTAGGTCTTCCGTTTGCCCGTTTGGGTGTCATAGTGGATCAACGTGTCGAACGAAGCAAACTGCTTGCCGTGCGTGCCGACGGCATAGCCATGGCGGTAGGCCCGGGTGCTGTAATCATCATTGGTGCGCGGGAACTCGCAGGGCATATCGTCGAACAGCTCTTCCTTAATGGCGTTGGTGTTGTCCGACAAATCCACTGACCAGCGCCGGAAGGTGGGCACCGTGCCCTCGCTTTCTTGTGCCATGGTGCCGTCCAACTTCGGGGCGAACTGGGTGGCGTTGGACCCCGTAACGTCTGCGTGAAGCATTGTGCCATCGGTCCACGCATTCATCATGTGGAACATGAACTTGTGCTCGCAGGTGAACCAACGCACGTCGGCGGCCGTGCCATCGCGCGGCATCACGCCGAAATGCGTGCCTTTGTCCGGCTCCCACGCCAGCATCGGCTCGCCCTTGAAGGCCCGCTCCAGATCCGTGGTCAGAGGGAAGATCGGGAAGATCACATGGGTTTCGGTGACGAAGAAATCGTGCACCATGGCGGAATAAGGCGCTTCGATGAATTCGTTCTTGATCAGTTTGCCGTCCTTATCGGCCACATTGTAGCGGATCGCATTCGACCCCGGACCTTTGGCGGAATATCCGAAGAACACCATTTCGCCGGTGTGCACATCGAATTTCGGATGCGCCGTTACAGGACCGTCGATCTGGCCGCCATAGTCAAGCTCGCCCACGGTCTCGAGTGTCCTGTGCTTAATTTCCGTGGGCAGCGCCCCTTCCATCAAGGCCAACATCTTGCCGCCATGCTGGACGATGTTGGTGTTTGCCGTGTTGTATTTGAGTTCATTCGCCCGCGGATCATTCATCATCGGATTACCGAAGACACCGAACAGGCGTTCGCCGGCTTCCATTTCCGCCACCAGTTTCTCAGAGCGCACCCAGCGATTACGCCAAGACACCCGGCCATCTTCGATATGGAAGCACTGGATCATGCCGTCGCCATCGAACCAATGATAAGTGTCCCCGTCCCGTGGCGGGTGCAGCGGGTCCGGACCGTTACGGTAATAGGTACCCACCAGGTCTGACGGCAATTCGCCCTCAACCACCAAATCGGGCGCATCGCATTCAATGCCGGACGGGGCCATAAAGCCGGTCAAAAACGGATCGTCTGGAAAAGGTTTGGTCATTGGCGCATTTCCTCTGGTTTATGGGTGTCCACAACAGCAAAGCGTGTCACGGTGGTGAATGGCAAACAAAATCGTCCGTGCCGGCGCATTCACACCGTGACGATCCTGCGTCGTAAGCGGCCAGGACCATGCATAAAAGAATAGGAAGCGCGAATCTGCAGCGTAACTAGCTAAAAAGGGGGGCGTCCAATCGGGGGCGAGCCACACCCTCTAGCAGGCTGGTGAAGAAGTCATCTGGACCCTTCGAGACGGGCCTATCGGCCCTCCTCAGGGTGAAGAAATCAAATAAGAGCCTCATGGTGAGGAGGCGCGATAGCGCCGTCTCGAACCATGGAGAGATTAAAGTGATAACTTCTTCACCAGCCTGCTAAACCGAGATGTACCCTTTGCTGATCGCTTTCACCACGAGCTGCACGCGGGTCGCCACATCCAGCTTCTTCTTGGCGTTTTCAACATGGAAGTGGGCCGTGCTTTGACTGATGCCCAAAATCTCACCGATGTCCCAATCGGTTTTGCCTTCAGCGACCCAGCTTACGCATTCCCGCTCGCGCGGGCTCAACTCGCATCCATTTTGACCGCGCGATTTGCTTCGCTTCTTGCCGGGTCCGTCGGCAACGTTTTGTTCTGCGTCCAGCAGTTCACGCAGCCGGTCATGAAAGTGAATCGACATGAGCTGCAGGATGTACGCCGCGTGCTTGTTGATTTGGGTGACCGGACCGGCCATACCCAGAGCGCCCACATACCCGCCGGGGTGATGGACCGGCACGCAGATTCCATCGGAAAGGCCGAAATCGTTTGCCACCGCCACGGTTTCTTTGAACCTGGGCACCGACGTACCTAACGTCATGTAAAGTTGAGACCAGATGAAGGGTTTGTTCGACGTCATCAACAGTTCCGAGGACGGATTATCGGGAACGGCATGCTTTTGAAATGCCTCGAGAAAACCGTCGGGTAGCGCATTCGCCATTACTTGATATTCAAGCCGCTTGGCGTTCCGCAACGACCCGGAGCAGATATAGCTGCTCAAACCATATTGATCGATGCCGCGGCTGAACTTGTCTTTCAGCGCGGAAACGTCGGTAATCTGATCGACATCGGAGAGGAAATCGACCGCTTCGTTCGACATGGTCAGCATCGCGCGCCCGCCTTTCCGAAACCAGGCTCGGCGGATCGGTCCAGGGAACTCTCGGCCCGGTCAGAAACTTGCGCAACTAAAGCGTTTCCAGGTGACGTGGAAGCCGGTTCACCTTCGGGAAACGCGCAAAACAAAGAATCCGGGGCCGTTTTGCTTTTCAATGAAACCCAAAACGGCTCTCGTTGATACACGCAATTAGGTAGGCGGTTTGCGTCGCGAGCGGCCGGCAATCGGCACGCGCCCTCAACTCTCCCCATTGCTTCTCCCTTTCTCTCGCACCGCGGCCTTATTTTCGTTCTGTGGGCCGCACTATTTTTTGTGCGTTGACTGTTCCTCCGTGTCGCGCAGATTTCCCGCCAAGAAGTCTAGGGCCGTGCCGAAACCCTGTCAAAAGGAACGGCGGGGCAGTTTGCCGTATATATGCACCGGCAAAGCGCTCCGCCGTCCATGTTTTCCGGGCCGTTAAGCGGGATCGGCGATCCAGCTGCCATGGAACCCGAAGGGCACCCGCGTCGGCAAATGCACGCGCGCCACCGCATCGGCCTCCACATTGCTGGCATCGACGATCACCAATTCGCTTTTGTCTTCGCTCGGGTCATAGGCAAAGCTCAGCAGATAGCCGTCGTCTTCCGCGCTTGCGCCCGCCGCCGGCACGAAAACCGGTTCGCCGCCCATACGTCCTTGCAGGTTGTGAGCCGTGGAAGCGCCGGTCTCCAGGTCGTATTTGCGGAATGCCACGGCTGCTGGTCCGCCGGCGCCGAATTCGGCTGTGTAGCCGTACCGGTGCTTCAGCCCAACCAAGCTGTCGGGCACGCGCGGAAACTCAACGGCCCGATCATCGAGCTGGGTTTCCGTGACCGTGCCGGCCGCCTGATCGATGGTCCAGCGATACAGCATGGGCGGCACGTCGGGCGCGCCCGGCTTCATAATGTGCGCCATGCGGCACACATCGAGAACGATCTTGCCGTTTTCTTCATAGGAATTCAGCGGGTGGTACACATAGCAGGGATCAATGTCGTACCAGACCACATCCTTGTCGGTGCCCTCTCTCGGCATGACGCCCAGCCGCGCGCCATATGATTCGTCCCACTGAATGGGGAGCCCCATGTCTCCCGCCGCCTCGAAATTCCAACAGGCCGGCAGATCCATAAAGATCACATGGTTCCGCGTGATGTTGAAATCATGCACCATGGTGGCGCCTTTGACGGTGATCTCTTCCGACTGCACCAATTCACCGTCGGCCGTGGCCCGGTGATAGGTGAGGTAAGGCGGGGCAACGCCATAGGCAAAGAACAGCAGCTCGCCGGTTTCGCCGCACACTTTCGGATGTGCCGTCATGCCGGTTTTGAGCTCGCCGTCGTAATTATAGGCGCCGATGGTTTCCAGCTCCGGCGACAATTCGAAGGGCCAATGGCCTTCTTCCAACGCCAGGATGCGGCCTGCATGGCCGACAATATGTGTGTTGGCCAGCGACTTGGTCATGTCGCCAAAGGCCTCCATGGGATTGCTGCCTTCCGCCATAAGGGGCGTGCGCACATAACGGTTGCGGTACCAATTGGCCTTACCGTTCTGCAATTCGACCCCGTGGATCATGCCCTGGCCCAGGAACCAGTGAGCGGTTTCGCCGGACGGCGGATTGGCACCGTTACGCAGATAGCGGCCGTTCAATTCCGGTGGAATCGAGCCGGTCACGTCCAACTGCATTTCCGTAAGCTCCGCCATTACGGGAGCGAAATTGTCTTTCAGCCAAAACGGCTTCTTCTCTTCAATTTTTGCATGCTGATTCATGGTTCTTCTCCATCCTCTCGATACGGATCACTCTCACACTTATTGTATTTTGGTGGGGGCCAGCATCGCCTTCATGCAGCGAATGGCTTCGTCGATATAGGCTTCTTTGCGCGCGGGATCGCCCGTTTTGCGCCATGCCCTATAGGCCCCATCGACAACGGTGAATTGCAGTTCGGCCATGACACGCGCATCGCCTTTGCGGACCATGCCCTCGGCCATGCCCCGCTCCAAATTCTCTTGAATGACCGAAATGACGATGTCGTCATTGCCCGCGATCCCATACTCGTTGAGCTTCGCACCTTCGTCCAAAAACAACTGATATAGGCGCGGTTCACGTTCTGCATAGTCGAACGCCGCTCGGACAATCGTCTCCTCCGTCATCTCGTCGGGATTGTCCGGCATGGTAGCGGCTGCCGCCTCGCGCGCATAACGCTCGGCCAATTGGGCCAGCAAGCCACGCTTCGAGCCAAAATGGTGAAACAAAATGCCTTCCGATACGCCTGCTTCCGCCGCGATTTGTACGGTCGACGTCTCGTCATAGCCCTGCTCGGCAAACAGCCGGCGCGCGGCTGCCATGATGAGCTCCCGCTTTTCTTTGGGGGCACGGCGCCGCGTCGGCTCGGATTTGGGTCTGGTCAGTGTCGTTTCCATTATTGAGCAGCACTTTATAAAGTACGACTCAATAAGTCAACAGGCCGAACTGGCCGGTCTGCAAGGTGAAGCAGCCGATGACCAAGAACATCCGATTTTTCCCGAGCGCCGCGGCCGCGCTTAATCACATCGCGACCGTCGGCAAAGGGTGCGCCGGCGACGGTGGCGTGATTTATGACGTGTACGAAGTGAAGTAAGGTGTACTCCGCTCTCTAATCCACCGCTTTCACTTGGCCGCCATCGGCGCAGATATGAGCGGCATTCAGCCACAAACCGGCGGGGCTTGCGGTGAACACGATAATGCGCGCCAATTCCTCACCCGTGCCCAAACGTCCCAGCGGAATGGACTTTTCAACACCCGCATAGAATTTCGGATTGTCCCGTTTGGTCCTGTCCCATGCCCCGCCGGGAAACCAGACGGCGCCAGGAGAAATCGCATTGGCGCGAATGCCGTCTTTGCCGTAGGTCTGTGCCAATTCGTTGGCATAGGCGCGCATGGCCGCTTTGACCGGACCGTAGGGCGAAGCAGGCCGGCCGAAATGGAACTTGCTGGCCATCGACCCGATAAAGGTGATGCTGGCCGCATCGCTTTCTTTCAGCGCTGGCAGCGCCTCTTCCACGGCGCGCACCCCGGCCATCATGTCCACATCGAAACTGCGTTGCCAATTTTCCTCCGATGCGGCCAGTCCAAACCCGCTGGCGCTGTGAATGAGAATGTCGAGACCACCCAGCGTTTCAATGCCGTTGCGGACAAAGACACGGGTCGCCTCGGCATCGGCAAGATCGGCGGCGTCTCCGAAGACGGTGCCCTTGCCCACCGCTTTCAGTTTTTCGACAGCGCCGTCGACGCCTTCCTTGCCCCGCGCACACAGGGCGACGGCGCAGCCCTCGCGCCGCAGCAGTTCCGCTGTGTACCATCCGATGCCACGGCTGCCGCCCAGCACCATCGCCTTTTTGCCCTCGAGACCCAGATCCATTTTCCGCTCCGTCGTTTCTGATGTGTTTGCTGCATTGACGATAATCGAAGCGCACGGCAAAACAGAGCGGCAACAACGGAAAAGGGGCGCGTATATGGCAGATCTGGTGGTCTATGGCACGAAAATGTCACCCTTTGTGCGTAAAGTCGAAGCCGTGTTGCAGGAAAAAGCACTGGCCTACGATTTCGAAGCGGTGAACATCGGGGCCATGCCGGACTGGTACAAGGAAATCAGCCCGCTGCGCCGCATTCCCACCTTGCGCGACCGCACGATCGGCGCTGACGGCGTGGCCGGCACCATTGCGGACTCGTCCGCGATCTGCGGCTTTCTCGAGCGCAAATGCCCGTCACCGGCGCTCTATCCGGCCGATGCGTTCGACTATGGCCGCGCCCTATGGCTTGAAGAATATGCGGACACCGGCATGGCCGCCACGGGTGGTTTCGGGATCGTCCGTGCTCTGATATTCCCCCGGTTCGAAGGAAAAGACCCCGACATCGAGACGGCACGGGACACCTGGCACAACAAAATGCCCCGCTATTTCGACTATTTGGAAAAGACGTTGAACGGCGAAGAATTCTTCGTCGGCAACGCCTTCTCCATAGCCGACATCGCGGTGGCCAGCCAATTGCTTAATTTCGACTTGTTCGTGGGCCCGCCCGATGCAGCGCGCTGGCCCGGCTTGGCCCGCTTTGTCGTGACCATGCGCAACCGCCCGTGCTTCCAAGCAAATCTGACCGCCTGCCGGGAGACGATCGCGCCTTTGCTCGACACCCCCGTGGCCCTCACCTAACGCGGTCCTTGACTAAAGAAATTGGGCCGCGAAAAAACGCGCCTTTCAAAGGCTCAGTCGCAATCATTGCCAAACGGCAATGCGAAGGCCCGCTCGAACACATCGTCATTGGCAAACAATCCACCGATCTCCTTGCGCGTGACGTTCCGCAGCACGTCCTTCGCACGCTCTTTGTTGATGTTCCAATCGGCGGTGAACAGCTTTAAATCATCGTCGATGGTGAGCGGCGCTCGATCCGCTTTGGTGATACCCGACACCATGGAGGCCGACCCCGCTTCGTCCGGGCAGTTGCACGACCGGCACTGCTCTCTGGACGGCTTACCGTCCGCGGGGCGTTTGCAAAGCTTGCCGTCAAAATCCGCCGGCGGCTTTGCGCCGTCATCGTCGCAGGAACGGCCCCACCCCAACCGGACCGCCACCGACCCCAACGTATCGCACCAGGGTTGGTTGACGACACTTATTTGACGTGCCGTAACCACGCCACGCTTGGCCTTGCTGAGGTAGTCGCGCAATTGGGACCTGATCGAATATTCCGGGGCCTTAAAGGCCACATGCTGGCCATAGTCCAATCCGATCTGGCCGCACCAATTGAAACCGGCGGATTTGGCAAGCCGGATACACGTATAGTTGTTGAGCTTGATGCAGCGTAGGTATCTGTGGGCGTCCAGGACCGCCTCCGTGACGGGACCGGAAGCGCTGTCGAGCGATTGGAGCGCCGATTGCCGCCAGCCGTCAACTTCGTTCATTTCCTGCCGCGGATCGTCGGCACGGGCGACACTTATCGCCAACACCATTCCGATCAGGACACCCAAAAGTCCGATTGTTTTCATGAGCTTTCCCCCCAATGGCAAGTTTCGCCGAAATCTACTCATACAAACAGACGATAACGTTAGACCCAACGGCCACCGCTTTCAACGAATCATACGCCCGGCTTGGTTGGCGCCCCTTTCGTTTCGGTCTACACTTCGCGCTTGCGTGACGGGGAGAAGCAGTCGAACGCATGCCGGACGCTACACAAAAGAAGTCTGTGTTCATTAGCTATGCGCGGGAAGACAAAGCCCATGCGCACGCCCTGGCGGATTTCCTGACGGCAAAGGGACACGAGGTATGGTGGGACCACCTTATCCGGCCGGGCGACGACTATCGCAACGAAATCCTCAATAAAATTCAGGACGCGGATAAGCTGATCGTTTTGTGGACCAGCCATTCGGTGAAGTCTCCCTTCGTGATCGATGAAGCCCAACGCGCAAATGAAGCCCAGAAGCTGATACCGGTGGTCATGGACGTGTCTCAGCCGCCGATGGGGTTCGGCCATCTCCACGCCGTAGAGGTCGCCGATCTGTCTTCCGAGTTTCCGGCCATCCTTGCCGCCGTCGAAGACCGCGCACCGCCGTCGCTACGCGAAAATCTCAAGACCATTCAGGTACAGAGATATTTTCTCGCCGCCATCGCGGGCCTGATTGCCGTCGCCGCCGTCGGTTTGGGGATTTGGTTTTTTGCAAATCAGACCACAGATCTGACCGCGGATCTTAATCCGGCGATGGATTACCAGGTCTACACCAGCGAGAAGCTGGGCTTGAAGTTCGTATACCCCCAATCCGCCCTGATGGCGGACACCACCAAGGAAGACGAAGGTCTCATTCCTCTGCATACGGCGTATCGGGACGTGGAGGTGCTTGTGTCCCGCAGGCCTCTGCCGGATCATAACAATATTCGGATCGGCCGCCGCCTAGAGAAGGAAGCGCTCGAACAACAAGGGTATAATTTCAACTATATCGGTCCGTCCAAAGAAAAGAATTGGAAGGACTGGTACATCCTAACGGGCGAAAAACCCAACGGCCACGAGTTCTATTATCGCCGCTGGTATACCGACAAGGATGTGGTGTCGATCGAGTTCGATTATCCCAAGGAAAAAGTCGGCGCTTACAACGAAATCATTGGCGCCATGACGCTGGATGGGCGCTTTCAATTCAGATGACCCATGGCGAGACCATCGCGTCGCCGCTCTAGGCGCCGGCGGCCATGTCCTAAACCGCGTTAGGGCTCGGTTCGGCCAATCCCAAAGCGGGCGAACACGTTCTCGGTGATTTTTTCGATAAACGGATCGCTGGCGGCAAGCCCATGCGCCCATTCCGTGGTGCCCGCGTTAAACACTTCGCCCTTGCCCCGCTTAAAGCTCGCCATGACCGCATGTCCGCGCATCAGACGTTCCTGGCTTTGCGCTGTCGCCTCGCCAAAGGCCATGCGGGCCAAAGTGTCCGTTTCTTCCGGCGGGATCAGATGGGGATAGGGGCTGCGCGGACTTTCCGCGATGGTCGCCGGTGCCAGGGCGATGATCTGCAAATTGTCGGGCACGCCCCCGCCGCCATTGGGTTTGGGCAGGCCGTCTTCGCCAAAGCGAATGGGGCACCCATCGTTCTCATAGCCCAGCAGCGGCACGCCGGCCCCGAGCAAATCGCCATAGTAGAGATCCGTGCCGTCCAGCGCCCAGTGCAAATCGTCGTACACCGTGTAAGCCGCCGCGCCCCGCGCCGCACACATACACAGCCGGTGATAGCCCGCATAAAGAAAAGACAAGCCGGTGAGCGCCGCTTCCGGCGCGGCAAATTCGTGATGAGACCACAAATGCGTCGCGTCCTTGCGCGTTGCCGTATCCACCCAGAGGGGATCGTTCACATGGCCGCGCCATTTGTGGGCGATCAGCGTTTGTCCCTGGTCTTCCCACCGCACCTTCCAATAACACGTATTGCCCGAAAAGATGATGAGCTTGCCGCCGTCATCCACGAACCGTTCGACGGCTGCCCGCTGATTGCCGGACCAGTATTCGCTGTGCCCCACAAAGCAAGCAGCGGCATATCCCGACAGCGCATCGGCGTCTCGTTCGAAGTCGTGATCGGTCAAATAGTCCAGATCGTACCCCTTGGTTTCACACCAGGCGGCAAAACGGTGCTCCCATTTGCGTAAGAACCCTGCCGCGCCGTCATAGGGAGAGGGGCGATGTTCCGCCATCCAGTCGGGATCGCCCGGTGCGGCGAAGGCGTTCATGGCGCGCGGTTCGGGATTGACCAGCCGCGGCGCGCCTTCCGGGGGGGTAAACATGCCCTGGGCCAAGGGGCGCATGCGCGACAACCGGCCGATGGCCCCCGATCGCGCCTCTTCCGCCGAGACCTTACCGGCCATCAGATCTTCCACCTGGGCGTAGGAATTCGAGCCGCCCCAATAGTTGTAGGAAAAATAGGTATTGGTGCTCAACACCAACACCGCATCGGCTTTCTTACCCTCTGATACGTTGCGTACACAGACGAAATGGTGACAGGCGACACCCTCCGGCGAAGTGAGCACAAGGTCGTAATAGCCGGATTTCCAGTCACCCCCGATGTCAAAAGCGAAGGCTTGGGGCCAACCGCAGCCATTGGCATCGGCTGCTTCCGGTGTGGGGTGATTGCCCACCTCGATATTCTCGAACCGCGCCACCTCAATGGTTTCGGCGCCCACCCGGCTGACGGTCAGGGTACAAGGCGATTGGCTGGCGCTGGCGAAGAGAGCCACCGTGTCGCCGGGCGCGGCACTGACTTTGTCGGGATAGAACCAAATGAAACTCATGCCTCATATCTCCTGTGATCCGGGCATACGATCTTTTGCCCCACGCGCTTGCGTCTTACCGTGCGAGCGCCGGGACCACTTTTGAAATGGCCTCGAGTGTTTGATCGATGTCGCCGTCGGTCATCGCCGACGTCAAAAACATGTTGTGATACGGGTGGAAGAAGACGCCGTGGTCCAGCAGCTTGTCGCAAAACGCCACGCACCCTTTGTTGTCCACCTGCCCTTCTTCATCGGTGATCATGATGATCGGCATTTGCGGCGGCCCCGATTGATGAATGGGCACACCGCTGTCTTTCGAAATGCCGGCGATGCCGTCGCGCAACCGCTCGCCCATTGCGACCGTCCGCTCCAGATAGTCGGTCGATTGGATGATCTCGAGCGTCTTGAGGGCGGCGGCCATAGGCGCGGCCGCGAACCAGAAGGACCCGGTCACAAAAATGCTGCCCGCCGCATCACGCGCCCGATCATTGCCCATGAGACACGATAGGGGGTGCCCATTGGCCAGCGATTTGCCCCAGGTGGACAAATCGGGCTCCACATTCAGCGCATGCCAACTGCAGTTGCGTTCCATGCGAAAGCCCGCCCGCACGTCATCTACAATAAGCAGGGCATCCTTATCGTCGCAGGCCCGACGGACCGCGTCCGCATAGGCCTGGGTCGGCAATTCCTGAGGCGTCATGAAATCGTGCTTAAACGGTGCCGCAAAAATGCCGGCCAGATCGTCCCCCGCCTCGTCCAGCGCTGCGTTCAAGCTTTCAACGTCATTGTACTGATAATAAATGAAATGAGCGCGTTCTTCCGGCAACGTGCCCTTCGGCACGGGCGTACACCAGGTGGCGGCCCCGTGATATGCCCCGCTGGCCAACAGTACTTTGCGTTTGTCGCGATGGGCCCGCGCCGTCATCAATGCCATGGTGGTCGCGTCAGTGCCGTTCTTGCAGGTCATCACCCAATCCGCATGGGTGATCTGGTCCACATAGGCTTCGCACAGCTCGACCATTTTGCCGGACGGGCCCGTCACCGAATCGCCCTGCTTCATCTGCGCGATGTATGCCCCATCGATTTCTTCATGGGCATAGCCCAGCAGGTTCGGCCCGAACGCGCACAGATAGTCGATATACCGATGGCCCTCGTAATCCCACATATGGGCGCCTTTGGCCTTGGAGAAGAACTGAGGCGTGCGCGGAGACTGCATCTGCACCGACATGTGCCCGTACATGCCATTGGGAATTACCCGCTGGGCCCTTTGCTTCAATTGCTCGTTGACGGATCCGCCCATTTTTCTTTCCCTTGAAAAGTTAGTAATTACTAATATTATGGCAGAGCATTAGCAAGCGATTTCTGGCAGGCGACCGAACCGACGCAGAAATCCAAGCCAAGAGGACAGGAAAGCAGGTCACACATGGCGTTGGAGGAAGGCAGCACATCGGTTCCAAAACAGAGGCGCGCTAAAAAGACGTATGAAGCGATCCTCGGAGCGGCCCAGGAAATCCTTGAGGAACAGGGGCTTGAAGCCCTGAACTCCAATGCCATTGTCGAGCGGGCAGGCGTGACCGCGCCGGTCTTCTACCGCTATTTCAGAAACAAGCACGATCTGCTTCTGGTCCTCGGCAATCGGCTGACCGACGCGCAAAACGATCTCTATTTGGACGCGCTCGATATATTTGATGAAAGCAATCAGGGTTTTCTCAACATGGAAGATCGCGCGTTTCGCCTCTTGAGCGAGACATTTGACGTGACGAAAGGTTTTGTGGGCGCCTATGCGCTGCTTGTGTCCCTGCGGGCGATCCCCCGCTTGTCGCGTGTCCGTCAGGAGTCCAATCAGCAAATGGCCAAGCTGACGGCCAAACGATTACGCCAATTGCGACCGGAACTCGGCCCGCAAGAGGCCTATGACCGGTGCCGGCTGGCCATTGAAATCGGCTATAGTGCCATCGAGATGCTGCTGGAAGAGCCCCGCATGAGTCGAAATCGCGTCTTTAAACAAACAGCAGCCGCGGTCATGAACGCCTACACCAGCTAACGAAGGATTGGAACGCACCATGACTTCCCTGCACCCCAATATCGAACTTCTCGGCAAACTGCGTGGGCACATTCCGGACCGGCTGGCCGACGTAGAAGACTTGTTCGCCAAGACATTCGTTTGGCATTACTTCAATCGGCACCTGCCCGACCTGGAAGGCTCCTACGAAGGGGTTGATGGGCTTCGCCATTTCTTCGAGAAGCTCAGTGCTCTGACAGGCGGAACGTTCAGCTTAACGGTCAAAGACATCAAAACGATCGGCGACGAGCTGTTGGTCGCCCATGCCCGGCCGGCCATGACGTTGGGCGGTGATTCGATTCATTCGAAACCGATGCCGCTGTTGTGTGGCGCATTGTCGACGGCAAGATTGCCGAGGCGTGGGACATTCCGGCACTGCACACCACACACCCCAAGCCAAATACCGGCGCCTAGAACGGCGTGAGATAAAAAGAACGGCGCCTTCGCTCAGACACTTCGAAAAGCTTAATTCATTTGGTTGATATTTTAAACCAAATGA
Source organism: Alphaproteobacteria bacterium (assembly GCA_028279895.1). GTDB lineage: Bacteria > Pseudomonadota > Alphaproteobacteria > JANQMY01 > JANQMY01 > JANQMY01. The sequence continues at coordinate 19,908 of JANQMY010000314.1, forward strand.
ATTAAGCTTGGCCTTCGGAGGCCAAAATGGCGCGATACCATAGCTTCGACTGCCCGATTGCGCGCATCCTTAACACGTTTGGGGATCATTGGACTTGGCTGATCGTGCGCGAAGCCTTCTACGGCAAAACGCGCTTTACGGAATTTCAGCGCAGCATCGGCATCGCCAAGAATTTGCTGAGCGAACGCCTGGCTCATCTCATCGATGAGGGTATTTTCGAACGCGAAGATGTGGGCAACCGCGGCACGCGCTATGCCTATCGTCTTACTGAAAAAGGCCGCACGCTGCTGCCCATCCTGATCGCCATGTATCAATGGGGCAACACGCATGTGTTCGGCGACGGCAAGGAACCCGTCTTATTGGTGGACCGCAAAAGCAAGCGGCCATTGGAAACGATTGTCCCGCGGGACCAAGAGGGCAACGTGCTCAGCCTATCGGAAGTAGCCGCGGCACCCGGCCCCAAAGCCAGCAAGGAAACCAAAGCCAAACTTGCGCAGTCGGTATTGTCCGTCGACAGAGGAGTATGAAACCGGGTAGCGCCGCTACATGGCCGCTGCCGCCTATCATTGACTTTGAGACGCCGTCATTTTTGGACACCGAAGCGGCGATAAGGGGAGTGGAAATGGCAAGCAACACAGCGGGAATCGATTACCAAGCCAGCCAAAAGATCGTGCACTGGTTGATGGCGATCCTGATCATTCTGGATCTGTTTGTGGCGCAAAAATTCGGCGGCCTCATGGAAGATGCAGACCGCATTCAATCGCGTATCGATCACTCTCAGATCGGCATGATCGTCACCGTGCTGTTTGTGCTGCGGATCTTTTTGCGCATGCGTTATGGCGCGCCGCCCCTACCCGACGCCATGCCGGGATGGCAAAAGCTGGCGGCCCACGCGGCTCATTGGGGGCTTTATGTTCTCATCGGCACGCTCATTCTGTCGGGCATGCTGAGTGCGGTGAACGCAAACTCGGTGATCGCGCCCTTCGGTCTGTTCGCGTTCGGCGACGGTGCCGGCGAGGAGAGCACATTCCTGTTTTTCCGCGGCATACACGAGTTCATCACCAACGCGATCATCGCCCTGATCGTTGTCCACGTGTTGGCCACGCTCTATCACCTGGTGATTGCCCGAGACGGCTCGACGGAGCGTATGTTGCGATTTTGGAGAAGCGCCCGGCAGTCTGCTTGAGCGTAGGCTAGAGCGGCGGCCGCCGGACCGCCAACAGAATTGATTCTATTTCACGGTCCGTCGCTTTAGCAGCTTGCTGACAAAGTCATGGTCTTGGGAATCCATGGTTCGAGACGGCGCTATCGCGCCTCCTCACCATGAGGTTTTTGTTTGTTTTCCTCA
>JANQMY010000317.1 GCA_028279895.1 Alphaproteobacteria bacterium
CAATGGCGAGACGGCCTTTGCCTGGGGCTTGGGCGACGTGCTGACCGACCTGGAATCCGTACGCACCGAAGCACTGCGGCTGGCGGCGGAGATTGCCGAGAATGCGCCGTTGGGCGTCATGTCGACCCGGGCCACCATGCGCGCCGGTTTGGCCGACGCCATCCAAAAGCAGACAGACCACGAACTGAAAGAACAAACCTGGCTGCGCCAAACGGAAGACCACAAAGAAGGGGTGCGCGCGGTGGCGGAACGCCGCGCCGGCAATTTCCAAGGACGTTAGCGGATGTTTCGTGTCGTAACGCTTTTTTGTCTGGCAGCGCTTCTGGCGGCATGCGTCTCGCGCACCGATCCCGCGGTGAGCGATTATCGCCGGGGCTTGGCGGCGTTTAGCGCCGGCCTGACGGACCGCGCCATCGCTTTTTATACATCGGCGATCGACCGAGACACGTTAAACAAGGAAGATCTGTCGATTGCCTATGAACGTCGCTGCGCCGCCCACATCGCCAACGGCTCTTTTGCCTTTGCTGTCGCCGACTGTACCGAGGCCCTCACCCTTAACGACCGGTTTGCCAGAGCCTATAACGGCCGCTGCTGGGCCAATGCACGTTCCAGCCAATTGTCCGAAGCGGCACCGGATTGCGAACAGGCCGTCGCACTCGACCGTGACGAAAAGTCATTCGCCCACAATCTGGGCTTCGTGTATGAGGGGCTTGGGGAGATGGATAAAGCGCAAAAGGCCTATGGCCAAGCGCTCGCGCTCGATCCGGCCTATCTCGAAGCGCGGGAAGGGTTGGAACGGGTCACCACCACCCCCGGAACATAGAACTGACCAATAGGAAAACGGCACATACCCCCATGAGCATCGAGCATGATATCGAATATGGCGCCGCCTATGACGGCCAGGACCGTCTGGCGCTAAAAAGCGCCATTCATGAATCCATGACCGACGGGTTGGCCTGGTCCGTCAAAAGTCAGCATCCGGACGGCTATTGGGTGGGCAAACTGCAAACCAATTCCTGCATGGAAGCGGAATGGGTTCTTGCGCTGCACTTCATGGGGCTGAACGATCACCCGTCGCGCCCCGGCCTCGTCAAGTCGATCTTGCGCGAACAGCGGGAAGACGGGTCGTGGGAGATTTACGCGAACGCCCCTGCCGGCGATATCAACGCAACGGTAGAGTGCTATGCGGCGCTGCGCTGCGCGGGCATGTCGAAAGACGACGAAGTGCTGAAGAAAGCCCATGCCTGGATCATGCAGCGGGGCGGGCTGAAGCACATTCGTGTGTTCACCCGCTATTGGCTGGCGCTGATCGGCGAGTGGCCCTGGAAGCACACCCCGAACATTCCGCCGGAAGTCATCTACTTCCCGAAATGGTTTCCCTTCAACATCTATAACTTTTCGTCTTGGGCACGAGCGACTCTTATGCCGATCGCCGTGCTCAGCGCCAAGCGCCCCACCCGCCCCCTGCCCGCCGAGGGCCGTCTGGACGAGCTTTTTCCCCAGGGGCGCGACAATTTCGATTATTCGCTGCCGAAGGACGTGGAATTCTTCAGCCTGGAGAATTTCTTTCTGTGGGCGGACCGTTTTCTGCACGGCTCGCAAAGCGTCGGTCTGCCGCCGTTCCGGCGGGGCGCCGTGGCGCGGGTGCTGGAATGGATTATTAAACATCAGGATGCGGACGGTGTTTGGGGCGGCATTCAGCCACCCTGGATCTACGGCCTCATGGCCTTGCATGAAGAAGGCTATCCGCATTCCCATCCGGTCATGGAAAAAGCCCTGGGCGCCCTGCAAGACACCCGATGGGCTTACGAAGAAGACGGCGCCATTTACGTCCAAGCCAGCACCTCACCCGTTTGGGACACGGTGCTGACCCTGTTGTCCTTGCAGGATTGCGACGCGGAAACCAAAGCGGAAAACGCGCCGGCCGTCGCCAAAGCCATCGATTGGTTACTTAAAAACGAAGTGCGCACCGGCGGCGATTGGCAAGAGAAAGTAAAGGGCGTCGAGCCGGGCGGCTGGGCATTCGAATACAAAAACGCGTCCTACCCGGATGTGGACGACACCGCCGTGGCCCTCATGGTGCTGGCCCCCTACCGCACGGATGAGACGTGGAAAAAGAAAGGCTTGCCGGATGCTCTGCGCCGCGCCGCCGAATGGACCATTGCCATGCAGTGCAAGGACGGCGGCTGGGGCGCCTTCGATAAAGACAATGACAAAGCGATCCTGTGTAAGATCCCCTTCTGCGACTTCGGCGAAGCCCTCGACCCGCCCAGTGTGGATGTCACCGGACACGTGCTGGAAGGGCTGGCGGCACTCGACTATCCGCGCGATCATCCGGCCATCCAGCGCGGCGTTCAATTCATCAAAGACCAGCAGGAACCGGACGGCAGCTGGTGGGGCCGGTGGGGTGTGAACTTCATCTATGGCACGGCCGCCGCCCTGCCCGCTCTGAAGGCGGTTGGTGAAGACATGCGGGCGCCGTACATCGACCGGGCGGCCAAGTGGCTGGTGGATCATCAAAACGACGATGGCGGCTGGGGCGAAACCTGCGCCTCCTATATGGATCAAAGCTTGGCCGGCATCGGCAAGAGCACCGCATCGCAAACCGCCTGGGCGCTGATGGGACTGCTGGCGGTGGCGCGCCCCGAAGACCGCGAGGTGATCGAACGGGGCGTGAAGTTCCTGGCCGAACACCAGCAGGACGGCACCTGGGACGAAACCGAATACACCGGCACCGGCTTCCCGGGCTATGGGTTGGGCCTTCGAATCAATCTCAATAAAAAATCCCTTGAAACTGATCTACAGCAAAGCACCGAATTGGGCCGGGGCTTTATGCTGAATTACAATCTCTACCGCCACTATTTCCCCGTCATGGCGATGGGGCGGGCGGACGAATATCTGGATCGCTTGAGCAACCAACCGGCATAGGCACATGGCACATACGCTCGAACGGGTTTTGATCAGCACACCAAGCCGCGACGCGGCCGACAACGTGGCGGGTCGCTGGATTGACCTGTTGGACGCACAGCGAACGGGCGACAAGACATACGATTCGATTGGCGCGACCTGTACGTCGCTCCGCGTGGGCTGCCGCGATCTCGACATCTTATGGCCGGTCGACGGCGCCGGCCCGGTGAAAGACCACCTGACCACAGTGGGCAGCGGCCCCTTTGCCGCGGGGATCGGCGTTGAAAATCTGGATCGGTTTCGCGCGCATCTTTCGTCGATCGGCGTCACCCCGGTGGACGGCGGCGATCATCTTTTTCTCAGCGCCGAGGCAATCGACATTCCCGGCTTGCGCGTGATCGTCACCGAAAAATCACATAACGCACCCGTCGGGAAAATGAAGAACCTCTATGAGGTCACACATTTGACGCCGGACGGCGACCGGGATGCGGACAAGATCGCCCGGCTGCTGGACACACCGCGGGACCATTTCGTGCCGATCGCCTCCGAGCAATATGGCTATCGCGGCCACCTCACTCTGTTTGACCCGGAAAAACTCGACCGCATCGAAACCATCACGCCGTCGGACCTGTCTAAAACCATGGGGCGTTTCTTCGGCCGTTTCGGACCCAGCCTCTATATGTGCTACGGCGAAGCGGAGGATGTGGGCGCCATCCGCGCACGGCTACGCGACCGGGCGCCGGACCATTGGACAGGTACGCTGGAAGGCACGAACCCCGACGGACTTTTCATTCACCCGAAAGCTTTGGGGGGCGTGATGCTGGGCGTCAGCCGCGTGACCCATGCTTGGACGTGGTCGGGTTACCCCGACCGCCGCGTCCCCGCTCTTTGACAATCCGGTTTCGGGGGGAACTTAGAGCGCTTCATTGTCCTATTGAAGCGCTCTAACCGGCCGATTGGTCTTGCAGGGCTCGCCAGATCTTTTCGGGCGTGGCAGGCATGTCCAGTTCCTTGACGCCAAGCGCATCGGTGATCGCGTTGATCACGGCCGGCGGCGCGGCGATGGCGCCCGCTTCACCGCAGCCCTTGATGCCGAGCGGATTGCTTAAGGCAGGGGTCTCGGTGAAACCGACCGTCAGGTCCGGCATATCGTCCGCACGCGGCATAGTATAGTCCATGAAGCTGCCGGTGATGAGCTGGCCCGAGTCCGGATCGTAAATACTGTGTTCGAGCAAGGCTTGGCCGATGCCTTGCGCGACGCCGCCATGGACCTGCCCTTCCACGATCATCGGATTGATCACCTTACCGAAATCATCAACGGCAACGAAGTTCACAATGTCGATGCATCCCGTGTCCGGGTCGATTTCGACCTCGCAAATGTGACAGCCGGTGGGGAAGGTGAAATTGGTGGGGTCGTGATAGGCATGCTCCTTCAAGCCCGGTTCGATTTCGTCGGTCGGGAACGCATGCCCGACATAGGCGGCCAAGGATACTTCCGGCCACGAGACGGTTTTGTCCGTACCCGCCACTTTGAAGCTGCCCTTGTCGAATTCAATGTCGCTTTCGGCGGCCTCCATCAAATGGGCGGCCACTTTTTTTGCCTTGGCAATTACCTTATCCGCCGCGCGATAGACAGCGGTCATGCCGACGGGGCCGGAACGCGAGCCATAGGTGCCCAACCCAAACTGGACCTTGTCCGTATCCCCCTGGACGATTTCCACATCGTTGAAGTCGATCCCAAACTTGTCAGCAACCAGCTGGGCGAAAGTGGTTGCATGGCCCTGCCCATGACTGTGGCAACCGCTCATGACTTCCACACTGCCCGTCGGATTCACCCGAACTTCCGCTGACTCATATTGGCCGATGCCGGCGCCCATACTGGCCATAATGCGTGAAGGGCCCACCCCGCAGGATTCGATGTAGCAGGAAAATCCAATACCGCGCCGCTTGCCCGATGCTTCGGCCGCGGCCTTACGTTCCGCAAACTGATCGTACTGGGCGTAGTCCAACGCCTTGTCGAGGCATGCATCATAATCGCCATTGTCATATTCCATCAGCACCGGCGTCTTATGCGGGAAGCTTTTGACGAAATTCCTACGGCGGATCTCGGCGGGGTCCATTTTGAGGTCCCGTGCCGCGGTTTCCATCAGACGCTCGATCACATAGGTGGCTTCCGGACGGCCGGCCCCGCGATAGGCATCCACAGGCGCCGTGTTGGTATGAACTGCATCGACCGTTGCATAGATGGCCGGGATGTCATATTGGCCCGACAAAAGCGGTGCGTAGAAATAGCTGGGGACGGCGGACCCGAAGGTTGACAAATAAGCCCCGATATTGGCCTTGGTTTCGACCGTCAAACCGAGGACTTTTCCCTCAGCGGTGAGGGCAAGTTCGGCAGTGGTTTCATGGTCGCGGCCATGGGCATCGCCCAAGAAAGCCTCGGATCGCTCGCACGTCCATTTAACCGGCCGACCTACCTTGCGCGCCGACCATAGGCATAAAACCTCGTCGGGATAAACGAACGCTTTGGAGCCGAAACCGCCGCCCACATCCGGCGCGATCACCCGCACCTTGTGTTCCGGTGCCAGTTGGATAAAGCCGGACAAAGTCAAGCGCATCACATGCGGGTTCTGGCTGGTCACGTAGAGCGTAAAGCTCTCCGTACTGGGATCGTAAGACCCTGTTGCCGCGCGCGGTTCCATGGGGTTCGGCACCAGCCGCGAATTGGTCAGGACAATGCGCGATACATGATCCGCCTTGGAAAACGCATCTTCTACCGCCTGTTTGTCGCCAAGCTGCCAGTCATAGACAGTGTTTCGCGGCACATCGTCGTGCAGTTGCGCGGTCCCATCCGCTTGAGCATGCGTCATGGAAACGACCGCTGGCAGTTCCTCATAGTCGACGAACACTAGTTCCGCCGCGTCCTTGGCTTGTGCGCGAGTTTCGGCCACCACCACCGCCACATGATCGCCCACATAGCGCACTTTCTCTTCGGCCAAAAGCGGATGCACGGCCCCATGCATGGGCGTGCCGTCTTTGCTGTGGACAACCCAGCCGCAGGTCAGCGGCGCCAATTGATCCGCCTGCACATCTTTTGCCGATAGAATAGCGATAACGCCGGGCGCTTGCTCGGCTTCCGACGTGTCGATGGATTTTATACTGGCATGGGCATAGGGCGACCGGACAAAATAGGCATAGGCCTGATCCTGCATCACCACGTCGTCCGTGTACTGTCCACGGCCTGCGACGAAGCGGTCATCTTCCTTGCGGCGCGCGGATGCACCGATGCCAAATTCTTGCATAATCCCTACCCTTTGTGCAGCTCTTTCCTACTTCGAATGTCGGCAAAACCAATTACAGGCGTGTTGTGTTTACGATCATTTGTGCTTTAAAATTTTTTGAAAGACAATGACTGGAAACGGTAGGAAATGCCACTTTTGATTCAAGGCGGCGCCGTGATCGACGGAACGGGAGCCGCGCCCGAGACTCAATCCGTCTTTATCGACCAAGAACGCATTGCGGGTCTGGGCACCAAAGCCGACGAGCTTGCGACGCAGCACAATGACATTCGTGTCATCGACGCGTCGGGCAAAACGGTGATGCCGGGCCTGATCGACGCTCATTGTCACATTACCTTCGACGAACCGTCCTCCAATGACGAACTGTTCTTTCATCGGCGTGAAGGAATGTCGGCCCTTGTGGCGGCACACAACATCAAGAAGGTGCTGCGCGCGGGCGTTACCGGCCTGTTCGATGCCGATTGCGTTTTCGATACGGGCATCGACCTGCGCGATGCCATTGAAGCAGGCGTGATCGAAGGCCCCCGCATGGCCACCGGCGGCAATGTGCTTATGACGTCGGTGGGCGGCACCGCCGGCGCCTTCATGCCGGAGCGAGGCAAGCTGGGTTACGCCAATGTGGTGCCCACGAAAGATGAAATCATCTCAGAAGTGCGCCAACAGATCAAAAAAGGCGCGGACTGGATCAAAGTTCACGTGACAGGCCTGATCCCCCGCCAAAAGGAAGAAGGCGAGATTCAGGTATGGTCGTTCGAGGAACTGCGGCTGGTCTGCGAGACCGCGCATGACCTGGGTATTCCTGTGGTGGGCCATTGCCGCAATGCCAGAAGCATCCGAGATTCGGCCCGTGCCGGATTCGACATGATCCTCCACGCGACCTTCATGGATGAAAAGGCTCTGGAGGCGGTGGTGGACCGCAAAGTGCCCTTGGTTCCCACCTTCACGTTCCAAGCCAATCTGGCGGATTTTGGCGACAAGATCGGCGCTGATCCGGGGCTGCAGGAGATTTTCCGGCGCGAGATCATCGACAGTTCCGATATGCTGCGCAAAGCGTATGACCATGGGGTGCCGCTGATCTGCGGGACGGAGAGCGGCTTTTCCCTCACCCCCTATGGCGAATGGCATTACCGGGAGTTGGAGGTCTTCGTGAAATATCTCGGGATGACGCCGCTTCAAGCCATTCAATGCGGGACCGAGGCCGGCGCGGGCGCGCTGGGCCTGGAGGGGGAAACCGGCGCGATCAAAGACGGCTATTTGGCCGACGTGATCGTGGTGGATGGCGACCCTGCCACCGATGTGACGGTTCTGGGCGACAAATCCCGCCTGCATCATGTAGTTTTGGGTGGCCGGGAAATTGACCTCGCCCCGGACGAACCTGAACGCAAGTCCATTTCCGGATGGCGGGTCAGCAATTATTCGGAGCAAATACTGACACGAGCGGTCGCCAATTCCTGAAGGAGCGCGCCATGACAGAATTCAACATCGCCACCTTCCGAGACGCCGAAAAAACCCTCGCCGACCGAAACCTACAGCAAGCGTTGTACGATGCGGGTGCGGTGTTCATGGACCGCGTGCTCGTCACGCTTCACGGGGAAGAGCATCGAACCCGGCGCACCTTGGAAATGCAGGTCTTCCGGGCTGACTTTTTCCGATATTACGAACGGGGCGTCTTTCCCCGGATCTTGGACGAAACCCTGTCGCCTTATCTTGAGCGGGGCCGCGCCGACATTGTGGATTTCGGCTACCGGGTGATGATCAACCTAACGGCGGAATTTGCCGGAATTGATCGGCCGGAACGCATGGAAGAAGAAACGGCCACGCTGGTACGCCTGTTGCGCACTTTCGGCATGGGCGCCACCCTGCAGCATTCCACCCTCGACCCGGAAGAAGTGAAGGTCGAAGTCCGCAAAGCGCTGACGGAATTCGAAGAACGGTTTTTTAAGCCGTCGGTCGACCGGCGCCGCAAGCTAATCGCGCAGCTTGAGGCCGGCGAAATCAGCAATGACGATGTGGGCCGGGACATCCTAACCGTTTTGCTGCAAAACGAAGACAAGGTGGAATTGGCTTGGGAACTGCTGATGCGGGAGACGGCTTTCTTTTACTTGGCCGGCGCCCATACGTCGATCCATACGCTGGGCCATGCGATGCACGAGGTGTTGATTTGGATCGACAAGCATCCGGAGGATCGTCAGAAACTCCAAGACGATTTGGTTTTCCTGCAAGCCTGCGTCCATGAGAGCATTCGATTGCATCCCGCTAGCCCTGTGGCCATGCGCAAACCGGCCGGCGACGTTACCCTGCCCTCGGGCGATCATCCGCAAGCGGACGACCGTGTGGTCATCTCGCTGGGGGAAGCTAACCGCGATGCGGAGATTTTTGGAGCGACGGCAGGCGAATTCAATCCCCACCGGGATCTGCCGAAGGGCGTGCAACCCTATGGCCTCAGCTTCGGCAACGGCATGCACGCCTGTTTGGGCCGCAATCTTGCCGCAGGACAGATTTCGCCTGACGGCAAAATCGCCGACGACCATAATTTCGGCACGGTCACACTAATTGTGAATACCTTACTGAAGCACGGGGCACGGCAGGACCCGAGCGATCCGCCGCAAAAGGACACCAAAACGGCCCGCGATACTTGGGGATACTACCCCGTATTGCTGGGCCCGGCCTAAGTCTGTGACGGTGCAGACCATCGACAGCTACGAAGGCGCCGCAGTCGCCCTGCGCAATCCTGACCTCAAACAATCGCTCTATGATGCGGGGGCGGTGGTGATGGAAGGGGTGCTGCTAACCCTTCATGGGGAAGAGCACCACAAACGGCGCTCGCTTGAATTTCGTGTGTTCCGGAAAAACTTCTTCCGGCGTTATGAGCAAGAAGTTTTTCCCAAAACGCTGAAGGAAACCCTCGACCCCTATTTGGCCGCCGGCAAGCTCGATTTGGTGGAATTCGGCTACCGCACCACCATGAATTTAACAGCGGACTTTGCCGGGATCGACAGGTCGCGGCGCACGATTGAGGAAACCGAGACACTGCTGCGCTTGGTCAAGAAATTCAGCGAAGGCGCGACCCTTGTTCATTCCAAGCGCAACCATGATGAAGTGCGCCAGGAAGTGCGGGCCGCACTTTCGGAATTCGACACTATATTTTTGCAGCCGTCTATCGAGCGGCGGCTTGACCTTCTGGAAAAGTTTCGCACAGGCAATTTGGCCGAAGACGATCTGCCCCAAGATGTGCTGACCGTCTTACTGCGCAATGAAGACAAATTGGAATTGCCCGACGATCTCGTTCGGCGGGAAATGGCGTTTTACCTACAGGCGGGGTCGCACAGCACCGGAAACTCCATGACGCACGCCATGCATGAGATTTTTCAATGGTGCGCTGCCCATCCGGAAGACGACGCGCGTGTGAAGTCCGATCCCTTATTCCTGCAGCGTTGCGTGCATGAGAGCTTGCGGCTGCATCCCGCAAGCCCCGTCGCTTGGCGGCAATCCCTGTGTCCTGTTCACTTGGCTTCCGGTCATTCGCTCGAAGCAGGCGAAGATCTGGTCATCGATTTGCACAGCGCCAATCGCGACACTGAGATCTACGGCGACGATGCGGATCGGTTCAACCCGCATCGCGAAATCAAAAAGGGATATGCCCCCTTTGGTCTGACCTTTGGCAACGGTGTGCACGCATGTCTTGGCCGTGATCTTGACGGCGGTGCGGTACCGCGTGCGGGGACCGATCCCACGACCCACCAATACGGTATCGTCACCATGCTGGTTCGGGCCCTGCAAGACAACGGGGCACACCCCGATCCGCACGATCCTCCTACGGAAGATACGCAAACGGAACGAAAAAACTGGGCACGCTATCCAGTCCTATTCGAGGCAACGCCATGAAACACGCCATCGTCACCGGCGCCGCCTCGGGCATCGGAAACGCCATTGCGGCCGCCTTCTCAAAGGAAGGCTTCCGGGTCGGCATTCTGGATATCAGCGAACAGGCCGCGCATCAGGCGGCCGACGCTCTGGACAATGCGGTGGGCCTTCAAGCTGATGTGAGCGATGAAACAAGTGTTGCGGCCGCCTTCAGCCGTTTTGGCGGAACGCCCGATGTGGTGG
>JANQMY010000325.1 GCA_028279895.1 Alphaproteobacteria bacterium
ACATTGACCCCAGACGTGTTGAGCGCCATCGATTGGCCCTTGATCGGCTTTGTGTTGTGCATTCTGTTCCTGGTCCGCCCCGCCACCGTGTGGCTCAGCACCATCGGCGCGGGCCTGCCCTGGCAGGAAAGGCTATTGCTGGGGTGGATCGCGCCCCGCGGCGTGGTGGCCGTGGCGATTTCGGGCTTTTTCGGGGCGGAACTTGTGCATTTGGGCTACGCAGAAGGCGCGCAGCTTATTCCCCTGTCCTTCGCTGTAGTGTTTGCCACGGTGCTGGCCCACGGCTTCTCCATCAAATGGCTGGCCCAACGGCTTGACCTTACCGCAAAGGAAGATCCCGGCGTGCTGATCGTGGGCGCGTCCGCCTGGAGCACCAGCTTTGCCCAATGCTTGAAGGACATGGAAATCCCCGTAGCCATCGCCGACACGGGCTGGCGGCGGTTGAAACAAGCGCGGCTGGCCGCCATTCCCACCTATCACGAAGAAATCCTGTCCGAGGCGACCGAGCACGAAATCGACATGAACAGATATGGGCACTTGGTGGCGGTGACCGGGAACGAAGCCTATAACTCGCTGGTATGCACCGAGTTCGGGCCGGAACTGGGGCGCACCCATGTGCTGCAATTGGGCAGCGCCGAAGAAGACGACCCGCGCGGCGTGTCCTTTACCTTACGGGGCCGTCCGCTTTTCAAAGCCGGCGTCGGCTTAGACGAGCTGTTGCGCCGCCATTACGCGGGCTGGACGTTTCAGAAAACAACGCTGAGCGACCAGTATACGTTCGACGATTGGGCCGCCGACCGTCCGTCGGAAACCAACATTCTCCTGATACAGAAGAAAAACCGCACTTTGGTATTTGCGGCCAACAAAGCCCGCGCAGAGGCGGGCGACACCATTATTGCCTACACCCCACCGGCCGATGAACAGGCGAAAAGCGGATAAGACGCACAACCGGACCGTTCTTTCCCGCAACAAAGTGCTTTGTTCCGCCCGGCATGGCCGGCAAACGTGGTGAATCTCCTATTAAGGCGCCTACTTAAGATTGAGTTTTTCACACTATCTAAATGCTTTCTCCCTAAGGTCGCGGCACGCAAAAACCGAAGCTTTGTCATGGGTCTCCTTTCCTTGGCAGTAATCCGTTTCTGTCTATGTGCCCCGCTACGTTTGGCTCGGCTTTTCCGAAGAGACCGCCGCGGTGCAAGCATGGTGGAAATGTCGATCGCCTTGCCTGTCCTCATCTTGTTGACCGGAGGGATCGTCGAAGGCGGGCTTCTGATCTACGTGCAGAACACCATGAACCAGTATGTGCAGGAGGCGGCGCGCGGCGCTTCTCTCGGCATACTCACGGAAGCAGAAGCGGAAGCCTTTCTCACGACACAACTGACCGCAAATTTGCCGGTCAATTTTACATCGGACGTGGTCATGCCCAACCCGGCCGATCCGGCGGATGTGGACATCGTCGTCACCGCCGTCGTGCCCGGTGCCGAACTCTCGACCATCACGCCTTTCGGGTTCATCACGCCGTCTAAAATGCGGGTTTCCCACACAGTGATTGCCGTCAATCAGTAATTGCTCAGGGGGGTGTTATGTTTTTCCGTTCACTGACGCTTTTTCTCCGCGACACGTCCGGCGCGAGTTTCATTTACATCGCATTTATGCTGACGGTCTTGGCCGGCGTGACCGCCCTGTCCGTCGAATACGGCAATGCCTTGCGCGTGCGGGCTCAGCTGCAAAGCACCGCGGAGCTTGCGGCCATCGCTGCGGCAAACGCTTTGCCCGACGAGACCGCCGCCCGGACAGCCGCGATTAGCTATGCGGAGACGAATCTTCCCATCGCCCAAAACGGAAACGTTTTGGCTTCATCCGACGTGGAATTCGGCAATTGGGATGTTTCCACCAAAGCATTCACCGTAAGCGCCACGCCGACCAATGCGGTACGGGTCACGACCCGCCGGTCGGCGGCCAATAACAATGCCCTAGGTGCGGGCTTCGGCGCGATATTCGGCACGACCGAGTTTAACTTGTCCCGATCTGCGGTCGCGTCGATCGGCACGTCGCCCGCCTGCATGATTGCGCTGGATCCCACCAGTTCGCAGGCCATGGAGGTGAACTCCAACGCGCAAGTCAACATTACGAATTGCGAAGTGCATGTGGCATCCACGAGCGGATCGGCCCTATACACGGACAGCAATGCGCAGATCAACGCCGACCGGATTTGCGTAGCCGGCGGGTACTCCGAAAACAGCAGGGCGGATGCAACCCCCGATCCGGAAACCAGCTGTACCCCGCCATCCGACCCCTTCGCCCACCTGGCGGAACCGACTTTTGTCGGCTGCACAGAATCAAGCAGCGTGAAAGTAGACAGCGCCGACCGTACTTTCACCCCGATCGGATCCAACCCCTATATCTTCTGCGAGGATCTGGAAATCACCAGCAATGTGACGGTGACCTTCGATCCCGGCACCTATGTGCTGCAGAAGAAATTCCTGGTGGATTCGAATGCGGCGATTTCCGGAGACGGTGTCTTCTTTTTCCTGTCCGGGTCCGACGCCGAAATGCAAATCGACAGTAACTCCACCGTCACGCTCACACCGCAAACGACAGGAGCGTATGCCGGCATCCTGTTCTATGCGGACGATGCCAATACGAATAACCATAAGTTCGACAGTAATGCCGCAGCGGTCATCGACGGTGTGTTCTATTTTCCGAATGCCAGTTTGGAGTTCAATTCCAACTCAACAATCGGCAGCGGTTCCAACTGCACCCAGTTCGTTGCCAACACGATCTACCTGGACTCCAACACCAATATCAACTTCGCTGCGGATCTGGAGAACTGCCCGCAATATTCCACATTGGGCGGCGCCGGCATCGCGTTGCGGCAATAGCGTTACCGGCCCCTGCGCTAACGTAAAACAATAAGAGTATGTCGATGTTGTTCCGAATGCTGACGCAATTTGCGAAAGACGCTTCCGGAGCAACCTTCATTTACGTCGCCTTCGTTTCCACCTTCGTTGTAAGCATTACCGCCCTGGCGATCGAATACAGCAATGCGTTGCGGGTCCGCACTCAGCTGCAAGGCACCGCGGAACTGGCAGCCGTTGCGGCCGCGAGCCGGCTTCCCGACACGTCGGCCGCCACCACGGCCGCCATCGCCTACGCGCAAACCAATCTGCCCGTTGCTCAGAACGGCAATGTGCTGGTCGCCTCCGATGTGGAATTCGGCAATTGGGATTCCAATGCCCTGAGTTTCAGCATCGGCGGATCTCCCATAAATGCCGTGCGCGTGACCACACGGCGCGCAACCGCAAACGACAATCCCATGGGCGCCGGCATGGCCGGCATTTTCGGAGCGGGGCACATTGACGTGTCCACGACGGCGATCGCCGGCGTCGGCAGCGCATCTCCGGCCTGTGTCATCGCGTTAGACCCGAGCGCCTCCAAAGCGTTAGAGGTGAATTCAAACGCCCGGATCGATCTGACGAATTGCGAAGTGCATGTGGTGTCAAACAGCGGGTCCGCCCTCTATGCCGACAGCAATGCGCGGATCGATGCCGACCGCACCTGCGTGGCCGGCGGCTATTCCGAACAGAGCAATGCGGATACCACCCCCGATCCGGAAACCAGTTGCACGCCGGGTGGCGATCCATTTGCGGGCCTCACCGAACCTTCCTTCAGCGGCTGCACGAAGTCGGGCAGCGTCAAATACGACTCGAGCAATGTCACGCTGTCACCGCCGAATAACGGCACGGACACTTACATCTTCTGCGGCGACTTGGAAATTACCAGCGACGTGACGGTCACCTTCAACCCCGGCACTTATGTGATGAAAAAGAAGTTCCTCGTCGACTCCAACGCGTCGATTGTCGGCAACGGCGTGACCTTCTACCTGGCCGGTTCAAATGCCGAACTGCAGATCGACAGCAACTCAACGGTCAATGTAACCCCTCCGAGCAGCGGCCCCCTCGCCGGCATTCTGTTCTATGCGGACGACAACAACAGCAAAACCCACAAGTTCGACAGCAATGCGGCTGCAAATGTGAACGGCGTCTTTTACTTTCCGAATTCCATGTTGGAGTTGAACTCCAACGCACGGATCGGCGCGGGCTCTTCCTGTACACAGATCGTTGCCGATCGGATTTACATGGATTCGAATGCCAGGGTCGAGATAACCGCAGATCTTGAAAACTGCCCGGCAGCATCCGCTTTGGGCTCCTCGGGCATTTCGCTCCTGCAGTAGGCCCCGCCCACCGACCGGGCTGAGCCCGCAAATCTATTGCGACCTGCACCCGTCCTCAGAAAACGGCCGCTTTGGCGCCAGGCCGGATGTGATTGATTTATCCGCTGTATCGGCGCGAAATAGCATAAGCTGGCTTAAACACAGCAGGAACGCCGCTATGCCGCTGCCCATTGCCGGAATCGATCACGTGGTCATCATGACCACAAACGTCGAGCGCAGCTTGACGTTCTACAAGACGGTGTTGGGCGCCACATCCCCCTTCGAACGGGCTTTCAAAGACGGCAAAACCAAATCCCTGCCCATCCAAATCGGCAAGGCCGTGGTCAACCTGCAAGCGGTGGACGACCCGGCTTACATTGTCGCCAACACGCTGGCCGCCGGCAGTACCGATTTGTGTTTCCGGTGGGACGCACCCCTAGCCGATGCTATCGCCCATCTTGAGGCCGCGGGCGTGGCGATCATCGAGGGCCCGGTGGACCGGCCCGCCGCCGACGGCACTTGGGGAAAGTCTGTGTATTTCCGCGACCCGGACGGCAATTTGCTTGAACTGCTGTCCACCGTGTCTTGACCCTTGGGTACGACGCCGATCCACTTCTTGTTCAGCCGACAGATTAATATCGCGACCGCTCACTTAGGCGGGGCGCCGGGATCGTAATGTTCCACGCTTTCCTGTTCATTGGCATCGTTGCGCGACACAATGGCAACGGCCCGCTCGGTCTTGCTTAAGTTGACCGGCTGGTGGGGCACATCCGCCGGGATGAACAGAAAGTCGCCGGCCTTGTTGATGACCGATTTCGCCAGCCCGGCCCCGTAGCGGGTCTCCACTTCACCTTCCATCACATAGATGGCGGACTCATAGCCCTTGTGCACATGAGGGTCGGCCCGGCCGCCCGGCGGAATGATCACCAGATTCATCGAGATCGCGGACGATCCGGCGGTTTGTTCGCTAATGCCGACAAAGTTCGGCAGGGCCTGTTTGGTCATGACCGCCGCATCGGGCCGCACCGTCACCACCTCCGCCACTGACGAGACCGCCGGCGCGTCCTCGCGAAACACCTGGCAAGCCGACAGCACCAGCGCGCCGGCGATCATTGCGATTAGCTTCATTCTTTGACCGGTGAACCTTGATGTCATCTCTGTCTCTCTCCGATTGCCGTGCCCCGCTGTTTCAGGCAATTGAAATAGGCCCTTCTACGTCTTAGGTCTATTGTGCGAGGTCTAAGGCGCGCATGCAAAAACTTCTCATCATTTTGGGGCTGGTGATTTTGGCGGTTGGCCTGTTATGGCCCTGGCTGGGCAGACTGGGGCTGGGCCGCTTGCCGGGCGACATTTTCTATGAAGGCGAGACGATGCGAATCTATGTGCCAATTGTGACCTGCCTTGTCCTGTCGGTATTGCTGTCGATTTTCTTCCGATTCTTCCGTTGACCGATGCAGCAGGACGGCACTGGCCACGCTGCTTCGCCTACAGTTAGAATGGTTGCGGGGAACAGGAGGGGCAAATGACGGTAGCAGTGATCGTCGAAGGCCTGGTGGAATCGGTCGATGCGGTGCTGGCCGTGGTCTCGATCTATTTCACCATCGTGTCAGCCTATATCGCCGCTTTGTATTATTTCCTGAACCGCGCGCCGTTCTTGCTCAAAAGCATTGCCTTTATCTTCTTAAGCGGGGCCTTGGTGTTTCTCGGCCTGACCACGGTGGCACTGGAACGGCTGACCGCCGGGCTGCTGCATGCCAGGCATGAATTGGAGGGCAAAGTGGCCGAAGCCCCGCCGCTCGACCTTTATTTCGGCCTTGAAGCCTATCTGCTGGACGATTACCGGATTGCCGTGTGGGCCGGCTGGATCGTGGCCGCCAGCATCTATCTCGGCCTGTTCTACCTCACATTCCTGCGCCGTTGGGACCGCGACGGCCACGCACCGGCCGACGCACCGGATCGCGGAAGCTTACGCTCCGTACGCTGAGAAGCCGAACCTATAGTTCGATCATATCGAAGTCGGATTTAGGGGTGCCGCACAGGGGGCATTCCCAATCGTCCGGAATGTCCGCCCAACGTGTGCCGGGCGCCAGGCCTTCGTTCGGATCGCCCTCCGCTTCATCATAGATGTAGCCGCAGGTACGGCATTGCCAAGTTTTGAAAGCCTGATCGGTCATGGTCTCCACTCCATCCGGACGTCCTGCATCACGCTTGCGCGAAGCTTGCCCGCAATACGGACCGGGTTTCCCCCACCACCCGGCGCAAATCCATATCGGGATCCGTCAATGCCTGCATCGACAGGCCGATCACCAGGCTGCCGGTCATCAGGGCCGCCGCCTCCGCATCGAAGCCGGCGCGAATGGACCCGTCTTTTTGTCCGCGGGCGAACAATTCCATGATCTCATGCTTGGAACGATCATGGGCTGCGGCAAAAAGAGACCGCATGTCGTTCAGGTCCGCCACCGCCCCGGCCAGGAAAATGAAATAGGCGCGCGCATCTTGTTTGGCGATCAAGGCCTGCAGATGGGTTTCCACAAAAGCCAACAGGGCTTCCAGGCCGC
>JANQMY010000343.1 GCA_028279895.1 Alphaproteobacteria bacterium
GAAATCGAAGGCCAGCCGCAACAATGGCAAGCGAGCGATCATCACAACATGGAGTTTAGCAGTTCAGAAATCGAAGGCCAGCCGCAACACTAAGCGACCATCCGAACGACGACACCAAAGTTTAGCAGTTCAGAAATCGAAGGCCAGCCGCAACGGATTTTGTGGAGCGGAAATCCTACAAGTTAGTTTAGCAGTTCAGAAATCGAAGGCCAGCCGCAACTCCGGTATGGTGCGCAGGGTAACAACCTCGTATTGCTTGAACTCCGGATCTACCATTCTGTCGGTCACCAGTTCACGTTCGACCCCATCGTCGTCAACCCTGGTCACTTCTTGCTGACGGCGGGGCGGGTTGGTGTGGATCTCCACATTGACCACTCGGAGCAACATAGTGACACCTCCATAACAAAAAGGCCGACGTGAAGGCGTCGGCCTGCGTATCGCGTTGGTGTGGGGTTTGTCCTAGTCTTCTGGCACTGAAGGAGCCCGAACTACAAGGTCTAGGGTCAGTTCTTCGAGGTTGCCCCATATATGCCAGTTGTCGGCCCCATGTCAAATGGTCCTTAACCCTCGCGAAGAAATGTTCCCGTTTTGGGAATTTTTTGCTTGTTCCCGGAAATGGAATTCTTATATGTAGTCCATGAGGATCATCGCTCTTAAGACCTTGAAAAACCACTGGGAAACGCCCGGCAGAAAGGACAGCGAAGGCCCTCTAAAAGCATGGTTTGCCTTTGTCCGTCAAATGGATTGGGAGACCCCGCAAGACGTGAAAGACGCGTTCGGCAGCGCCTCCTTTGTCGGCGAGCGGGTCGTGTTCAACATTGCCGGCAACAAGTATCGACTGGTGGTGTGGATCAATTACGCGTTTCGCACCGTTTACATCAGGTTCATCGGCACCCATGCAGAATATGATCAGATCGACATTGGAAAGGTCTAGCTATGAACGTCCGCCCTTTGCGTTCAGAAGCCGACTACGAAGCCGCTTTAGAACGTATCGACGCCCTTATGGGTGCCAAGCCCGGCACCAAGAAAGGGGATGAATTGGAAGTCTTGGTCACGTTGGTCGAGGCTTACGAAGAAAAACACTACCCGATCGATCCGCCCGACCCGGTCGAGGCCATCAAGTTCGCCATGGAACAATTCGGCCTAACTCAAAGTGATTTGGTCGCTCTACTGGGGGGGTCGCGCAGTCGTGCATCGGAACTGCTCAATCGCAAACGCCGCCTAAGCCTCACTCAGGCGCAGGTTTTGCACGAAAAATGGAATGTGCCGGCGGAAGCGTTATTGCGCCGCTATGATCTCGACAAGGACGATCAGCGGGAAAAAGCTTGATCAGTCAACGGAGTTTAGCAGTTCAGAAATCGAAGACCAGCCGCAACTGAGGATGCCCGCCGTCGTGGCGCGCTTGAAGTTTAGCAGTTCAGAAATCATAGGCCAGCCATGGTCGATCCATCTTTGGGTGAAGTGATTGAGTGGTTGCCCGTAACCGCGTACACTGCACCTCGGAGGGTGGACGCTGTTTGACAGGTAAATCTTCACATGACGGTCGCGCACGCGGCGAACTGCTCTTGTTAACCAAGACCGGTGGGGGGCCATCCACAAACATTGGATCTACCCCATGCGCCCATCGTTCTAGGGGCATCACCAGCCCTCTCCCCCGTCCCAACCACCCGATAAGGTACCCTAGGGGTGGCTGGGACGGGGGAGAGGGCCGGCCAGGTCGGACATTCTGGATCTACCCCATGCGCCCATCTACAGTAAGGGCGACTTGCACCGTAAAGCCCCAATTCACGATCCCGCCCTATGCTCCAGATCTCCAACCTCAGTTTCGCCTACGGCGCCACGCCCGTGCTGAAACAAGTGAGCGTCGCGCTGGCGCCGGGCCGGTTCACCGCCCTGCTGGGGCCCAACGGGGCCGGCAAATCCACCCTGCTGGCGCTGATCACCCGCCAGCTCCAGGCGCCGCCGGGGGCGGTGCGGATCGACGGGCGGGACGTCGCCACCGACGGCGCCCGGGCGCTGGCGCAGGTGGGCATCGTGTTCCAGGCGCCGACGCTGGATTTGGACCTGACCGTCGACCAGAACCTGCTTTACTTCGGCGGCTTGCAGGGCCTTTCGCCCCAGCACACCGGCGCCGCGGCGGCCCCCTGGCTCGACCGGTTCGAGCTTGGCGCCAAACGCGGCCAAAAAGTCCGTACCCTGAGCGGCGGTCAGCGGCGGCGGGTAGAGCTTGTCCGCGCGCTGTTGCACGACCCCAAATGGTTGCTGCTGGATGAACCCACCACGGGCCTTGACGTGCCGACCCGCCGTATGATCGTGCACGAGGCCCATGCCCTGGCCGAAGAACGGGGGTTGGGCGTTTTGTGGGCCACCCATCTGGTGGATGAAGTTCAGGAGACGGATGATCTGATCGTCCTGCAACAGGGCCAAGTGGTTGACAGCGGTGCGTATGCCCAAGTGGTACAGCGCTTGGGCACCTCGGATCTGGAAGCGATTGCCGGCGGCACAACCTCCGGCGCCACGCCCCCGCCTACGCCGGAGGCCGCGTCATGAGCGCGTTTCACGTGTTCCGCGCGATCCTGCTGCGGGATCTGTTGCGTTTCGTGCAGCAGCGGGCGCGGTTCTTTTCCGCCCTGGTGCGGCCGCTGCTGTGGCTGTTCGTGTTTTCCATCGGCTTCCGCAACGCCTTCGATTTCGGCGTGGTCCCGCCATATGACACGGCGGTCGCCTATGACACCTACATCCTGCCGGGGCTGATCGGCATGATCCAACTGTTCAACGGCATGCAGAATTCGCTGTCCATGGTCTATGACCGGGAGATGGGCTCCATGCGCCTGCTGATGACGGCACCCTGGCCGCGCTGGTTCCTGCTGGGCTGCCGGCTGGTGTCCGGCACCATCGTGTCGTTCTTCCAGATCTATGCCTTTCTGCTGGTGGCCGCGCTGTTCGGCTTTCAGGTGCCGCTGCTGGGCAGCCTGGCGCTGATCCCCGTTTTGCTGGTGACCGGCCTGATGCTGGGCGCGCTGGGCATGGTGCTGGCGGCGCGCATCGACCAGTTGGAGAATTTCGCGGGCGTGATGAACTTCGTCATCTTCCCCATGTTCTTCGCGTCGTCCGCGCTTTACCCGCTGAGCCAGCTGGCCGCGTCGAGCCAGGTGCTGCACACCATCGCCCTGCTGAATCCCTTCACTTGGGTGGTGGAACTGATCCGCCATGCGCTCTACTTCTCGGCGCATCCCCTGGCGGCCACGGTGGTGATCGCCCTGTGCGCGGTGTTTTCGGCCCTGGCCGTATGGGGCTATGCCCCGCGGAAGGGCGCCCCCGGCCCCGCCCGGCCCCATTCCCCAGCTTGACGCTTCCGGGCGCCCTCTATATCTATTGAGAGAGATGCATTGGCCCCTCTGGCCACGGTGCCCAGGGGATGACACCCGGGGATGACAAAGGAGTTTCGACATGGCTTGGACGACCCCTCAGATCGAAGAGATCTGCATCGGTATGGAAATCAACGCGTATTTCTCCGCCATTCTCTAATCGGCGGCAACGCCATTCCGAAACGGTCCGGGGATGGGCACGCTCAACATTTTAGTCCTCGGATCGGCGGCCGGCGGCGGATACCCCCAGTGGAACTGCCGCGGCCCCGTGAGCCAGCTGTACTGGGACGGTAGCGCCCATGTCCAGGCCCGCACCCAATCCTCCATCGCGGTGAGTCTCGACGGCGCCCATTGGCTGCTGGTCAATTGCTCGCCCGATATTCGTCAGCAAATCCTCACCACGCCCGCGCTGCAGCCCCAAACCGGCCTGCGCAGCACGCCCATTGCGGCCATTCTGCTGACCAATGGCGACATCGACCACATTGCCGGGCTGCTGACCTTGCGGGAAAAGCAGGCCTATGACCTTTACGCCACCCCCGCCGTGCTGGAGGTGCTGCAGCACAATAAGATCTTCGATGCCATCGACCGGGATTTCGTGCCCCGCCGCGCCGTGAAACTAGGCCAGCGCTTCGAACCGCTGGAAGGGCTCAGCGTGGAAACCTTCGCCGTGCCGGGCAAGGTGCCGCTTTACATGGAAGACGGCACGCCCGATATCGGCGCGGAAACCGACACCACCATCGGTGTGGAGCTGACGGGGCCGGACGGGCGCCGCGCCGTTTACATTCCCGGTTGCGCGCATATCTCCGAGGCGGTCCGTACACGGATCGAAGGCGCCGACCTGCTGATGTTCGACGGCACGCTGTGGACGGACAGCGAGATGATCGACGCCGGGCTTGGCCAAAAGACCGGCCACCGCATGGGACATATTTCCATGTCGGGCGACGATGGCTCCATCGCCCAGCTCGCCCCGCTGAAGGTGGGCCGCCGCGTGTTCGTGCACATCAACAACACCAACCCGGTGCTGATCGATGACAGCCCCCAACGGCGCGACGCCGAAGCCGGCGGTTGGGAAATTTCCTATGACGGCATGGAGATCGCTCTATGACCTCTCTCCTGTCGCCCGACGCATTGGAAACCGCCCTGCGGGCCATTGGCGAAGAACGCTATCACCATAAACATCCGTTTCAGCTAAAGCTGAACAGCGGCGAGTTGACCAAAGCGCAGATCCAGGCCTGGGCGCTCAACCGCTATTACTATCAATGCATGATCCCCGTGAAGGACGCGACGATCCTGGCACGGATGGAAAGCGCTGAGCTGCGGCGCGAATGGCGCCAACGCATTCTCGACCACGATGGCGAGTCCGACGATGAAGGCGGCCTGCGCCGCTGGATTGCCTTGACCGATGGGCTGGGCCTTGACCGGGAGATGGTGGAATCCACCCGGCTGGTGCTGCCCGCGACAAAATTCGCGGTGGAAGCCTATGTGCATTTCACCGGCGAGCGCAGCCTGCTCGAGGCCATCGCCTCGTCGCTGACGGAACTGTTTTCGCCCATGGCGATCGGCGCGCGGGTGACGGGCATGCTCGAGAATTACGACTTCATCACCCCCGAAACGCTGGCCTATTTCGACAAGCGGCCGCCGCAAGCCACGCGGGATTCAAACTTCGCGCTGGCTTATGTGAAGGACCACGCCACCACGCCCGAACAACAGCAGGCGGTGCTGGATGCGCTGATCTTTAAGTGTTCCGTGCTGTGGGCGCAGCTCGATGCGCTTTATCACGGCTATGTGGCGCCGGGCCATATTCCGCCGGGCGCGTTCGATCCGGCGAAGGATGGATGATGAGCGACACGTTCAACGAGAAAGCGACGCCCAACCTGCCCCGCGGGGTGAAGCTGCAATTCGATTCCGCGCGCGATCATTGGGTGCTGCTGGGGCCCGAACGGGTGCTAAAGCCGGACCCCATCGCGCTGGAAATTCTCAAGCGGATCGATGGCAGCACATCGATCGATGCGATTGTGGACGATCTGGCCGCCACCTTTAAGGCCGACCGCAAACAAATCCTGAGCGATGTGCGCTCGTTTCTGGAGGGGCTGTCGGACAAGCGCATGATCGATCTGAAATGACCGTGCCGCGTCCGGACATTCCTGCCCCCATGGGCATGCTGGCGGAGCTGACCCATCGCTGTCCGTTGAAATGCCCCTATTGTTCCAATCCCGTCGATTTGGAGCGCCGGTCGAGCGAACTCGACACCGAAACCTGGTTGCGCGTGTTTTCGGAAGCGGCGGCCTTGGGGGTGCTGCAAGTGCATCTGTCCGGGGGCGAACCCACCGCCCGCCCAGATTTGGAGCAGATCGTCGCCCGTTGCGCCGATCTTAATCTGTATACCAATCTTATCACCGCCGGCGTCGGCGTGACCGCAGCGCGCTGGCAGGCCATGGCAGATGCCGGGCTCGACCATGTGCAACTGTCGATTCAGGCCCCCACCGCGGCCGCGAACGACTTTGTTGCCGGTCTGCCGGGCGCCTTCGACAAAAAGCTCGAAACGGCAAAACAGGTGACCGGTCTCGGCCTGCCGCTGACGCTCAATGCGGTGATCCACCGGCACAATATCGACGCCGTGGACGAAACCATCGAGCTCGCTGTCGCCTGCGGGGCACGCCGTCTGGAAATCGCCCATGTGCAGTATTACGGCTGGGCGGCCAAAAATCGCCAGGGGCTTATCCCGCCGAAAGAGGCAGTCGTCGCGTGCATGGAAAAAGTGGACGCGGCCCGTGAGCGGCTGGCGGGCACGTTGGTGATCGATGCGGTGGTGCCGGATTATTATGCGCGCTTTCCCAAACCCTGCATGGGGGGCTGGGGCGCGCGCTCGTTCAACGTTACGCCGTCCGGCAAAGTTCTGCCGTGCCATGCGGCCGAGACCATACCCGGTATCGAGTACGAAAACGTCAGTATACGGACACTAAAAAATATTTGGTATGACAGCGCAAGCTTCAACAAATATCGCGGCACCAGCTGGATGCCCGATTTGTGCCGCACCTGCGAGCGCCGCGACATCGATTTCGGCGGTTGCCGCTGCCAGGCCTTCGCCATCACCGGGCGCGCCGACGAAACCGACCCTGTGTGCGAAAAATCCACCCATCGCGCGGAGCTGACCCGAATGGCGGAAGCGGACGCCGCCGCACAGGAGAATTTCGTTTACCGCGCTTTTTAGGCGCTACGCCTTAGGCGGATTTCTTGATGGTCTCATACGCGTCCAGCGCCCGTTGCCGGCTGATCTTCCGGTCCACCATCGGCATTGGATATGTGTCGCCTAACGCGACACCGGCCGCCTGCAGCACGTCTTCCGGCGCTTCCCATGGTTTGTGAATGAATTTGTCGGGCAGCTTCGAAAGTTCCGGCACATAGCGGCGCACATAGGCGCCGCCCGGATCGAACTTCTCGCCCTGCAAAACCGGATTGAAAATCCGGAAATAGGGCGCCGCGTCGGCCCCGCACCCCGCCACCCATTGCCAGCTTGCCGAGTTGTTGGCGATGTCCGCATCGACCAGCGTGTCCCAAAACCACGCTTCGCCTTCGCGCCAATGGATCAGCAGATCCTTCACCAGAAAGGACGCGGCAATCATCCGCACCCGGTTGTGCATGTAGCCGGTCTGCCAAAGTTCGCGCATGCCCGCATCCACAATCGGAAAGCCCGTCTTGCCTTGTTGCCAGGCCCGCAACATTTTGTGGTCGGGTTCGGCCCATGGAAAGGCCGCAAAATTATCCTTCAGCGGCACGTCGGGCAGATCGGGATTGTTGAACAGCAGATGATAAGAAAAGTCGCGCCAGGCCAGTTCTCTCAAGAAATGCATGCCGTTGGCCGCCGTTTCGGGCTGCTTGGCAATTCTGTCTCTTGTACGCCACCAAATCGTGCGCGGACTGATTTCCCCAAACCGCAAATGCGGCGACAGGCGCGACGTTGCGCCGTCCACCGCGGGAAGGTCGCGCCGGTCCTTATAGTGGCCCATGCCCGATTTGAGGAAGGTGTTCAGCCGCTGGGTGGCACCGCCCTCGCCTGGCGACCAGGCGTCAACCAGACCTGCCGTCCAGTCGACGCCTTGGGGCAGCAAGTCCAGATCTTCCAGTCGGTCCGATTTTGGCCAAGCCGCCGGGCTTTCGATTTTCTTCGGTGCGGGCAATGGCTGCGCCGGCGGATCGGCCGCCTGACACGCCCGCCAAAACGGCGTAAACACCGTATACGGATTACCGGATTGGGTCTTGATTGCCTCGGGCTCGAACACCAAATGTCCGCCATATCGCCGACAGTCGATTCCGGCCGTGTCGCATAATTTCTTAAGACCATCTTCCAAAGCCGGCGACCAAGGCGCGTAGCCCCGTGCGAAGTAAACACCGGCCACGTCCACATCATCAAGGATCTGCTGAAGAACCGCCGTAGTTGCGCCCTGCCGTAGGATAAGGCGGCTGCCGCGTTCTTCGAAGCCGTTCGCCAACTGCGCGAGGCTGTGGTGCAACCACCAGCGCGATGCCCCGCCAAGACGCCAACGGCCAGGCGTTTCGTTATCCAGCACAAACAGCGGCAAGACGGCATGGCCCGACTCGACGGCCGCGGTCAGCGCGGGATTATCCGCAAGGCGCAGATTATCTTGAAAGAGAACGAGGGCGACAGACACGAGACTTCACCAGATTAGTGGTGACAGGAACCTAGGCCGTCCGTCCCCCCTGTCAACAACGGTGGTCTACTGCGTCACTGCCGGCAAGGGTGGTGCGCTGGTCGACCCGGCACCGCGAATGGTGGTGCCCGGCCCCTCGCCGGTATCTTCGGTAAAGGCCAACGAATGCGCGGCCCCGCCCAGCGGATTGCCGTCGACGATCAGGAAATCGATGCGCGTGTCGCATTGACCACCGCCATCGCACAACCCTGTTTCTGTGAGACTGGTGACACCTGCATCGAATAACGGGTTGAGGTAAGCATTCCCCGTTCCAAAAGCGCCCTCGGCGATCTGTGTGCCCGACGCCTCCGCAAAAAAGGAATCGAAAGTGAACGTGGACTTGTAGGTCCGATTGTTGGGGTCAACCGTCACGACGAAGTCATAAAGGCCATCCGGCTCGTTACTATCGCCATCGAAAAACGGCCCGGTGACCACATTGATCGAGTTGTTTTCATTGAAGAACGGCACGCCACCCACATCCTCGAACATCGGCACGTCATACTGCGCATAAGACACGACAGACCCCGCCGTGGCTGCAAGCTCGAACGTAGAAATTTCATCACCGATATTGTTGAAAACCCCTGTCTCAACGCCCCCTATGTCGCCGGCCGGCGGAATATTCGGCATATCTACCATTTCCATGTCATCGGCTTCGTCTTCCGCATCGTCCCGTGGAAAGACCTCTTTCTGCTCCGTATTGCCGTTGGTCGGCGGGTTCGTGTTCGTGCGATCTCTACCGGCGGCCGTCGACTGGCCACTCAGATTGTCGCCGCTGCCCGCATTGCCATCCTCGTCGAACATGTTCAGCAAGTCGGGTGTTGGCTGCGAGCGCAGCCACCGGCTGATCAGGGCATCCATTTCAGGCGTGAACACGAATGGATCTGTCGGTTCGGCGCCCGGGAAGGGAATAAATACGGCGGTGGCCGACACGGTCAGAGACTGGGTGGTTCCTCCGGCTTCGATTTCGACGCTGCCGTCTTTGTTCAGCGAATTGTGGTTGGGGCCCGGCCCGCGCAACACAATGATCGTCGCCTTCTCGGGATCGAACTCGTCATCCGGGCCCAGCAGACCGGCCATGCGCGCGATTTCCACCGCATCCGGCCCCACGGTCGTTTCGATGATGGTGCCCCGAATGCCGATCGTGGCCGTGGGTGTCTTAATGGAAACGTCTTGCGGTTCATTTGCGCCAATCCGCCCGGTTACGAAACGGAATGTCCCTTTAGCGACGGAGGCCGCCATGCGCCCCGCGCCTGCGGACGGGTCGTACACGAACTCGTCAATCGTCAACAGACAATCCGCCCCGACCGTGAAAACGGTTTCGTCCAATAGGAGGATTTGCAGGGCACTTTGTTTTTTGCTGTCGACTTCGTCACCCAGCTTGACATCTTCATTGACGACAGCCCGGCGCTGGTTTTCTTCCCGCGCACCACGGACATACACATCGCCTTTAACCGCGGCACTCACGCCGATCTTTTCATTTGCCTGCAGCGGCGCGCTTGCCAACACCAAAGCGCTGCACACCACCAAAGAGGATAGAGCTGTCGATCTCATACGCATCCTGCTCACCGTCCAAAATCGAAGTTCCAAATCAAATTGGCCTCCGCTCCTACATTGTCGTAGCTGAAATTGCCGATATTGGAATCTTGCCGCCGATAGTCTGCCGCGATCTGCAAGGTCACTTCCGACAAGGCGTCCGGCAGCTCCAAGCCCACCGCGCCGCCGATCGACGTCAGCGGGCTGCCGACGGACAGTCTTGAGACGTAACGTCGGTCCCGCCTTGTCAAAGTCGGCGAAAAGATGGGATCGGGCGCATCGAACTCCGCCCATGAGGTACTGCCCTGCAACTGCAAAAACGATCCCTTGCCCAAAAGGAACAGATAGTCGAGTTCGATGCGCGCATTCCAATAGGCGAAGGCGTCGAAATCTGCCGACTTGTCGTCGTAAAGCACGCGCCCCCCAATGCGATTGCGGGCATTGATCGCATAGTTGGCACTGGCCCCCGCCTGGAGCCGATTGCCGGTCCTCAAATTCCCGGTGCTGGCCACGCTGATTGAATTAAAGTCCTGATACAGAGCAACGCCGAAAGCACCGACATTAAACCGCGGCGTAATGGATCGCTCCAAACTGACGCCGCCACCCGCTTCCGTAAAATATTGCTCGTCATCAATCGCGAAGGTGCGACCGACCACATGAGGTTTGATCTTTGCGAACCCCGCATCGTAATCGATCCCGACTTCACCATACGCGTCGGAAAAGCTTTGCTCGTCGATGGAATCCTGCTCGTTGTAAATTCCGGTGAGGCGGAAGTAGAGAGCATGGCGGGAAATCGGACTCAGCTTATAGCGGCCGTTCAGACCGCCAAATCCGCGATAGGAAAAGTCGTCTTCAGGCTGAATGAATGTGATCGCCGGCAGCCCCAAGATCAGGATCGGATCGGATTCGCCGTCCAGATTGGTCGCAAAATTGCGGTTCGTGTCATAGCGGCCGCCGATGCCGAGAAAGCCTTTGACATGCAGCCGCTGGCGCTTGCGTTTGATTAGATTGAGGTACTTCTTGACCTCTAATGCCTGGGGCTCCGGCAGGCGGCGATTGGACAAGATCAACAGCTCGCGTTCGGCTGCCAAGAGATCGTCCAAACGATAGAGAACCGCCGCATAGAACAGACGCGCCGTGTTCCATTCGGGCTCCAACAGCAAGATGCGCTCCAGCGCCGTGCTGGCACCGGCCAAATTGCCGCGCGTTGCCTCTTGACGCGCATAGTTGAAGTTCAATTTCAGATCGTCAGGCGCCTTGAGGACATCGCCATAGGAAATCAGTTCACTGGGATGTTGCGCGAGACCCGGCTGTTGGGCAGCCGCCGGCGCAAGGCCAAACGCCAGTCCCCCCATCGCGGCCAGAAAGGCCGCAGCCATTTTCGCACGCCGCAACAAACGGCGCGCGCCCCACGCAAGCTTATCCAAACCCTGGCACCCCAGTTTGCTTGCAAGGCCGCCGCCGAGCTTATCTGCTTTTTCCCCGCTGCGCCCTGCACCTCACTGACCAAGAGTGTAGCCACCTTCGCCCCTTAAGCGCAAATTTCCGGGCCGCTTCTACGGAAACATGACTAACGAACAGAGTTAACGGATCGGGCGAATATGCTATGGTTCCGAAGAGCCCAGGGCAGTAAGCGCTATGTCATTGGGATTCGGGGGATTTTCACGTGGCGACTTCGGGCGACGCAGCATCTCAGTATGGCGGCAAGCCGAGCTGGTGGAGCGGCATCTTGCGCCGCACACCCGCCTGGGCAGTCGCCCTGCTGGTGCTTGCGGCGACTGTCTTTCTGATTCTTCGGCCGCCACCCGTTCTGCAAGCCCTGCAACTTGCCATCTTCGATACGTATCAACAGGCCTATCCCCGTGAATACATTGAATCGCCCGTGGTCATTGTAGACATCGACGAGGCAGCACTAAACACCCGCGGACAATGGCCCTGGCCGCGCCACCATATGGCCGAATTGGTTCAGAAGCTGAACGAGGCGGGCGCCGCGGCCATCGCCTTCGATATCGTATTTTCGCAACCGGACCGCACCTCTCCGCAACGTATCGCAAAGATTCTCGAAGAGAACCCCGAAGCCGACGGCACCTTCGAGAATGTCGCGGCCCTGAAAGACCACGACACCATCTTCGCCGATGCGGTCCGGGAGGCGCCGATCGTGGCCGGCGTAATCCTTACCAACACACCTAACGTATCCGAACAGGACATCCCATCGAAAGCGGGCTTTGCCTTCGGCGGCAAAGATCCGCTGGAATACCTTTGGAATTACAAGGGCATCATTGCGAATATTCCGGAGATCACCAATGCCGCCCCCGGCATGGGCAACATCACACTGGTGCAAAGCGATCGGGACCGCATTGTGCGCCGGCTGCCCCTCATCAGCCGTCATGGCGATCAGATTGTTCCCTCTTTATCGGTCGAGGCATTGCGGCTGGCCCAACGCAGCTCGACCATCGTGGTGCGCAGCAGCGATGCCAGCCGCGAGGGCGGTGGAGCCGACGGCATCGCGGCGTTAAAAGTCGGACATCTACAAATCCCGACAAATGGCGACGGCGAAATTTGGATTCATTACACGGAGGATGTGCCGGAACGTTTCGTTTCGGCGGCACGCGTGCTCGATCCGTCCGTAACCGCCCGGGACCTGGAGGAAGAAATCAATGGCCACATCGTTTTGGTGGGCGCAACGGCGCCGGCATTGCGGGACATCATCGCCACGCCATTGAAAAGTTTGGATTACGGCATCACCGTTCACGCGCAAGCGCTGGAGCAAATGATGTTGGGGCGTTTTCTTAGCCGTCCGCAATGGGCCGACGGCGCGGAGGTCGTTGCCGTGATCTTGGGCACCCTGTTGCTCACGATCACTGTCTTTTGGGCCAATGCCATTTGGGGCGCGATCATTGCCGTTGCCCTAGTGGTGATGGTCAATGTTTTGACCATCGCTGCCTTCACGTCGTATGGCTGGCTGATTTCGCCGCTGTTCGCCTCGATGGGCCTGGTGTTGAGCTATACGGTAATGACCGGGTGGCGGTTCTTCGCAACCGCTCAAGAAAAGGCGCGTGTGCGCGGGGCGTTCCAACGCTATCTGTCACCGGACATGGTGGAGCGTGTGGCCGACGACCCGGCGAGCCTCAAGCTTGGCGGCGAGATGCGTGACATTACCATCTTATTCTCCGACATTCGGGGCTTTACGTCGATTTCCGAAAAGATGGATCCGGAAGCGCTGACCAATCTGCTGAATGAGTTTCTCACCCCCATGACCGACGAGCTGCTCGCCCACCAAGCGACCATCGACAAATATATCGGGGATGCCATCATGGCGTTTTGGAATGCCCCCATCGATGTCGCCGGTCACGAAATGAAAGCCGCCAAGGCGACGTTGGCCATGCTGGACCGGCTGCACGACGTGAACCAGGCGCTCGGCTTCCATGACCGCGGTTCGGACATGCAGCCGCTGCGTATGGGTGTGGGGTTGAACACCGGTGAGTGCTGCGTCGGTAATATGGGCTCGGAGCAACGCTTTGCGTATTCATGCCTGGGTGATGCCGTCAATTTGGCATCCCGGCTGGAAGGCATGTCGAAGCAATACGCCGTCGACATTATCGTCGGCCAGCAGACGGCGGCGCCAATCGGTGCATTGGCTCTGCTGGAACTTGACCTCATACGGGTTGTGGGGCGTGAAGAACCCGAGCGTATCTTCGCGCTTATGGGCGATGAAACCCTTGCCCAGAGCGCGGCATTCGGAACCTTCAAAAGCAACTTCGCCGCCGCCCTCGGCGCATATCGCCAACAGGATTGGGATTTGGCACGCGCAAACTTCGCGGCGGCCTTAAAGACAGTGCCCAGCCATATTTCTGTAGAAGGATTGGTCGACGTTTATCTGAGCCGCATCGACGCCTATCTGATCGCGCCGCCGCCAGCTGACTGGGACGGCGTTTACGATGCCACGAAAAAATAGGCTTAGAGTGGCGTGGAGTGAAATAGAATCAATTCTGTTTCACCGCCCGTCGCTTTAGGCGTAAGACCGCAATATATCGTCAACGGCCATTTCCAGATCTTTTACCGTATTGCACCGGCGCAGAACGTGGATGTAAGGGCGGAAGCG
This sequence comes from Alphaproteobacteria bacterium, assembly GCA_028279895.1. GTDB lineage: Bacteria > Pseudomonadota > Alphaproteobacteria > JANQMY01 > JANQMY01 > JANQMY01. The sequence goes on from JANQMY010000343.1 coordinate 13,713, forward strand.
AAGCATCTCCGAATCCCCAGTGCCCCAAAGGGTTTCAGCTTCGGGATTGAGCCATACAAAGCGTTTGATCCGGCCACTGAGTTCCTTCACCAGATCGAGACGCGGATCGCCATAATTGGAACGGCCGTCCCCCAGCATGATAACAGTGGTCCGTCGGTCCACATCGTCCCAAGCTTGTTCTTCCAAGTCTGCGAACGCACGGCCGTAATCGGTCGAGCCGAAGCCGATGTCTTTCAGGACTTTGGGGATGACTTCTTCTACGTCAAGGGCATCAATATCGTCGCTAATTTCGATCAACCGGTTCGAGAAGGCAAACGACCGGATATCGGGAATCACTTCCGTCAGGCTGTACAAAAGCATCAGCAAGAACTGAGCAAAGGCGGCAACCGACCCCGACACGTCGCAAATCGCGATAACTTTCGCCCGCTCGCGCCGCTGGCGGCGCCATACGGTTTCGAACGGCACGCCGTCATATGCCGCGTTGGCCCGCATGGTTTTGCGAATGTCGAGCTTGCCCTGATTGTAGGCTTTCTTGCGGCGGCTGTATTTGGCCGCTAGCCGCTTTGCCATGCGCCGGATCAAACGACGCATACGGATCATATCGTGGCGATCAAGATCACTTAGACGCGAGCGGGTGAGGTAATCCTCCATGAATCTTTCGGTGGCCGCTTCACCATGGGCGCGGAACTGCCGGTCGACGAATGACCGCCCCTGCGCAAGAAGCTCACTTCGGGCCCCATCCAGGGCTTCCGCCTCTTCGTCGGCTTCGCCGGTTCCTTCGCGCCTGAGATCGAAGATACGCTGTTCCAAATCGCGCAACCCCATTTCTTCGAGCATCCGCCGGGTTAAGATCCCGCGCTGCGTGGAGAACCGGATCTCTTGAACGTTAATGCGCTGGGCCGCCGCCTCCATGGCCATGGCAACGCCTAAGGCATCGTTCGACTGCAACATGTCGATGAGATCGGATGCGTCTTCGGACGCCTCGGAGGTCCCGCCTTCCGGCGACGTGTCCGATTGCTCGGCCGCAGGCGGCGTATCGTCTCGGGCGAAATAGACATCGAAGATGTGATCGAAGGTTTCCTTTTCTTCGACGGACTTTGCCACGACCGTGGCAAGGGAATCCTTAAGAAGCTGCCGGTCACCATATCCGACGAAGGCCGCCGTCTTCAATGCATCGACGCTTTCGCCGATGGAGACGGGCACCTCCGCAGCGCGCAACGCACGAATGAAGCTGGTGAGGGTTTTTTCCACAGCGCCGCCTAGGACACCGGCGGCCGGCCGGACGCTGCACGCCGCATGGTTTCGATCTTGTTTTCGACGCTTTGAATGTCGGTTTCGAACTTCAACAACACATTGAGCGTGCTGCGGATTAACTCACCATCCAACTGGTCCGCATGCATCAGCATCAAAACGCGCGCCCAATCCACCGTCTCACTGATCGAGGGCAGCTTTTTCAATTCCTCTTCGCGAAGCTGGTGCACAAATCCGACGAGTTGATCGAGCAGACTGTCCCCAATGCCGGGCACGCGAGCTGCAACGATCTGCCGCTCGCGAGATTCTTCCGGAAATGAAATATGGAGATGAAGACAGCGCCGTTTCAGCGCATCGCTGATTTCCCGTGTGTTGTTCGAGGTGAGCATGACGAGCGGCGGCGTGGTCGCCTTCACTGTGCCGATCTCGGGAATGGTGACTTGAAACTCCGACAAGATCTCCAACAGAAAGGCTTCGAATTCTTCGTCCGATTTGTCGATCTCGTCGATCAAAAGAACGGCGCCGTCTTCCTTCCGCAAGGCGCTCAGAAGCGGCCGCGGTTCCAAGAAGTCTTCGGAAAAGAACACATCGTCGAATGTGTGCAGCTTGGAAAATGACTGATCCAGAGTGCCCGCATCCCCCAAAATGTCATGAAGCTTTTCCTTTAGGATCTGCGTATACAAAAGCTGCTTACCGTATTTCCATTCATAGAGCGCTTTGCTTTCATCCAGGCCTTCGTAGCACTGCAGCCTAACCAGCGGCAGCTTGGCGGTTTTTGCCGTGGACTGAGCAAGATCCGTTTTCCCGACACCGGCCGGCCCCTCGATCAAAATGGGTTTTTCCAGATGGCGGGCTATGTAGAGCGCCGTCGAAATTTCTCGTGTGCTGATATAGCCCACATCCGCTAGGCCATCTGTAATCTGATCAATTGAATCGAACATTCCTGAATTCCAATGAGTAGGGATCGGCCGGGCGCTGGCGCGCGCCGTGAATCCGCTGATGTGGGGTTGTTTTAAAGAAGCTTTGGCGCCGTGCCAAACCGCTTACCGCCGCAGAGCGCCCTGCGGGGCCGCTTCCCCAAGGGATTCCGGCCAAAATTTCCAATATGTGATGGCTTCATTCGGCCTGCCATCCCTTGCTGCCTGTTGAATACGTCCCAATCTCGCCATAGGCTTGTCATAATTTTGTTAACCATATCAGCGTTTCATATGGTCGGGGATCTCTCTGATTTGGAATTCAAGTCGATGTTGCGGAAGTTGCTCAGCGTCATCACCGTATTGGTCTTGTTTGGTGCCACATCGTCCGCCTACGCCGTGGGCAACAAACAAGGACGGCTCAAGCTGCCCGATCACATAGATCAGGTAAGTCTTTCGGAAGCACTGGTATTGGAGCGCGATCTTTATCGCGGCATTCACGACGGGTCGATTTCGGTGCGCACCTATATGCGGGGCTTGTCGCAGTTCTCCCGGGCGCGCGATTTGCGGGTCGCCGCCGCCCCCATCGAGCAATTCGCCCATATTCACGACACGATCGTGGAAAGCTATGCCCGGCCGAATGTGCGTGACCGCTTTATCGAGCTCTATGGCGGGCGGATCGGCGATTTGCGGCGAAGGGCCGAAACGCAAAACGATCCTGAATCCACCGCGGCCGTTCAACTGCTGGCCTTCTTGGCCCTAAAAGCCGAGCACCCGGCCATTCGGGAAGACGAAATGGCGCTGGCCGACCAAATCTTGATCGAACAGCCGGGACACCGCAGCACGCTCACCCCCGTGCAAGAAGCACGGTATGCACTGGCGTTGAGCGTCGCGGTCAAACATGACGGCGAAACCTATGTGCCGCTCCTGTTCGAGAAGCTGGAACGAGCGGAGAACCCTAAACGCCGTTCGCAGATCCTTTCCGCCACCTCTTGGGTCAGCGACCCGGAGGTTTACCGAACCGTCCTAGAGCGCTTGGTGGACGAGAGCCTTTCGCCAGACGAAGCCCGCCAGCTGTTGGCGGCCTTATTTGCCAACGCCAACAATCGATGGGCGGGCTGGCGCTGGCTTAAAGAGAATTATGATGCCACCCGCGAAGCACTGGACGTGTCCGACAACGAAATTGCCGGCGTCCTCGGAAGCTTCTGCACCCGCAAGGCTCACCGCGACATTGGCAATTTCTACCGGTCGAAATCATTTGGGGTGACGGAGTTCCCGAACGGGGTCACGCAGGCGCTCAATCAGATTGACCGGTGCATTTCGTTCCGCCAGAAAAAGGGTAACGAGATCACATCTTACATGGCTGGCCCCTGACCGGTTGCATTCCCGGCACTGCCGGATTTATGATCCGCGCGATTGGCCGCCTGGCCACTCACCATATTCATCTGCAAGCGACTGGCGAGAAACGTGGGGCCTACCACAGGGAAGCTTGCAGCTAAGCCATTGCCGCTCGCCTGGGCACCGAAAGAGTAGCTCAGGCGGTCATGTGTTGAAGCTTGTTTCACACAGCTAAGGAGCGGCCCCATGACCACCTATCGCGATGTTTTACAGTCCGGTGACCCTGACATCTTCGAATGTCTGATCGGCGAAGAAAATCGGCAGCGGGAAGGCCTCGAGCTTATCCCGTCGGAAAACTATACCTATCCGGAAGTGCTGGCCCTGTTGGGTTCGGTCTTCACCAACAAATACTCCGAAGGCTATCCGGGCCGCCGTTACTATGGCGGCCAAGAGTTTACCGACAAGGTAGAGCGACTGGCCCGTGATCGCGCCTGCACCCTGTTCCGCGCCGATCATGCCAATGTTCAACCACTGTCCGGTTCGCCGATGAACCAGGCTGTTTATCTGGGGCTTCTTGAACCCGGCGACACGATTCTGGCGATGGACCTGTCCCATGGGGGCCATCTGACCCATGGCGCACCGGTCTCTCATATGGGCCACCTGTTCAATTTCGTGCGTTACAAAACCACCGGCGCCCAAGGCGCTATCGATACAGACGATGTCCTGCGTTTGGCACAAGAACATCGCCCGAAGCTGGTCCTCTGCGGCTACACCTCCTATCCGCGGGATTTCGATTACGCACCGTTCCGCGCCATTGCCGACGAGGTGGGGGCCTACGCCATGGCCGATGTCAGCCATGTCGGCGGGCTGATCGCCAGCGGTGTTCTGGCCAATCCCATGGATGCGGGGTTCGATGTGATGACCACAACGACCCATAAATCGTTGCGGGGGCCGCGCGGCGGCATGATCCTGTGCAAGAAAGACATCGCCAAAAAGATCGACGCATCCGTCTTTCCGGGTCTGCAAGGAGGACCGCATATGAATGCGGTGGCCGCCATCGCCGTTACCCTCAAACTGGCGGATACCGCGGCTTTCAGGACATACGCCAAACAAACACTTACAAACGCCGCTATCCTTGCCGACACGCTGCTTGCCCAGGGCGCGCATCTCATTACGGGCGGTACGAGCAACCATATGCTGGTCGTCAACACCCATTCATGGCTGAACATGGACGGTACCGCCGCCGAGAAGGTTCTGGACCGGGTGGGTTTGACCACCAATAAGCAAATCATCCCCGACGACCCGTTACCGCCCTTGCGGCCCAGCGCCATCCGGCTAGGGACGCCGGCTGTCACCACACGCGGCATGACCGAAGAGCACATGACGGAGATCGGTACGGTGATGGCGACGGCCCTGACCCATGCCGGGGAGGAGAAAAAGCTGGCCGCGCTTGGCGACCAAGTCCGCCATTTGGCCGATGGGTTCCCGGTGCCCGGCTTGGCGGCACGCGACGACTAAATATCGCGGGTGCTGTGTCCCAATTTTCATGACGTCTCGCGCGCCTTAGGGTAAAACGCCAGGGTAGCTTCAATGACGAGTGGCCAGTCATGAAACACACGGATAACGGGGAAACGCCCTCGGGGCGGACCCCGCTCGGACGTCTTATCGAAAAACGCCTGAGCCGGCGCGCGGTCCTGCGGGGCGGGACCGCAGTATCGATCACCGCGCTGGCCCTTACCCCGGCGGCTTGCTTCCGCGCCGATGGCGGCTTGCGGTTTCGCGAACTTGCTCACGGGTCGACAGCCGATCATGCGGTGGCCGACGGTTATGACGCCAACGTCCTCATCCGGTGGGGCGATCCCGTGGTGCCGGGCGCGCCGAAATTCGAGCCCAACAATGTGACCGGCGAGGCGCAATCACAACAGTTCGGTATGAACAACGATTTTATCGCCTTCATGCCGCTGCCGCGCGGCTCCAATAATTCGGCGCACGGACTATTATGCGTGAATCACGAGTTCTGCGTGGCCACCCAAATGTTCCCGGACGCCAGCATGGCCACCGCGCTGAAAGTGATGACGGCCGAACGCGGGCGGGCGGAACTCGCTTCACTCGGGCACAGTGTTATCGAGATCAAGAAGACCGACGGGCAATGGACCACGGTCGACGGCAGTTCCTATAACCGCCGCATCACAGCCCTGGCCACCGAGATGGAAGTCACCGGCCCCGCCGCCGGACATGAACGCATGAAGACCTCGGCCGACGATACCGGCCGCCGGGTCATAGGAACTTTGTTTAATTGTGCCGGCGGCAAAACGCCGTGGCATACGGTGCTGACCGCGGAAGAAAATGTGCACTTTTCGTTCAGCGGCACGCCGAACGACGCGCGCGAGGCGGCCAACCACCGGTCCATGGGCTTTACAGGACCGGGCCGGTATCCATGGCGCGCGGCGGCCGACCCACGGTTCGACCTATCCAAAGAACCGCGCGAGCCCAACCGCTTCGGTTGGATCGTCGAACTCGATCCCTATGACCCCAATTCAGTACCAAAAAAACGCACGGCCCTTGGCCGGTTCCGGCATGAAGGCGCCGGATGCGCCCTGAGCCATGACGGCCGGGTGGTGGTCTATCAGGGCGACGATGCCCGCTTCGAATGCATCTACCGCTATGTGTCCGACGACGCCTATGACCCGGACAATCCGGAAGCAAACCGCGACCTTTTGGACAAAGGGACCTTGTCGGTCGGGCGGTTCGAGGAAGACGGCACGCTGGTCTGGATCCCGTTGGTCCACGGCACAGGCCCGCTCACAGCCGCCAACGGTTTCGATTCCCAGGCGGATGTGCTTATCGAAACACGGCGTGCCGCCCGCTTTTTGGGGGGCACACCTATGGACCGGCCCGAGGATGTGGACGTCAATCCGATCACCGGCACTGTGTTTGCCATGCTGACCAACAATACCGAACGCGAGGCGGACGAAACCGGCGCGTCCAACCCGCGCGGCCCCAATCCGTTTGGGCATGTGATCGAATTCACGCCGCCGGTTGCGTCCAATGGCCAGCGGGACCACGCGGCAGAAACCTACACTTGGGATATTTTCTTGCAGGCCGGCAATCCGGCAGAGGCCGAGCACAGCGCCGTTTATCACGAAGACACCTCCGAACACGGATGGTTCGGAGCACCGGACAATTGCGCATTCGACCCCAAAGGCCGACTGTGGATCGCCACCGACGGCGCACCCGACGGAATCAATGACGGGGTATGGGCGTGCCAGGTCGACGGTTCCGAACGCGCCCTTACAAAACATTTTTACCGCGTGCCCCATGGCGCGGAATTGTGCGGCCCCGAATTCACGCCGGACGGAGAAACTCTGTTCGTGGCCGTGCAACATCCGGGGCTCGATGGACCCAACAGCCTGTTCGACAATCCATCGACCCGGTGGCCCGACTTCAAAGAAGACATGCCGCCCCGATCCGCCGTGGTGGCGATTACCAAGAGGGGCGGCGGAGAAATCGGCAGCTAGCGCGGCATACGGTCAGACAAGTCTTAGGCTCAGCCGGATGCAGCCGCTTTTACAGTCGCTGCATTTTCGCAAAGTTCTGCTTTCACAAGACCTCTAAGCGAGTTTCCAACGAATATCTCGTCCGCTTGCTGAAGATCGTCTAGAGTCAGAACCGCTTCCTCGATCTCCACATCCGGATCATCGAGTAACGACCGGCGCAGACACCCGGGCAATACGCCACAGCGCAGCGCCGGTGTGAGCAATCGTCCGTTCTGACTCAGGAAAAGGTTGGTGCGGCTGCCTTCGGCAAGTTCGCCCCGCTCGTTGAGGAATAAGACCTCGTCTGCCCCCAACGCCTGCGACAGACGCGCGTGCTCCCGGTCATACATCCGCCGGCGTGAGGTCTTGTGATAGAGAAAGGGATCTTCGCTGTTTACGGCCAGCGGAGAAATGGCGACGCGATACTTCGCCCCCACGGCGGGCGGATCGAACGGAAATGACTCTACCCCGACCGTCCCGTCCGCCTTCAGGGTCAGCCGCACACGGCAGATCGGGCCGTCGAAAGACTGCGCCTCTTGACGCAACCGGTCTTCAAGGATCGTTCGGTCGCAGGAGAACTGAAAATACCCGGCTGATGCGCACAAACGGTCCAGATGCAGCGAAAGGCGGCGATAACCTTCTGCCGTCGACCAGCACAGTGTCTCGAACAAATCGAACGGCACCGCCGGCGCCGTAAGAAATGAGGCCTTCAACAAGGTTTCTCGGTATTCCTCAGCGGGATTGGAATCCCACACGATACCGCTGCCAACGCCCAGAACGCCATTGCCGTCCAGGTCGATGAGCGCGGTGCGGATGGCAACGCTCAACGAGAAATCCCCGTTCGGCGCAATATAACCAATGGCGCCGGTATAAATTCCCCTGGGAGCACGTTCTAAATCCCGGATGATCTCCATAGAGCGTATTTTAGGGGCCCCGGTAATCGATCCGCACGGAAACAAAGCCCGTATGATTTCTTCAAATGTCGCCTCAGGCCGCGCCTTGGCCCGCACCGTCGAGGTCATTTGGTGAAGTGTCGGATATCGTTCAACGTCAAACTGGGATTCGACTCGGACCGATCCCGTTTCAGCCACCCGCCCTAGATCGTTGCGGATCAGATCGACGATCATAAGATTCTCCGCCCGGGATTTGGGGTCGGACCTTAGCCAGCTTTGCAATTCGGCGTCTTCGGCCGTGTCACGGCCGCGAGGCGCTGTCCCTTTCATGGGCTTCGACACGAGCTTGTCCCCGGTGCGCTTCAAAAACAATTCCGGAGACCATGACAGGATCTTCTGGTCGCCAAGGTCGATGAACGCGCCATGGCTCGCCCGCGCATTCCTCTTGACGCGCGCGTAAATCGTCTCCGCCGTCTCTGCCGCACGAAACCGCATGGGAAAGGTGTGATTGATCTGATAGGTGTCGCCCGCCGCGATCAGGGCCTTGATCTGTTGAATGTCATTTTCGAAGGCAGCTTGGGAAAGAACCGGTTCGAGCCGGTTAACGAGCGCCGCAGCGCTATCTTCAGGGCCGTTTGGCATTGCCGATGCCGACGACATCGCAGGACGATCGAAGACACCCGCCATCAAGAGCGGGAGATGACGATCCTGAGGAAGAAGGTGGCTGAGCTTCGGCTCCAGCACATACCCCAACTCATAGGTGAGAAATCCAGCCACCCACAACCCTTGCGTCTGGGCCTGTTGGATCTGCCGAAAGGCCCTGGGCACATCTTCCGGCGCGTCCGCAACGATCCATCTTCGCGCTTCTCCAAAGCGCAATGAACGGCCCCCAGGGATCTGTTCCTCGAGCAGGATAGAAGCGCCTGGATTCGGCGGGCGCGTTTTATCGGAAACGGCGTTGGACACTGTCGTGTTAACCACTCATTAACCTCATAAGCGGGCTCTTTATGGGGCCAAGGCCCAGCCCAGGTCCAGGGTTGAAATAACGCGTTGAGATGCCCATGTCACTTACCGGAACAGCGCCAAGATTGGGCTGTTCCGCCCCAAAGAGGCTTCTTTCGCGGATGACCGGG
>JANQMY010000352.1 GCA_028279895.1 Alphaproteobacteria bacterium
TTGCATGCGCTCGATCATTTGAAGCGGCTTTATGATCGTTGCGGACAATCCGCCCGCATAAAGCTGATCCGTGAAACGGACGCGTTGCGCAGCCTGTCATCTCCGTTGGTGACCGTGCTGGAAGCGGAATATGTGCGGGAGGAACCGCAGGACCGCCTCGTGGATGATTTGAGCGGCATTCGGAAAACGCTCCGCGACGCCCGCGAAACATTCCGTGCAAATACGATCGATGCGGCGTCTCATGGGCAATTCGATACGGAGCAGGCGATGCACCAGCTCGATAGCGTGCGGTGGCTGCACCGTGTGTCGTACCATTTTTGGCGCATCGCATTTCATCTGGAACGCGCCGCCGCGGAGGTGCCGGCCGAAGCGCCAAGCCCGGCGCTTGAAACCGACGAGGATCTCGATTAGGGCTGCCCATTCAGGGACACAGCAGGGGATGGCCATGCGCAGACTCAATTATGTCTTCTTCATACTTGCGGTGATGGTGCTGGCCGCGTGCACCGAAGAGCATGCGGCAGATGGCCCGCAAGCCATCACGGGCGGCATCAGCGGCGGCGGCGATTTCGTTTTGGCGGCAAGCTGGCAGGCGGCGTTTTGCGAAACCCGCCCCAACAAGCCTGAATGCCGCTCGCAAACCGCCAACCGGTTCGATGCGACGCATTTTGCCCTGCACGGCCTGTGGCCTCAGCCGCGCGACAACATCTATTGCGGCGTGGATGTGGCCAGGGTTGCCGTCGACAAGGCGGGACGCTGGCGCGATCTGCCGCGCTTGAATTTGGAGAGCGGGACCCGAGAGGCGCTGGACACGGTCATGCCCGGAACGCGGTCTTATCTCGACCGTCACGAATGGATTAAGCACGGCACCTGCTATTCCGCGGGCGACCCGGAGGAGTATTTCGCCGAGTCCTTGGTGCTGATGGAACAGCTGAACGGATCGGCCGTGCGCGACCTGTTTCTCAACAAGACCGGGCGGGTGGTAACGCGAGACGATGTCGCGGCGGCGTTCGATACCGCGTTTGGGGCGGGCGCGGGCGATAGGGTGGAACTGGTCTGCCGGCAAGACGGGATGCGTCAGCTGATCGTTGAGCTGCGGATCAACCTGACTGGCCGTATTACGCCCGCAATCCGGATGGCAGATCTTATGGCCGCCGCCGATCCCCGGCGGAACGATTGTCAGGCCGGGCTCATCGATCCGGTGGGGCTGCAATAAAAAACGGGACCGAAGGCTAAGCGCATCCGGTCCCGGCGGGAGTCACCGTCCGCCGCTCTAACGCGCGATCACCTTGCGATAAAGATGCCAGGTGGCGTGACCGAGCACAGGCATCACAATTGCTAGGCCGAAAAAGGCGGGGATCATGGCGATGACCAACAGGCCCGCAACCAACGCCCCCCACATGAGCATGGTCAACGGATTGGCCAGCATGGCGCGGACGGAGGTTTGAACCGCGACCACAGCCCCGACCGGCTTGTCCAGCAGCATGGGGAACGAGACCGCGCTGATCGCCAGCACAAACAAGGCAAACAAGAAGCCGACCCCGCAGCCCACCAAGATCAGCGTTTGGCCTTCAGGAGTGGTTAACACCTGAGTCATCAGTACACTAATGGAATCCGGTACCCAAGTGCCGAACAGCGACCAGTAAATTCCTTGGGCTGCGGCGATCCAAATGAAATAGACAACCCCTAGAAAAGCGCTCAAATAGACGATCGACGGGAAGGATGGTGAGCGCCGCAGTTTGAGAAGCTCGCGGAAGGACACATCTTCCCCCTGTTCCTTGCGGCGGCTGAGTTCATACAGCGCGACCGCGAAGACGGGGCCTACCAGGGCAAAACCGGACACAATCGGAAACAGCAGCGGCAGCAAATCCTGTCCCGCCACCATGCGAGCCATGACCAGACCCACAATCGGGTAAATGATGACCAGCATCATGTAATGGGTGGGCGTTTCCCCGAAATCCTTCCAGCCTTTGGCGAGCGCGTCGAACAAGTCGCCGGACCGAATGGGGTTGATGGGATGGTGTTCGGCGCCGTCATCCAGCGCCCCGAAGAGATGAAGTTCAGCCATGGCAATGCCTCCTGACGGTCAGTCGGGACGCATCTGACGTGTTCGCTCTGGCCAGTTGATCGCACGAGCGAACCGGAGAGGCCGAACTTTAAAAGGGGGCCTCTCCTGTCCGGTGAGACACGACCCAATTTAAGCCATAAGTATAGCCCGGATAGGACAATTTGTCGCCCGTCATTTATGGGCGAGACGGAACCTGTCGGCACCCGGAGTGAAAGCGAGAAGCGTTTTTCGGTCAAAGAGTTAGTTAACGGAGGAGCGGGCGGTAGCCTCCGGATCGCAGGGATTGTCGGGCACCCCTTGCAACAGGGCGGATTCATTTCTGTCTAGCTGGGTGAAGCGGTCGATGCCTGTGGATTTTGCCTTGCTGCACGCCATGCGGATTTGCTCTGACACGTCGGCGAAGAGGATCGAATCGAGCGGCCAGGACATGATCATTCCGAGCCGGACCAAACCGACCGCAGAACGGCTGTCGGCGCTGAACGTTGCCACGATTGCGGCGTCCCGACGGTCATTCAGCGTTGTGATGTGCTTTCCGCTTCTTGCGTGGAACAGATCGACCAATCCAACTGCACTTCTTTCCAGGATGACCGAGCCGTCCTTGCTGAACTGTACTGCATCGTTAAAACCGGACATGGTCGATCTGGTCCAAAGTAGTCTGCCGGTGGAGATCTCCCAGTAGCGGGCGATGTCGCTAAGATAGAATGTGAGAATGTGTTGGCCATCAGGATTGAATTGCAATTCCGGAACCGGTCCGCCGATCACCGGGAAAGAACGGATGAGCGATCCCGTATCGGCTTCGAAGATGGATAGAGTCTGATCGCCAGCCAGCGCGACACGCGTGCCATCGTCGCTGAAAGACAATCCACTAATGAAGCTTAGTGCGGGGTCAATGTCGGTGAGTTTGCGTCCCGTGCGTGTCTCGTGAATAGAGGCAACCTGCCTGTCTGTGCCGATGAATTTCGAGCCGTCTTGGTTAAGGGCGATCAATGCGGATGTAAATGGCGAGTCGTCGAACCAAGAGAACTGCCGGCCGTTGTCGATATCCCACAATTGTTTCTTTCGTTCATCACTCGTTGTCAAAAGCACCGATCCATTGCGGCTCATCGCAACCAGCCTTGAAGACTGATCTTTCATCATCACTGCACTGATCGTTTTGCCTGTAAGAGTGTCAACGGTCTTTAGGCGTTTCTTGTTGTCGATGTAGGACATACGTTGGGCATCACCGCTGATAAGTGGCCGGGAGGCCAAGTCGGGCTCCACTTTCCGGATGACGTTACCGCTTCTAGGTACCTTCCAGACTTCGACGGTATCGTGGAAGGGACCTATGGTTAGTGCCATGTCTCCCGTGGGGCTGAACTTGGCGTCTGAGAGGCGGTCGGCCTCGCCGAACACGAAGGTTGCGAGAGGTTTGGCCGATTGCGGTTGCCACAGCTTCGCGGTGCCATCCCATGATGCAGAAAGGATCCGCGTGTTGTCCTCATTGAAGCGCGCACTGGTGACAATTCCTGTATGTTCGTTAAAAGACGCCCGCATTTCTCCGTTTGACGCCCGCCAAAGTTTGACCGTGGTATCGACCGATGCCGTGACGATCGATCGTCCGGATGAGCTGAATTCGATGGAGGTAATACGGCTTGTGTGGCCATTTAGCACGACCAGTTCGGCGCCGGTCTCTATGTCCCAGATCCATGCGTTATTGCCGCAGGCGGTTGCCACATGGGCGCCATTTGGAGAAAAGGCGGCTGCCGCACATTCTTTCGGTGGCTCCCTCAGTTCCACGGCTTGGGTTCCGGTTGCCGGATCCCAAAGCCGTACCGTTTCGCCATCAGTCAAGGTCAGCAACTGATCGCCGGACGGTGAAAAAAGAATAAGCCTAACGTCGCCCGCCCCCGCAGTCAGTGAATTCCGCAAGTCGCCGGTTTCGGCATCCCAAAGCTCAACCGTGCCGTCGCGTGTTGCCGTAGCGATCAGTCTTCCCGACGGATCGTATTTCGCGGGAGTTGCCAGTCTGCCGGCCGCGGTGATGCTGAAGAGTAACTTGTCTGATGTCGTGTCCCATACGGTTGCTGACCGTCCAAAGCTGGTGATGAGAAGCGTTGTCCCGTCCGGACCGAAGTCAGCATGCATGATACCTTTGTCGTGCGGGTTTTGAATAATACTCGTCACTTCCCGGTCTTTAGCATTCCAAATGAAAACCGGCCCCATCCACTTGCTCATAACTATGTGTTGGCCATCGGGGCTAAAGGCAGCACTTGAGATGCTGTCTATGCCGAATTCTTTCGCAGTTCTGAGCACCCCCTGCAACGATGAATTCGTGTAGCTGCGCACCAGTTGGGCGCGGGCGTTGGCATTCGGTTCCGTGTTGAGGAGAGCGCTCTTGGCGCCGGGGTCAGCGGATATGGCATATAGCAAGGCGCGGTCGAATTGGTTTTCGTCGTTCAGTTTTTCCGCCTCGGCGGAAAAAAGGTCCGATGTCTGACGGTTCGCCTTGTCAGAGAGAATGACCGCCTGGTATCCGCCCAGTAACGCCGCGGCCGACAGCACCACAGCGCCGACCAACCCAATCAAGGTCAAGGCGCGTATGCGCGCAAGCGCCTTGCGGCGGCCTTCGAGGGCGTGTTCGCGTTCTTCCAGGCGCAGCTGCTCACGCGCTTTGCGCGCTTCTTCCGCTTCTTCGCTGGCGCGCAAGAATGCGCGTTGTTGCGTGGGGATGTCGGCGGCACCAACCGGTTTGCGCCGCGCCCAATCCTGATAATAGGCAAGGTCGCTGCCCCGCAGGAGAGAGTCTTCTGACCGGCCGCTTGCTTCCCAGCTTTGGGCGCGTTCGGCGAGCCGGGTTTGATCGCGAATCCAGTCCACGTCCGCTTTAAGCGCGGCATCGAGATGGGTGAGGCCGGTCCAAAAGCCGGAGCCGGGATGTTTCGAGTCGGG
>JANQMY010000396.1 GCA_028279895.1 Alphaproteobacteria bacterium
GTTTTTGCCGGTCGGCTTTTTAGGCGCCTCCACGGAAACGCCTGATGGACGCGCACCTGGCCTTCCAACAGGGTGTCGCCGATGGCCTGATAGTCCACCAAATGTTTCAGCGCCTGCCGTCCTTCGACGCTCGCGAACGGTTCGCGGTCCACATTCAAACTGAGATACATGATTTCGCCGCGCGGCCGGCTGACCAGCGTGACGTCTTTGTTGCCTTCCAATGCGTTCAATTGATCCGCCGTCAGATTGCGCGCCACATCGATGTCGCCTTTTTCCAGTAACAGCTTCTGGGTGGACGATTCCGCAATATGGCGGACAAAGACGCGGACGAAGCCGGGCTGGCCGCGCCAATAGGCGTCATGGCGGTCATAAATCAGCGCATCGTTCGGGCGCCAATCGTTGAGCTTGTACGGGCCCGATCCGGCAGAATGGGTGCGCAGCCATTGATGGCCATAGTCGCCGTTCTGCGCCTTGCTTTGGACCAGTTTTGAATCCACCACCGAGGCGACATTGGCCGTGAGGCAATAGAGCACGAAGCTCGGCGCATAGGCTTGGTCGGTGGTGAATTCGAGCGTGCGGTCATCCGCCGCCCGGACCAGCTTGGTAACGTTGTCCGGCGTGAGGCCGAACTGTGTGAGAATAAAGGCCGGGGTCTTCCCCAGCTTAACGACCCGTTGCAGGGAATAGGCCACATCATGGGCCGTCAGCGGATTGCCGGAATGAAAGCTGATGCCCTCGCGAATGGTGAAGGTAAAGGTCTTGCCATCCTCCGAGACAGTCCAGCTTTCCGCGACCGACGGCAGAATGATGCTGATGTCGTCGAGATCGAAACCCACCAGCCGATCATAAACTTGGGCCGTATATTCGGCACCGCTGAATTCAAACACTTCCGCCGGGTCCAGGCTGACAATGTCGTCGAACTGTTTCGCCATGACCAACATGTCCTTGGGCGTCTTAGCGGCGGCAGGCACGACCGCAAGGGCAAAGGCCAGCACGGCAAGGCATATTGGTTTGAATGAGAAGGAAGATGAAAGCAACGGCATGAGCGGATCCAATCCGGGACAGGGAATCTTGCCGGGCATATTGGTGGGGGCGGCGCCGTTCGTCAAACCGCTGGAGCCTCGGTTCGCCATGCCGGGTAAGAAAAGCGATCACGGGCAGGGGACGGGCCTATGGAGCAGCGGCGCGGGCGGCAATATGCTATTCACCTAAGGTTCAGCGAGGCCCAACCTAAACTTTAGGGTCGTTTTCGAAGCCGGGGGGCGGGCGAACAGTTTGTGCAAAGCGTGATGGGGCGAAAGAACAAATCTCACATCGGCTGGTTATGGGCTGTTGCGATTTTCTCTCTCTGTGTGTGCTTCTGGCCGGCCGCCCAAGCCGCTCATCCGTCCGAAGTAGATCCGGTCGATTTCGAGACGGCGTGGTTGGCGCCGGACGGGTTTCACCGGCTGCTTCTTCAGAAGCTAAGGTCCGAGCAAGACGTGAGGTCTCGTGATGTGGCTGCTTTGCTTGAACTCTATGGGCGACATATGCCCAAAGACCGCGTGGCGGAGCTTTGGGCCGCCGCGAACAACCCTTTTGCCAGCCGGCCGCAGCGATCGATCCAACGGACCGGTCAGCCGGATTTCCGCCAGCTTAGCCGGTCGCTGTCGGCGCTCTATGCTGCGGGACTGCCGGGTCTCGCGCAGGAAACGCTCTTGCGGTTCCTTGTCCGAACAGGCCCCGTTGATGCGGATCGGCCTATTAGCGTCCGGCCATTGCAGGACATTGCCGAGACTTTGGTGGTGCATGAGTTGGCAGTGATCGCACGCCAACGCATCTTCGACCTCAGGACGCTTGTCCCCGCGAACAGCGGTGGCGATGATAAGCTTCTGGTTCCGTTGATATTTGCTTTGATCGAACAAGGCGATGTGAATCAGGCGCTGTCGCTCTCCAAAAAAATGCATGGGCTCAGCGACTGGGCGGCGCGCTTGGCCAACAAAAGGGTCACGAACCACCTGCTTGCGACCGGCCATGACGCCGCAGCATTTTCAGAACGCGTTTTCGTGACGGACGAAGAGATTCGTTCGTTGGATTTGGGACGCGACGGCAAAAGTCTTGCGGACGATGTGGACTTTTTATTGAACATCGCAAAGCCGGAAATTTTTGAGCGTGCCCAAGGCAAGTTTTCGTCGTTTCTTGATGTGCTGCGCAATGGAATTTCAGAAGCGCCACGCATCGTCTTTACTTTCTTCCCTTCTGGCAGCTTTGCGGATCACGACCTGGTCGCGCTCGGGCAAGTGCTGATCAAGCATGGCCGAACCGACGAGGTGCAACGCCTTATCGATGTGATCGAAGCACGCCCGGAGCAACGCCCCTTGGGCCTCACCAAACTTGCCGGTCAATGGCATGCTCTGGTGCAGGCGGCTGCAGGCGATTTGGCAGCAAGCTTTGCCACATTGGAAATTGAACTTGAGCGCGAACTCACCGCGATGGAGCAAGGCACCGACATAAGCTGGCTGCCCGAAGATAACTCCACCGCGAACGGCGAAGCTGTGACGCGCGCCTATCTGTGGCTTGAAGATCGGGCGCAAAAGCAGTTGCGCGAAGACTTTGACCCTCGATACGCCGTGGTCGAGTTTCTTGTTGAATTGAAGGGAGCGGAGGCCACGTTTAAGGTGCTGCAGGGTTCCGGGCACCTTGACCCAAATTTGGCCGCCGTAATCATACGCGAGCAGGCACGGGAACAACCGGAGCTGGCGGCAGAAAAACTGCTGTCCTTCGAGATGGGTCCGGACCTTCCTTTGAAAGTCGGCAAGGACACCATCCTTGATCTGCAGAGCGCATTTCTGGACAGAGGCGATGAAGAGGGTGTGTGGGCCCTTATGCCGGCACTTTATGCCTCTGCCATGTCCGCTTCCGAAAATCCTGGCGACCCGACCTACTACGCGCCCTTTCCAGTGGAGACGGTGCTGGCTTTCGCCCGCGCGTTCCAGAAGCGCGGATGGAGCGACCGAACCCGCGATTTCCTCGAACGCGTTCGGGACCACATCGACTTCAAGAAGGAGCCTGATGCGCTGGCGACTGTTGCGTTCCTGACACTGCATCGCGATGTCGTAGGTGAGGTATTCGTCCGTCAAACGCTGGCGGACATCGAACAAGCGTATCCGCTCCTTCGGCATCCGCTGTTGGTCCTCTGGTATTTCCAAGACGGGCAACAAGACAAGGTGGAAGAGGTGCTGCGCGGACGCGCCACAGACGACGATTGGATTGCGGAGTTGCACGCCAACGATTTCGAAACGCTGGCCTATATGGCGATCGCCCAGCATGGATTGTGACGCATCGTCCCATACGCGAGCGTGTTAACATAAGAGTTTCCATTCTGCGGGCGTGTTGATGGCGGATTTGGCAATAGAGACCTGGCTGGACCGGTGGGATCTTGTTCCCGACGGCGAGATGTTCACCACTCATTATGGTAGCCGGCTGATGCCGGTCCTCGCTGAGGGACGGGCCGCCATGTTGAAGCTCGCCGGAACTCAAGAAGAAATATGCGGGGCCGCGATGATGGAGTGGTTCGGCGGGCAGGGGGCGGTGCGTATCTTCGCGCGCGAAGGGGCTGCGTTGCTGATGGAAAGGGCCACCGGCACACGGGATTTGAGCCTTATGGCCCGCGGCGGTCGAGACGATGAGGCGATACGAATTTTGTGCGATGTCGCAGCCCGGCTTCACCGCCCCCGAAACAGGACCGCCCCGCCAACCCTTGTTCCACTGCAGACCTGGTTTCAGGACCTTCACGATGTGGTGGAACAGAAGGGCGGCCTTTTCCGTGACTGCAGCGAGGTCGCGAACGAGCTGCTCGTGTCACAAACGGACAGTGTTCCCCTTCATGGCGACTTGCATCATGGCAACGTTCTGGACGGGGGCGCGCGGGGCTGGCTGGCGATTGACCCGAAAGGATTAATCGGCGAGCGCTTGTTTGATTACGCCAATATCTTCCGAAATCCCGATGCGGAGACCGCTCTCGCACCCGGCCGGCTTCAGCATCGCATCGAGTTGGTCTCCCAGACCACCGGGTTTGACCCCAACCGCCTTCTGAAGTGGACGTTCGCCTATGCCGGTCTCGGGGCCGCGTGGCATGTGGGGTCGGGGGAAGACCCCAGCCACAGTTTGAATGTGGCACGCGAGGCCGCGGCGCTGCTTGGCCGTCCTTGAACCCGGCCTCTTGTGCTGCTGCCCAAAGAGGCAGCACCTGCTCAAACTATTTGCAAATGCAATATTTGCATTGACAAATATCAGGACCCGGCCTAGAAAAGACGCCGGGGAAAGTTCGCGTTTTTCGCGCCCCCGGATTGCGGACGGCCAGCCGCAACACCCGAGATTAAAGTTTCTTCGATTGCTTCCGTTGGCGCCCGGCCGGCGCGTCGCCCCCATTTGCGGGTGAGCTTGAAAGGAACCGCACCATGCCTGTCGATAAAGTCAAAGCCCTGGACGCCAGCTGGCTCCATCTCGAAACCTCTGACATGCCCATGCATGTGGCAAGCGCGCCGATTTTCAAGTTGCCGCGCGGCAAAGCCAAGACGTTCTACAAAGACCTGAAGGCCCATGTGGCCAGTCGCGCGCATCTGCTGAAGACCTATCGGGTGAAGCGCAAGAACACGCCCCTCAATATCGACCATCCGGTATGGGTCGAAGCCGACGAGATCGACATCGATTATCACGTGCAGCGCTATATTCTGCCCAAGCCGGGCACCATGGCGCAATACGAACAGGCGGTGGGCAAAATCCAAGAACGCGCGCTCGACCTTGACCGGCCGCTCTGGCAATACACGCTGATCGAGGGGCTGGAAGGCAACCGTGTCGGCTTGGTGATCAAGATCCACCATTCGGTGATCGACGGGGA
>JANQMY010000468.1 GCA_028279895.1 Alphaproteobacteria bacterium
GTTGAGCTGCAAGGTGGCCCCGGCCAGCACGAAGAACAGCACCATAAACGGCCATTCGAAGTGCTCGATTTCGTGAAATGCGCGGGCGTGGTGACGCGCCAGATTGACCACGATCACGCCGGCCACCATGCCGCTCAGCAGGAACGAGGCGCCCAGCCATTGAGACAGGCCGGAAATCAGGAACACCAGGCCCAGCGCCTCGAGCTGGGTGGGTTCGCCCGGCCGCAAGCGCCCGGTAAGGTAAGCGGCGGGGAGCCCCACGGCCAAGCCGATCCCGATGGAGATCCCCAATTCCAAGAGCCCGGCCGCAAGCGCCAACAGGGCGCCGTCGCCGGCGATGGCTTGGGCGCTGACCAATAACAGGCTGAATACGATCAGCCCCCAGGCGTCGTCGACCGCGACGATCCCCAACAACATATCCGTGAACGGACCATCGGCACGGGCTTGACGGACCACATCCTGGGTGGCGGCGGGCGCCGTAGCAGTGGCAATGCCCGCCAGCAGCAAAGCGAGGATAAGCGGCGTACCCAGCAACACCAATCCGCCCGCCACGACGACAGTGGTAACCGTCACGACCGTGAGAGAAATCAGCACAATGGCTTTGCCATGGGCGCGCAGCGTGGCAAGCGACAGCTTGCCGCCGAGCAGAAACGCCACCATGGTGAGTGCGATCGACGAGAGAAAGGCGTACCAGGTCTCGAAATTGCCGTCCAACAGATTGGCCCCCGACGGGCCGGCCAAGGCACCGAACAGGATCAGCAAGGTAACCCGCGGCAGCCGCGTGCGCCGGCCCAGCTCGTCCGTCAGCAGGCCGATGAACAACAGGCCGGCCACGGCCAAGAGTGCGAAATGGATTTCCATAGGCCCGTCTGGTGTTTTGCCGTGCGGTCTGCCACAAGAGAGCTCTTGTGCGCAGGAGAAGATGATGCCCTATTTTTCACAGTTTCGCGCCGGTGTCAGCGCCGCATTGATTTCGATCATGGGGCTCGCCCCGGCACTGGCCGACCCGGCGCCGCTAACCTCCGGCCGCCAGACCGTCGATCTTCCGGCAGGCGGGGCCGCGCGCAGCTATGAGGTGTTTGTGCCTGAAAACGCAGACGCGGCAGCACCCCCGCCCTTGCTCATGGTGCTGCACGGCACCGGGTCGACGGGCGCGCAAATGATCGATCTTGGAAAGTTCGAGGGGTTCGCGGCGGCCAAGGGCATCGTGCTTGCCGCGCCCAATGCACTGGGACGCGCCTTCAATGAAGGGTCCGGCCGCGGCGGGGCCGAGGTGAATGGCGTGGACGATGTGGCATTCATCGAGGCGGTGGCGGACGATATCCGCGCGCGGACCGCCATCGATACCGGCCGGATGTTCCTCGCCGGGTTTTCCAGCGGCGGCGCCATGGCCCAGCGCATGGCGTTGCAAAGCGACTATGCCTGGGCGGCCATCGCTGCCGTCGCGGCGCATCTCTGGGTGCCGGCTGAAGGCGCCAACCGGCCCACCAATTTGTTGTTGTTGTGGGGCATGGAAGATCCGCTCAACCCGAAAGAAGGCGGCGTGGTGCCTTATCCGCAAAGCGGCGTGACCCTCGACAAACCCGCACCCCAGGCCACCCATTTGAAATGGGCCGACTTGCTGGAGTGTTACGAGGGCGACTTTGCGGAAGCGACACCGTTCCCGGCAACGACGCGCTTGTTCATCGACACCTGTTATGACGGCGCGCGGCTGGAGGCCTATTTCGTGGATGGGCTCGGTCACCATTGGCCCGGCGGCGGCGCCCTTCCCCTGCCGGTCGAAATGGTCGGTCCGTATGCAGAGCCTTTCGGTCTAAATGAGGTCATGTGGGAATTTTTTGACGGGCGGTAGCAGCCCTCTCAGAACGTCGCCCGGCTCTGCACCGCATCATCAAGATGCTGTGGTGTGTACGGCGTTCCTACAAAAACTCTCCCAACTTTTCGATAAGTTCCGCCACATGCAGTGCGCCGTATTCCTGATACACACAAGACGAATGGGGCGTCAGCAGCACTTTGGGATGGTCCCACAAGGGTGAATCGGCGGGCAGGGGTTCCACCTCGGTGACATCCAGGCCGGCGCCGGCCAAGGGCCCGTGATCGAGCGCCCACAACACATCTTCGGTCAGCGTTGTGGTGCCTCGACCGAAATTGTAAAGAATGCTGCCGGGCTTCATGGCCGCAAGCTTCGAGCGGTCCATGAAACCGTGCGTCGCCTCGCCGCCCGGCAACAAAACGATGACGTGGTCGGCCGCCGCCAAGGCCACAGGCAGGCCGTCATCCACCACATAGGCGGCCCCCGTTTCCGGGTCCGTGCCGCCGGCGATTGTGCGCTGATAGCCGGCAACGTCCATGCCGACGCGTGACAACAATGCGGCGCACACCTTGCCGATGCTGCCATACCCCACGATTAACGCCCGCTGGTTGGCAAGCATGCGGCCCTCAGCCTGCATGCCGGATTGCCAGGCGTGCTGCCGTTGCCGGTCAAGCATCATCGGCATCATGCGGTTGAAATACAACATCATACCCAGCAGGCTTTCGGCAATCATCGGTCCGTGGAACGTACCGAACACCGTCTGTACACGGCCGGTTGGGTCTTCGGCCACCCAGTCCTTGCCGGCGGCAGGGGTGAACACGGCTTTCAAGTTCGGCGCGCGATCGAACCATGTTTGTTTGAACTGCCAGCACGTCACAAGCTCCGCATCCGGCAGTGCCGTCAAAAACGCGTCTTGGGTTTCATGGAAGACGATGTCCATGTCCGACCGCATTCGAGTCAAAGGTGCGAAATCGCCGACCGCGAAATCGAATGCAGGGTTCGGGTTTTTCAGGAAGATGTGCAGCGTGGTCATGGCCGTGAGCAGGTGGATATACGTATCATTACTAAATGCAGGACTCTTTCAGATAGCACGCAAAAACGATGAGTGTCCCCAGCCAAAACGGCATGACCGTAAGAGTGATCGCCGTCCAACTGACCGCGAAGGAAATCCGTTTGTGCGTTCCGAAGGCGAGGAACCCGGCGAATGATGTGAGATAAAGGGTGGGAAGCGCAACGATAAAGCCCCACAACAGGTCGCCAGCGGCATGGGTCTTGAGTGTTTCAAAACTGGGTGTCCACCAGTTTTGTCCCCAATATGCGCCGGTGAACGCAAGGAAAAGAACGGTGCCCACGTAAAGGATCATCACAAGATGCGGCGTGACGATGGCCCCGCCGCCACGCAGACAGAGCGAGAGAAACGGCGGGATCAGGCCAATCACGTAATAATGGGGGGCATCGAGCAGCACGCCCCAGGCCAAAACCGGCAGGTCGTCCAAGGACAAGAACATGGAGAGCCAGAGCATCACCAGATCGTGGTCGCTCAGGGAATCCCAAAACTGTTCCATGGACTGTCCGCCTTTCGTCGGCATGAACGGTGCGGTGGCATTGCGGCGGATTTGCGGCCCGCGGCCGCGGATTTGGCCATGCATTTCTCCCGTGCGAATTCATTTTTGATTAGCGTGTGGTTTCGGATCTTGTCCTGTTGCGTCACGTTCGCCAGCCGGTTCCATCGATGGGCCGTCGCTTCAGGCCTATTCCCCTGCGGGGTTGCCGCGAAGCCATACGTCTCCGGCCAAGGCTTGCAAAGCTAACTCCGGATCGGCTGGGGTCGAGTACACACCGGCGATGTTCAAACGTAAGCCATGCTCTATTTCGATGCGCTTCAACATTTTGTTGCGCTCATCCAGCAAAGTCGTGTTGCACCAACCGGCCTG
>JANQMY010000490.1 GCA_028279895.1 Alphaproteobacteria bacterium
ATAATCAGAACACGGACGTTAGGGGCGTTGCCGACCGCGCCGACTTTCTCGATGAACTCGCCCAGCATGGCGAAGGTCATCGCGTTTTTCTTTTCGGCCCGGTTGATGGTCAATGTGGCCACGCCATCCGCCACGTCATACAGAATGAGATCGGTCATGAACTCACATTCCCCCCTTTGATCGCTCAGTCTTACCACGAGTTCGTGTTTTGCCAGATGCACATTCTCGGATTGCGACATGAAGACCCTGCAGATATGGTAACAATTATTCTCGTTTCAAAACAATTGTTCCCATCAAGGAAACAAAACCATGGATATTTTGCGGGCCATGCGAACCTTTGTGGCGGTTGACGACGAAGGCGGCTTCGCCGCCGCCGGGCGCAAGCTCAACCTGTCGAAGCCCGTGGTCAGCAAGCAGATCTTGGGATTGGAAGAGCATCTGGGCAGCCGTCTCCTCAACCGGACGACGCGGCGGCACAGTTTGACCGAGGCGGGTAAGATCTATCTCGACCATGCGCGCAGTGTTTTGGAGCAGGTGGCAACCACCGAAGAGCGGCTCAGTGCGCAATCGTCGCAGCCGCAGGGCACGCTGCGGGTGAGCGCGCCGGTGGCGTACGGACGCCTTGCCATCGCACCGTTGCTACCGGCCTTCCTCGAAGCCCATCCGGCCTTGCGTCTCGATCTCGATTTGACCGACCGCTTCGTTGATGTGGTGGAGGAAGGCATCGACGTGGCCATACGCGTGGGCGGCAGCGATCAGAGCAATCTCATCGGCCGGGCGATCGACCGCACCTGCCACGGTCTGTTCGCAAGCCCGTCTTATCTCAAGCGCTTCGGCCGCCCGAAGTCGATCCGTGACCTGAAGGATCACTGTTGTTTGGTCTTCGGCCAGGGGGAGCAAGTCAAGGCATGGGAGGTTGCCGGGAAGGCCGTGTTACCGGACTGGCGGGTGCGATCCACCAATGGCGATTTACTGCGGCAAATGGCGTTGCAGGATGCGGGGTTGATCTTTTTGCCGGACTTCTTCGTCAGTGACGATGAAGCGGCCGGCGATCTGGTGCGGGTGAAACTCGGCCCGGCACCGGAAATACTGACCATACGGGCGCTCTATCCGCACCGGGAATTCTTGCCGCTGAAAGTGCGCGTGTTTCTCGACCACCTCACGGAATGCCTGGGGTGATTGGGATAATGCGAGACGGTTGATGTCGCGGTTACGGCCGCATGAATTCCTGGTCTTCGTCGGTCACCACATTGTCGCGCAGATAATCCAGCTCGCTCTGCACGTCTTCGGGCGACCGTTCCTTCAAGAAGATTTCGACCGCCAGCGACATCATGGCCCGGGCCACCGTATCCTGGGGAATGTCGTGGTCCTGCGCCGCCCGAAGCGCGGCTTCCATGTGCTCACGCACCAATCCGGTTGCTCCAACCATCTCTGTCCTCCAATGCTGCTTGCGATATCCCTTGCCCGCCGCCTTGGCCCTTGGCTTTGATATAGGTCAATCGCTGCCGCCTGGATTAGCCGGGTTTCAGGAGGGTTTTGAGCTCTTCCAACTCCGTCCTGACGGCTTGCAGCTCCGACATCAGGGCTTCGCGTTCACTGTGGGCTTCCTCAGCCTTTTGCTCCGCCGATTCCCGGTCTTCAAAGGCATGCATGGCCTGCATGGAATCGACGATCAGCGCAATGAACAAATTTAAGACGGCGAAGCTCGTGACGATGATGAACGGGACAAAGAAGGCCCACGACCAAGGGTGCACCTCCATGACCGGCCGGACGATTCCCATGGACCAGCTTTCAAGCGTCATGATTTGAAACAGGGTGTACATAGATGACGGCACGCTGCCGAACCAGTCGGGGAACGTGGCGGCGAACAGTTTCGTCGCCATGACCGCCGCGATGTAAAACACCAGCAGCAAAACGGCGACGATGGCCCCCATGCCCGGAAGAGCGCCCAACAGCGCGCCGATCACCGCCCGCATCTGCGGCACGACGGAAAGCAAACGCAAGGCGCGTAAAATGCGCAGGGCCCGCAAGACCGACAAAGGACCCGCCGACGGCAGCAGGGCCACCGCGACAATGGTGAAGTCGAACACGTTCCACCCGCTGCGGAAGAAACGCGGCCCATAAGCAAAAAGCTTCAGGCCGATCTCGACCACGAAAATCGAGAGCGCCAGCCGGTCCAAGAAGGACAGAATAGTGCCGAACCGGTCCATGGCCAGCGGCCACGTTTCCAGCCCCAGCGTGACGGCGTTCAACACGACCACGGCGGTGACGAAGTTCCCGAAGCTTTCGCGTTCGACAAGACGTAGGACTGCTGATCTCATAGGGTGGAATCCGTTCCGATTGGGTGGCAAGGCGTTCTGGCGCGGGCGGTCGGGCGCGCTCAAGATGTAAACATGACGAAACAATTGTAAAGGCGTATGGTAACGCCGTCAGGAAGCGAGCGACGATGAACGATCAACCCAACCCTGAGCTGCTCGACACGATTTCGGGCATCTTCCCGCCTTTATTGAACACACTTGAAGCCTTGGGGTTTATCGCGCGTCATCTGCACCCGCCCCAACTGGATCAGGTGGTCGCCAAGGTCAGTGATGTGGATGCCGATCTGAGGGCACGTTTACCCGCTTTTACGGCGGCCCAATGGCCGGAGGGGCTGATGCCCTTTAAGGAAAAGGTGGAAAAATCGGCGGAGGCGGCCTGCCAGGCTTTGGACGGTTTGCGCGCCGCCGGGGGCGATCCCAACGGCACCATGCTGGCCTATCGGGCGCTC
>JANQMY010000497.1 GCA_028279895.1 Alphaproteobacteria bacterium
GCTTTGGGATGTGTCCGACGAAAGGCTGATGACCGCCGTAGCCGGGGATATTATCCGCAGTGCCCATCAGGTGGTGCTGTTGCTGGCCATCGGGTCGGATGAGGAAGACCACCCCTTTGCCCTGAAATTCCGGCTCTATGAATCCGGTCATTGGCCCATCGGCGTGTCCGGCAACACTTTTCATGTTTTTTGATCTTTGATCGGGCAGCATCACCGGCCCGCTCCCCCGGCCCAACCACCCCAAGGTCCCCTCGTACGGGTGGTTGGGCCGGGGGAGCGGGCCGGCCAGGTAGCCAATCCAAACGAGACATTCCAATTGAATTCGAAGTGAATTAATTTGGCGCACTCACCGACGTCGCCCGCCGAAAGCCTCTTATGACCCTTACGATCGCCACTTGGAACATCAACTCCGTGCGCTTGCGCATCGAGATCGTCAAAAAATTTCTGACGGAATACGAACCGGACATTTTGTGTCTTCAAGAAACCAAAGTGGCCAATGACTTGTTTCCCCACAAGCCGTTTGAAGAGCTGGGTTATGTGCATCGGGCGATCAATGGCCAGAAGGGCTATCATGGTGTCGCAACGGTGTCGAAAATTCCATTCGACAAAACCCATGCCCAAGAGTTTTGCGGCAAGGGCGATACGCGCCATGTGAGCGTCACCATCAAAGACGGGATCGAGCTGCACAATTTTTATGTGCCCGCCGGCGGCGACGAACCGGACCCGGAGAAGAACGAAAAGTTCGCCCACAAGCTTGCCTTTCTGAAAGAGATGAAAGACTTCTTCGGCACGCGCAAAGGTAAGAAGACCAACAAGCTGATCGCGGTGGGCGACATGAACATCGCCCCCTTGGAATCGGATGTGTGGTCCCACAAGCAGTTGCTCAAGGTGGTCAGCCACACGCCCATCGAGGTGGACCATTTGGACGAAGTCATGAAAAGCCACCAGTGGCTTGACGTGACACGGCATTTCACGCCGGAGCCCGAAAAGCTGTATTCCTGGTGGAGCTATCGCGCCCGGGATTGGGCAGCGTCGGACCGCGGCCGCCGCCTCGACCATATTTGGGTGACGCCGGCGCTCGCCGAGGCGCCTGTGTCGTCGGAGATTATCCGCGACGCCCGCGGTTGGGAGAAACCATCAGACCATGTCCCGGTGATCACTAAGTTCAAGCTTTAGCTGCTCATAAAAGGGAGTGCGGCATGGGGTTAGAGATCTTAGGACAGGTTGCAGCCTTCGGCGGCCAGCAGGGTGTTTACCAGCATTCGTCATCATCGACCGGTACGGAAATGACCTTCTCGGTTTACGTGCCACCGCATGAGAACGGATCGAAACTGCCGGTCATTTGGTACCTCTCCGGCCTCACCTGCACCCATGCCAATGTGACCGAAAAGGGCGAGTTTCGGCGGACCTGCAGTGAATTGGGGCTGATCTTCATCGCGCCGGACACAAGCCCGCGCGGCAACGGCGTGCCGGACGATGACGCCTATGATTTCGGCCAAGGTGCCGGGTTTTACGTGGATGCTACAGAAGGTCCGTGGTCTGAGCACTTCCAAATGCGCACCTATATCGAGGACGAACTGCCGGGCCTTATCGCTGACAACTTCCCGGCTGACATGAGCCGCCAAGGGATAACAGGCCACTCCATGGGTGGCCACGGCGCCCTGACGATCGCCCTGCACAATCCGGAGCGCTTCAAAAGCGTTTCCGCCTTCGCGCCCATAGCGTCGCCACTCAACTGCCCTTGGGGGCACAAGGCGCTTTCCGGCTATCTGGGACCCGATCGTCAAAAATGGCGGGCATACGATGCCTGTGCCCTGATCGAAGACGGGCAGCGCGTGCCGAACATCTTGGTCGATCAAGGCATGGCAGATGGGTTTCTCGCCGAGCAGCTTAAGCCGGAGCTGCTCGAAGAGACCTGCAAAGCCGCAGCCCAGCCCCTCACCCTAAGGCGCCAGCACGGCTACGACCACAGTTACTACTTCATTTCTACCTTCATGGACGATCACCTGCGCTGGCACGCCGAACGGCTTGGCCGATAAGCCGGCACAGCAGCTCGTCTAACCCGCGGCGTTGAGTTTCGCCCGTGCCTCGGTGAGCGCCCGGGTGGTATCCGCCAAGCGCAGGGAAAGAACCCGCATAATCTCCAGCCCCATTTGCGGGAATTCGGTGATCATGCGGTAGAACAATTCCTTGGTAATGAGCAGCGCCTCCACCGGCGTTTTGGCGGTTACCGTGGCCGTCCTCGGCACGTCCGTCAGGATGGAGATTTCGCCGACAAATGCATTCTTGCCCAGCGTCGCCACCACGGTGGCGCCATCCCCGTTATCGACCGTAACATCGGCCTCGCCATCGATGATCACATAGGCCGCGTCGCCGATCTCACCTTGGGTGCAGAGGCGCTGACCTTGATCGAAGCGCACGCGTTCGCTGGCAAAGGCCAACAGTTTGATCTTGGCCAGATCGATGTTTTCGAACAGGGGGATCCTGCGCAGCAGGTCGACTTCTTCCTTGATACTCATGCTCTACACTCCAACTCCCTAGCCGTCTTTCGTTGTTGTCGTTGGTTATCCATAGGCTTTCAACTTGCCGAATTCGCTCTGCCGATTGGCCAGCTCTTCCGGCAGGCCTTGCTCGACCACGCGGCCCGCATCCATCACCAGCACCCGGTCGAAGCCGATGGACATGGAGGGCCGCACCACGATCCAAAGAACGCCATGGCCGTCTCGCGCCTTTAAGACTTGCCGCAGAATTTTGGTCTGGCTGGCTTGATCGAG
Source organism: Alphaproteobacteria bacterium (assembly GCA_028279895.1). Lineage (GTDB taxonomy): Bacteria > Pseudomonadota > Alphaproteobacteria > JANQMY01 > JANQMY01 > JANQMY01. Next base: position 2,775 of record JANQMY010000497.1, read on the forward strand.
CGCCGCCAGGGCCAGATTCACCACCAAAAGATCCGGGTTCTTGATCAGCGCCCGGGCCAAACCCAGTTTTTGCCGCTGGGCCCCGGTGAGCCTGCTGCCCGCGGTACCCACTTGGAAGTCGAGACCCACCCGGAAGATTTCCAATTCCAAACCGAGCTCGCCGAAGATCTCTCGGGCCAATTGTCCCACCCGTTCCTGGGCGCGCGGCTGGCCATAGGCGATCCGGCCCATGAGCACATTGTCTTGGATGGTAGCCGCTTGGTTGTAGCTGCCGGTCTCAAAGAAGGCGACGGCATCTTTCAACTCGTCCGGCAGATGGGCGCGGAAATGGGCACGCGCATGCAGCAACTGGGCCTGCAGATCGTCATTCAGCAGACCCAAACGGTGGCGCGCCTCGATGTAGCTGAAGGGCAGGGCCAGCAAGCGCTCGTGATCGTCGGTCGAAATCGCCGACAAGGTCACCCGGCCGCCCATTTGGGGCGTGCGCATCAGCAGGTCCTGATAAAGCGGCAGATCGTCGGCGGCGATAAAGCTGAACTGATCGAAGAAGGGATGGTCGGGCGGGATGTCCTGGAACAGCTCGACCATGGTCTCCGCAATCTCGTAGCCCATATCGATCAGGGTCTGTTCCAGATCCGCCGCCCGAATGGTTTCGATCATGTACGGGGTCGAGGCCAGCGCATCGGTGTCGAGCCTTGTGTCCAACGGTGTGCCGAACAGAAGGTTTTCCGCTACCGTGGCATTGCGGTTGTAGCTTTCGGCATCGAACGGTTCGATCAACTGCGCGATCTGCGCATCGGCCATCTGAGCCCGTAATCTGCGCCGCGCCTCTAGAATAAGGTCGGCCAGATGGCTGTTTTCATTCACGTCGATCAAACCGCGCAGACCGAAGGCAAAGACATCGTCGGCCAGATCCACCGTGCGGAAGGTTTCGAGAATGCGCTGATCAAGCGCTTCCGCTTCAGCCAGGCCCAGAGCATCGTAGTCGATCCATTCAGCGTCATGATCGAACGGGGCGTTGCCCGACCGGCGGATCTCGACCGCTTCAAACTGGCGGTGGGCGCTGTCGGGAAGATCTGACGCTTCGATCGGCTGGTGCTTGAGGCCATACAGCACATTGTCCTTCAACGTGCCGTGAAACATGAAGGTGTCTTGGCCGGCATATCCCAGACGGCGCCCGGTGACCGCTTCGGGCAAACGGGCAAGGTCTTGCGCGCCAACGGATACGCGGCCGCTGGACGGCTCCAGCAAGCGCGCCAGTGTCATCCCCAAATATTCTTTGCCCGACCCGGAATCCCCGACAATCGCAACGTTTTCCTGGAGCGGAACCGTGAAAGACACTTGATCCAGCAACCGTGCCCCGGAATCGTCGATCACCGAGACATTAGCGAAGGTGAGGTCGCCCTCCAGCGCGGTGGGGGCCGTGTCGGCCGGTTTCTGCAATTCTTCATCAAGAATATTGTCCGGATTGAATTGCTGAATCACCTGCTCGTATTTGATCTGCACGTCCAACCGCTGCTGATCCCAATTGATCAGTTCACGGACGGGTGCAGGGAGCTGATTGTAAGCCAGAAGAGCCGCCACGACGGAGCCGACATCCATCGACCCTTGGATCGCGAAATAACCCCCGATGATGTAGAATAAGAATGGGGTGAACTGCCCGAGGAAGTTGTTCAAGAACTTCACGAAGAACTTGCGCCGGTAAATCTCGTAGCGGATACGGTAGATAATCCCCAGGCGATGGGTAATGTCGGCGCGCTCGAAATTCGACGTGTCGTGCACATGAATGGTGGCCGCGCCATCGACAATCTCGCCCACCTTGCCCGCCAGGTCCCGCGCCGCCAGTTGGCGCTGTTTGCCAAGCTCCAAAATCGGCACACGCATGCGGGGAATGAGGAAGGATTGGATCAAAATCACCGAAATCGCCACCATGCCCAGCCAAACGCTCTGCACCACGATGAACAAAAGGGCAGTGAGCGCCTGACCGCCCAAGAAGAAGGGCTGCACATAGGCATCGCCGATAAAGCCCCCCAGTGGCTCCACTTCCGAGGTCACCATACTGGCGACTTCGGATTGCTTGACGCGCCGGAATTGGGTGGGATGAAAACGCAGCACCCGGTCGATCAATTGGTAGCGCAGGCGCCGCAACAGCCGCTCGCCCATACGCCCTTTCATGGTGTTCACTTGAAACTTGAACAGGCCGTTGACGCAAACAAGCGCCAGAAACAGAAAGCTGAGCGCGAACAGAAACTCCACGCGCTGCAGTTCGAACCCGTCGAACAGCACCAGATAGCCGGCGCCGCCAGACCAGGCTTCGGGAAACGGCACCGAGATCTTCAGGGCCGCCGCCGTATCTTCCGTATGCTGAAAGCTTTTCCCTTCGATCGCCTCGTTGACGATGGTTTTCGGCAAGGACAACGACATGAAATAGAAGGGCAGGGACATCAGCACGATGATCAACACCGTGAGCTGCTCGCGCCGGCTGTGCCGCCAAATATATGGAAAAATACTGGGTTCCATTGCGCCGCTTCGACCTTCCCATCCGCCCTCAACCTAAGGCGACCGCCCCAGGCCTGCAACGGCAATCCCGCTTTTGTGGGCGGGCGCCCGGCCCGGATGGACAGGTCATCACAATTTTGTGGACGAAATGCTGACAAGGCCCAAAAATGGGGAATATCTTGGGACTCCGGGAGGCCCCGCCGCGTGATCCGACGCCGTCGACTACTGATTTACAGCCATGATTCCTTCGGCCTTGGCCATTTGCGCCGTTGCCGGACCCTGGCCCATGCGCTGGCGCGGCGGTGGGATCATCTGTCCGTGCTCATCATTTCCGGTTCGCCCCTGATCGGCCGCTTTACCTTCCGCCCAAATGTGGACTTCTTGCGGGTGCCCGGCGTCACCAAGACCACCGAGGGGGCATATGCCCCGTATGAGCCCGGTGGGGATATCGACAAAATCATCGCCCTGCGGACGGCGTTGATCCGGCAAGCGGTTCAAGAGTTTAAGCCCGACTTGTTCCTGGTGGATAAGGAGCCTTTAGGCTTGCGGGGCGAAGTGGCGCCCGCTTTAGAATGGGCGCGGGCCGCCGGCATTCGGCTGGTGCTGGGCTTGCGCGACGTGCTGGATGCGCCGGAACGGTTGCAGCGGGAATGGACACGGAAGAACGCCTTCCAGGCCCTGGAGCAGCTCTATCACGATGTGTGGGTGTTCGGCGATGCGCGCTTTTACGACCCGCTGGCCGGCTTGAAACTGCCCGCAGCGATCCGCCAGAAGACCGCCTTTACCGGCTACTTGCGCCGCCGTCTCGGACCCGCCGGTCTGCCGCCGACGGCACCGCCTTTCGACACGCCCTTCATTTTGGTGATGGCCGGGGGCGGCGGCGATGGCGGGCCCTTGATGGAATGGGTGTTGGATGCCTATGGGCGCCGGCCGAGCGGCCTGCCGCCGGCACTGATCGTCACCGGCCCGTTCATGCCCGCATCGGATCGCCAGCGCTTTACGGCCCGGGCCGCGCGGGACCCGCGCCTTGCCATCAAAACCTTCGATGCACGCATCGACCTGTTGGAAGAGCAGTCCGCAGCCCTGGTGACCATGGGCGGCTACAACACGTTTTCGGAGATGCTGTCCCGGGACAAACCTTGCCTGGTGGTGCCGCGCACGGAACCGCGCCGGGAACAGCTGATTCGCGCCCAACGGGCCGAGGAGTTGGGCCTGTTGCGCATGCTCATTCATTGGGCGGACCCTGATCCGTTGCGGGCCACCAAAGGCGACATGGCGGATCAGTTAGCCCGCATTTTGGAGGCGCCGGCCCCGTCGGCGAAGATGTGGCCGGGACTGTTGGACGGCCTGCCCGCGATCGAAAGCCTGGCGGCGCCTTGGATCGGCCCAGACGCGCGCGACCCCCGCGACCGGCTGGTAGGATAGGCGGCGCAGCTAGGGCATGATCATCTTTCACGGAAACATGATCATGCCCCAAAACGCTATGGGGATTCTCGCTTGGTCGCGTGATCGGACGGTGAACCGCCAATATCGGATTTTGGCACTTCACCTGGAAACGCTATAGGCAAAACCGGGATTCTTGGTGGCATACGCAAACAACAAAATCGCCCTGGTGGTCAAAGGATGGCCGCGCCTGTCGGAATCGTTCATCGCCCAGGAAATTCTGGCGCTCGAGCAGCGGGGACTGACTTTCGAGCTCTTTTCCCTGCGCCATCCGACCGACAAGACCGTCAGCGCCTTTCACCAGCGGATCGCGGCGCAGCCCCG
>JANQMY010000509.1 GCA_028279895.1 Alphaproteobacteria bacterium
TTCTTGGTCCGGCGGCACAGAACCTGGATCGTACGCTCAATCTCATGAGCACGGCCGATCAGCGGGTCGATCCGTCCGTCCGCAGCCTTCTTGTTCAAATCAACGCAGTAGGCATCCAAAGCTTCATTGCCCTTGCGCACCACTTTCTCGGGATCGCTGTCATCGTCGGCGCCATGGACGGTACGGGTTTCTTCCATGCCCTCGACCTTGGCGATGCCATGGCTGATGTAATTGACGGCGTCCAGGCGGCTCATTTCCTGCTCCTGCAGGAAGTAAACGGCGTGGCTCTCGCGTTCGGAGAACATCGCGACCAGAACGTTCGCTCCGGTGACCTCTTCGCGGCCCGAGGACTGCACGTGGATCGCGGCGCGCTGCAGTACGCGCTGAAAGCCAGCGGTCGGTTTCGCGTCGCCGAGTTGGCTGGTAATCAGACTGGTCAGGTCGTTGTCGATGTAATCAAGGATATCGCCGCGCAGGCTATCGAGATCGAGCCCACAGGCCCGCAGGACAGCAACAGCATCTGGATCGTCGGTCAGAGCCAGCAACAGGTGCTCGAGCGTCGCGTACTCGTGGCGTCTTTCATTCGCCAAACCCAAAGCACGATGCAGTGTCTGTTCTAGGTTGTTCGAGAGCATCTGGGCACTATTCCTTTTCTAGCGTGCACTGCAACGGATGTTCATTCTGTCTTGCGTAATCGATCGCCTGGGTGACCTTGGTCTCGGCAACTTCGTAGCTGTAGATGCCGCAGACACCGACCCCGCGCTGGTGCACATGCAGCATGATACGGGTCGCTTCATCTCGCGTCTTTCCAAACAGGCTCTCAAGAACATGGACGACAAACTCCATTGGCGTGTAATCGTCGTTCAGCATCAAAACTTTATACATCGCCGGTTTTTTCGTCTTCGGCTTGCTTTTGACGACAATCCCGGTCGAGGTATCGTTATCGTTTCTCCCGTCCTTACTCATCGAACTCGATGCATTCCCTCTTGGTAATCCGGCCCAAATTTCGCAGGGCTATGTTACGTCCGTTGCCCTCCTCTCAGAAAGAGAATATTGGGATAGATTACCACGGGAAAAGGTCTTGAAACTAAAAAGCATACTCAATTTGAACATTCGGTTTACGTGGCTGGTAATTTTATCGGCAATTGAGTCCGATCTAAGGCAATGATCCATCAAGCCCTTGAAGGTTTCCTTTACGCGCTGTCAAAAAACTCTGCGCTGGCACGGACTTCCGAAACGGCGAGCTTTTGAGCACCTGGGAGAGAATCGCATTTCTCCTTTTGTATCAGGGGCATATGCCCATTCTCTTTGATTTGGATCTGCTACTGAGCTCAAAGGCTGGGACCGCGGACGTTCATGGCGTGGGTCGTCAGTTGCTCGGTGATGTAGTCATAGGCTTCGTCAATTGAGTCCGTGAGCAGGAACAAATCCAGGTCATCTTCACTGATCGTCCCAAAATCGACAAGCGTCTGAAAATTAATCACATTTTCCCAATAACTCTTCCCGAACAACACGATCGGCATTTTTTTTCGAATTTTGTCGGTCTGGATCAGCGTGAGTGTTTCGAACAATTCATCAAGCGTGCCAAAACCGCCCGGCATCACCACCAGTGCCTTCGCAAGATAAGTGAACCAAAACTTGCGCATAAAGAAGTAATGGAACTCGAAGATCAGTTCGCGAGTGGCGTAGGGGTTTTCGTGCTGCTCAAACGGCAGAGAGATATTCAGTCCGACGTTCACC
>JANQMY010000513.1 GCA_028279895.1 Alphaproteobacteria bacterium
TATAGTTATCAACTGTGATGAAAGCCATGTATCTCTTTCGTTCTTATTTGCCCACACAGCAACAGGATGCCAGCCAATAATGTTATTTATTACGGCGGGCGGGCCTGCCTGCGGCCCCAAACTTGCCGACGGCATGGATCTGCCCAAGCGGGTCGAAGCACTGACCCGGCATACGCTCCTCCACTTCAGCCAAGTGCCCGGCGCGTGGGACCGCTTTTTCGAGGCCGCCGGCGCGAAAGGACTGAAGGGTGCTGCCGACCGGTATTTCGACGATGCAGGCCTGCTGTATGCCGCCGCGTGTCAGGGCCTCGGCATTGCGCTCATGGATCCGGAAATCAATCGGCCCTTGCTTGATGAAGGCTTGCTGGTCCAGCCGATCGATCTTGAAGTGGCCACCGGGGACGGTTTTCATTTTGTCTTTGCGCCAGGCCGCGACGCACGACAGCCCGTCCGGCAATTCTGTGATTGGATTACGGCACTGCCGAAAGTGATGCATCTGCGTCAACGGCAAAAAAGGTTCGGCTTTTAGGGCGGCGGCACTTTTTCAAAATTGAGCTTTGTGCATCGAACCGGTGCGCAAACTGCAACTTTTCTCTTCATACGAATTGTGTCTTGCGCCACAGCGCCCGATCACTAGGTATGGCCGGCCCATCGCGCCACAGACTTGTCCCCGACCCCTTCCGGTAACCCCGGCGCGCGTGGGCCTATAATCAAGAATGGAGAGAGTTATGCTTCGTATCGGCAGCAAAGCGCCGGACTTTTCCGCGCAAACGACCGATGGACCGATCCGGTTCCACAATTGGCTCGGCGACAGCTGGGCGGTTTTGTTTTCCCACCCGAAAGACTTCACGCCGGTGTGCACCACCGAATTGGGCGCCATGGCGCGCCTGATACCGGAATTCGACAAACGCAACTGCAAAGTAATCGGTATCAGCGTCGACCCAATCGAGGATCACGCCCGTTGGAAAAAGGACATTAAGAAAGCCACCGGCGCGGACCTCAACTATCCCTTGATCGGCGACACCCATCTGCGCGTTGCAAAGCTGTATGGCATGTTACCGGACACGGAAGACGGCGAGGCATCCGAGCGCACCGCCATCGACAATCAAACCGTGCGAACGGTTTTCCTGATCGGCCCAGACCGGCTGATCAAAGCGATGTTGGTGTACCCCATGACGTCGGGCCGTAACATGAACGAGATCCTGCGGCTTCTCGACTCCGTGCAGCTTACCGCCGAGCATGAAGTGGTAACACCGGCTAACTGGCAGCGGGGCGAAGATGTGATCATCGTGCCGGCCATGACCGACGACCAAGCGCGGGAGCACTTTCCCTCGGGCTGGACTGCCCCGCTCCCCTATATGCGCATTGTGCAACAGCCATAGCGCCCCACTGAAGGTCCCGCCCTCCCCTGCGGGGCCTTCGGCCGCACCGCTAACGAGGAGCGGCGCGTTTTTGCTTTTGAACCAGGTTCTCCAGCGCCTGCAAAAAGTCGGACCGGTTCCGCTTCGAGAAGGCCGCATGATAGGTTTGGCCACCGGTTTCGCGCAGATGGGCACTGAGATCCCGCATGGCCAGCGCCATCCCGATGGAGGCCGCGGTGAATTCTTCGCCCGTCGGCTTCAGTACCGCCGCCCCTTTCTTCAAACAACGGTCCGCAAGCGGAATATCTGATGTGACCACCACGTCGGAGGTTTCCACCGCGTCAGCGATCCAGTTATCCGCCACGTCCGGCCCCTCTTCAACCACCACACGGCGCACGGCATAGCCGTCGGGTACGCGCATGGCCATGTTCGAGACGAACACGACCTCAAGCTGGTGCCGGTCAGCCACGCGCACGGTTTCCTGCTTTACCGGACACGCATCCGCATCTACATAGATTTTCACGCCGTTATCCTCGGTTCGCATGGTTAATGCGCATCAACCATGTTTCCAATGCGTTTGTCAGCCTTAACATCGCATCAATGTCGCTGGCCTATGGTCTTCGCACAGATGGAGGCGGACCATGAAACGATTTGCGATCTCAACCCTTTGTGTTTTGGCGCTGGCCGGCTGTGGCGGCATGAGCGAAACGGCTTGTACGGCCGCCAACTGGAAAGCGATGGGCTTCGAGGACGGCATTGCCGGCAGGAGCCCGGCTAAGTTCAGTGTGCATCGCAAAGCCTGTGCCGATCATGGGGTGGTTGCTGATTTCGATTCCTATAAGGCGGGTCATGATCAAGGGATTACCCAGTTCTGCCGCCCGCAAAACGGATATAACCAAGGCAGCCGCGGACGCGCCTACCAAGGCGTTTGTCCGAGCGAGTTGGAGGCGGCCTTCGTCACCGCCCACTTAGAGGGCTTCACCCTGTATCAAAAACGGACGGAATTGGACCGCATTTCCGAAGAGCTGGAAGCTGCCCAAGCCCGCGCGAAGTCCATCGAGCATGAGATCGTGGAAACGACGGCCAGTCTTGCCGCACCCGGCATTCCTCCGGTCGAGCGCGCAAACCTTGCGCTGGAGATCAAGCACCTGACGGAAGAGAAGATCAACGTCGAGCGGTCCATTCCGGAGCTGGAAGAAGCCTATGCGGACGCTCAAGCCGAATATCAGGCTTTCAAGAGCAAGGGCAGCCAGCAGTACACCGCCCTGCGCTAGAACTCAGTAATACGTTGGACCGGCGTCGCCGTGGGGCGCCCCCGCACTTCGCGTAACGCCAGCTAAGGCCGCTCGGTAATCTCGTGGCGGATGTCTGCCACCACTTCTGTGCCTTTGCCCTTAATCAGCACGATGGCCCATGGCGTGATGGTCTCGCCGGATTCGGTGCCGTGTTTGTGGGTCAGCTTAACCTCAAGGCGACCGTCGTCGTCCTGGACCTTGCGGACCCTTAGGCGGTCCCCATCGGGACGCGGCCCCAGAAAGACCGCCACGCCGGTATGCTTCGCGGGATTGAATGTCGCCTTAGCCGACTTTCCCACTCTCGACCACAAACGATGCCACGATTCCGGATCGTCGGCCACGAAGAAGCCTTCTTCAGCGGGGCCGGACGAGCCAGTGAATTTGGAGTACCCCACATCTTCGCCTGCCTGAGCCACCTTCAGTGCCAGCCCCATCATCCCAATCGTGAGGAACGCGACGGCGCCGACCCCAATTCCCAATACGCGATGTTTCATCTGGATATCTCCCTTGATTCGGATTCTGCCCCTACTCCTTATGCGGAGCAATATGAAAAATGTGACACACGTGTCACGATCGCGTAGTCTGACCAAACGGAAGAATACGGGGAAGAACATGCCTCACGCCACCGCCGCCTCAGACCAACCCTATGTTGCGGCAAAAAGGTCACCGAGTTCTAAAGTTGACGTTGATTTGGCGGCTGACACTGGCGTTGTCGGCAATCGGGCGCGATCTCTTGCAGATGAACGCCGACCCGACGGATCTGTGTGAGCAAATAGGGGAAAAATATGCCATTCCCGTTTACCGGCCAATGCACCTGCCCGTGCGGCACATCGAAATTCAGCCTGTCAAAGCGGCCCACGCGGCGTTTTTTGTGCCATTGCACCATCTGCCAGAAGATCTATCAGAAACCCCATTCGGACGTGGCGGTCTTATCGGCCACACGGGTGAGTGTGGAAACCCCCAACACCATCGAATTCGGCAAATATAAAGAGGAACCGGCGCTGGACAGGGGATTGTGCAAGGAATGCGGCAATCCGGTGGTCGGCTTCTTACCCGTCATGCCGTTTGTACGCCTGGCTTTCGTTCCGTGTGCCAACATTCTTGACCAAGACCGCCTGCCGGAGCCGGCGATGCACATCTATTACGACACCCGCGTGGCGGATGTGGATGACGGCATACCGAAATATGAGGGGAACAAACAAAGCCAACGCAAGGCAACCGGCCTCGTGCTGGCGGGGTTCTTGGGGCTTTGATTGATTACCAAGCCGGCCCACCCCCCCTTCCCAACCACCCGGTCAGGTTACCCTAGGGGTGGTTGGGAAAGGGGAGTGGGCCGGCCGAGGCTATCCATTAAGAGACGGACTACTCCTCTACACCGAACGTCAACCCGGCCTTCGCCACCAAGCGCTTGATCAGGGCGCCGCCCATAGCAGGCGCCGGCGTGTAAATACCGCCCGCCACATCGTCGCAATCCTTCACCAGGCACAAGGCGCTTTCAGCCAGCATTTTTGATGTGGACCCATAGCCCGGATCTTTGTCGCCGGTGACGGCCACTTTCACGGTGCGCCCGTCTGCCGCTTCGCCGATGAACAGCACGTCATAGAAGCCCGCATCTCGTTCTTCTTTCGACGGCCCCTCGCCAGGCTTTGGATCGTCATCGCCGCCCATCCCGGGGTTGCTGGCCACGAATTTGGCGGCCTCTTCACCTTCTTTGCCGGGCCCCGTCAGCATCATCTCGTCATATTTGAACTCCTTGCCATAGGCATGTCCCAGCAGGAAGTTCGACCGGTGAATGTTCCGGGTGTTGATGGCCGCCATGATGAACGGCGCGGCCCAACTGCCCAGGCTTTCGTCAAACTCGGGCTGATCGCCCGCCGGCTGCTCAGGCCCCTGGAAGCCCGGGGTTAGGGAGAACGGATCGAGCAGCAGTTTCAAGACATCAGGATCGGCGGCCGCCTCCATGGTGGCTTTCATGCTGGCCGCTGTGCCCCCTGAGAAGCTGCCCTGCATCTTCCGCACACGTCCTTTCACGCGCGGCACTGCCGCGCCGAGCTTCTCGATGGCTTTTTCCTGAAGGAAATAGACGCCGAGATCGAAGGGAATGGAGTCGAAGCCGCAAGAAAACGTGATGCGCGCGCCGCTTTTCTTGGCCGACGCCTCATGTGCGTCGATCATCTTGCGCATAAACGGCGTCTCGCCGCACAGGTCCACATAGTCGGTGCCTTCGGCCGCGCACGCCGCCGCCAGTTCCGCACCGTAAAGCTGGTACGGCCCGACTGTGGTGGCGACCGATTTCGCCTGCTGCACCATCGCCTTGAGGGACGCCGGGTCCGACGCATCGGCCGTGACCAAGGGCGTGTCCGCCGGCGCGCCGATTTCATCGCGCACCGCCACCAGCTTGTCGGCACTGCGCCCGGCCATGGCCCAGCTTACATCGCCGCCCGATCCGTATTGCTGCGACAGATATTCCGCCACCAAGCGGCCCGTATAGCCGGTAGCTCCGTAAACGACGACATCGAAATCTTTGGCCATTGAGGCACTCCACATAGGTGAGAAGTCTGGGTTGGGATTTTCGGCGGCACTTTAGCGACGCGGCTTGTGCTTGGCCACTAACTAAAAGGTTAGTGTGTCGCCGTCTCCTGCCGGGGAAGCAAAACGGCCGCTGCCATGCCGATGCAAGACACAAAGAACACCCAGCCGATCAGGAACGTCAGGACCCCTAAATCGAAATTGCCCGCATTCGCGTCCTGCGGCTCGTATACTTTGGCAAAAAAACTGCCATACAGCATACCCGCCGAAAATCCCCAGGCCGCCGTGAAGTAGGCGCGCCGTTGAAACGTGTCTTTGGCCATGAGAATGGCCGACGTCACAAGAAGAACTCCGAGGATCTGATCGTCCACCCAAAACATGAGCGGGCGGTCCACACCCCATGACCGGTAGAGTTCGCCGAGCATGAGCCCAAGGCCCTGCAGAATGGCAACGATGCGCAAGATGGTCATGGCCATGGTGTTGTTCCTCCCCAACAGTTTTGGCATCACCCACCGACTCTTCAGTGTCATCCGCCGACTTGAAAGCCTGCCCCGGACTTGATCCGGGGGCAGATCCAATTGTCCGTTTACCTGCTATGTCTTTTCTATACATCCAGACGCGGTGAAAGATGGATTCGCCGGTTTATCCCACTACTGTCCGGTTAAGATTTTGTGGACGGGACGCATGGCTTGGATTCGACTGTGATTTGTCACGAATCAGCCGAGGTGAGA
>JANQMY010000515.1 GCA_028279895.1 Alphaproteobacteria bacterium
GCGCTAATGGGTGGCCCGGCAGTTCAACGGCAAACAGACCATGGCAGGGGTCCAAATGGCCTGTGAGGTCAATTGGACCCCTGCCATGGTCTGTTTGCCGTTGAACTGCCGGGCCACCCATTAGCGCGGTTTCGGGGGCACGATGTCGTCCATATTGAGGCTATTGTAATTGCGCACGGCGGTGTTCAGCGCCCGCCTGTCCACGGCTTCGAGAAGGTCCAGCACATGGCAGCCGCGGGCCTTGATCGCCGTATCATAGGCGATCGGCGGCGTGAGCGGTTTGACCGCCGACAGGGCCTCCACCGCCCGGTCGCGGTATTTGCGGCGGCGGCTTTCCAACAGGATGAGACCGTATTGCACCTGCAGGACGATGTTGGTGGGATCGAGGGCCAAAGCGCGCTCGAAATCTTCCATGCCCTTGGACCGGCGGGCGCCGTAAATCAGCGTAACGAAACCGATGGGATCGCGCCGCACCAATTCCAAATGCCAGCCGCCGGATATGGCCAACGCCCAAGGGTTATCGGGCTCCAGTTCCAGCGCCCGGTCGATGTGGCGGCGCGTTTCACCGGCCAATCCGTCGATCTGCGCCATCACGGCGCCTTGCGCCTTGGCCCGGTGGCCCAGCGCGACCACCAGCTGCAAATGGCCTTCGACGAAGGTTTCATCTTGCGCGATCGCCCGGCGGGCCAAGGCCTCGGCCCGGTCGATCAACGCGAGCCGCTGATCCGCGGGCGCCGACGACGTGGCCGCCGCCAACAAGGCCCGCGCCCCAAGCGCAAGCCCCGCGGCCGTATCCAATTCTTCGCCGGCTTGGGCGGCGCCGTGATAGTCGCCCTGGACGTACAACGCCTCTACCTTGGCGAAGGCGGGCGGCGGTTCCGCCGGCGCGGCCCGGGCCAACGCCGTCAAGCAAACGAACGCCAGCGGGATCAGCACCGCCGAAAGGTAGCGGATTTTCTGCGGGACGCGCACACCGGGCGCAAGGCGGCGGCTGATCATCCGACTGCGGACAACCCTTCTTCCGACAAAGCGCGGTCAATCAGAGCAGCCGTTTGTCCAACACCGTAAATCGCGATGAACGACCCGAAACGAGGCCCCTGCTGCTGACCGAGCAACACTTCGTAGATTGCCTTAAACCAATCGCGCAAAGGCTCGAACCCGTGGTCCTTGCCCACCGCATAAACGATGCTCTGAAGATCTTCCGGCGTGGCATTATCTTTATACTGAAGACGGTCGCGCAAATCGGCCAAAGCGGCTCGCTCTTGATCCGTCGGCGCCCGGTATTTTTTCGTCGGGCGGATGAAGTCGTGATAGTAATTCACCGCATAGCCCACCATCCGGTCGAGCCAGACATGCACTTTCGGATCCGCATGGGGGTCGTATTGCTTGATAAAGCCCCACAGCACATCCTTGTCTTCGGAATTGCTGGCACTCACCAGGTTCAGCAGAAGCGCGAAGCTGATGCGCACATCGTGCTCCGGCGGCTTACCATGGTGGATATGCCAGACCGGGTTGTCCACTTGGTCCGATGTGTCCTGATCGGCAAACTTGTCGAGGAAGGTGCCGTATTCATCGACCGCTTTCGGGATCACATCGAAATACAAGCGCTTGGCGGTTTTCGGCTTTTGGAACATATAGAGCGACAGGGTTTCCGGCGCCGCATAGCGCAGCCAGCTATCCACCGTGATCGCTTCGTTCCCTTTGGACTTTGAGATCTTCGCGCCGGTCTCGTCCAAAAAGAGTTCATAGCTGAGCCCAGCCGGCGGCCGCGCGCCCAGCGCCTTCACGATTTTCGACGACAGGCTGACGGATTCCGACAAATCCTTGCCCGCCATTTCGTAATCCACATCCAGCGCAACCCAGCGCATGGCCCAATCGGCTTTCCACTGCATTTTGCAGTGCCCGCCGGTGACCGGCGTTTCGAATTTGGACCCGTCTTCATCTTCGAAGACCAACGTGCCCGCCGCCGCATCGCGTTCGAGCGACGGCACTTGCAGCACTTTGCCGGTTTTCGGTGACACCGGCAGGAACGGGCTGTAGGTCGCCCGGCGTTCCGGGCCCAAAGTGGGCAGGATAATGCTCATCACGTCATCATAATGGCGCAGCATGGCCAGTAAGGTCTCGTCAAACCGTCCGCTTTGATAACACTCGGTGGAGCTCAAAAATTCGTAGTCGAATCCGAATTCGTCCAGAAAGCTACGCAGCCTCGCATTATTGTGATGAGCGAAGCTCTCATGGGTGCCGAACGGATCGGGAATTTGCGTCAGCGGCTTTTCCAGATGCGCTTCCAACATGTCCGCATTCGGGACATTGCCCGGCACTTTGCGCAGGCCGTCCATGTCGTCGGAAAAGGCGATCAGCTTGGTGGCGTGCCCCGTGAGCGTCTCATAGGCCTGCCGCACCATGGTGGTGCGCGCGACCTCGCCGAAGGTGCCGATATGCGGCAGACCGCTGGGCCCATAGCCCGTTTCGAACAAGACGTACCCCTTGGCTGGCAATTCGCCGCGCAGCCGTTTCTGCAAACGCCGGGCTTCGTCAAAGGGCCAGGCTTTTGCGTTTTCGGCGAGCTGTTCAGGGGTCGACATTGTTCGTCCAGGTCGTTTTGGGTTTCAACAAAAAGTGGACGGCAACCTATGGACTTCCAAGGGTGAGGTCAATGCGATTGGTGCGGCCGGCCGCCGGTTCGCAGGCCCAGACAGCTCGGCCGGTAAGCCGCCGACAGAAACTGGCACACCAGAGGTGCAAAACCACCCCGGCAGGCCCGCCGCCGCTATGCGGTGCGGACCAAACCATATAATCCGTACGCATATCATGTAAGCCCCGATCACAAGCGTCCAAACGACGGTCAGGTTGTGCTGGGGGCGCCCGCCCGATGTCGATAACGAGTATCGGTGGCTTGGCTGACAGGGCTCACTTGCACCCAGCCCGGACGAGACTCAAGAACGGTATGCCGGGCCAAGCTCGCCGACGGCAAAGGCCGGACGAGCATTGACAACACTTGAACAATCGTTTAATTGTTCAATTATGGAAGATGTTGGATTGAGGTCCGACCAGACGGCCCAACTTGCAGAGACTTTTGGACTATTGGCGGATCCAACCCGGCTATCGATCGTGATGGTTTGTATGGAGGGTGAGATCTCCGCCGGCAATATCGCCGAAAAGCTGGGTCTCTCGCCGTCCCTTGTGAGCCATCATCTTCGACTCTTACGGGCCGCACAAATGTTGCGGCAAGAGCGGCGGGGCAAGCAGGTGTTTTATTCTTTGGCC
>JANQMY010000548.1 GCA_028279895.1 Alphaproteobacteria bacterium
CCTCCCAAACCACCCACAGGGTACCCTTATCGGGTGGTTTGGGAGGGGGAGTGGGCTGGCGATGCCGTCCGACAATGAATGGGGTGGTTGGGCCGGGGGCGTGGGATGGCGATGCCGGTAAACAATGGGCGCATGGGGTAGATCCCGTTATTTCAAAAACGCTCCCCCTCCTTACCGCGGCCAGGGGGAATATTCGATATAAGTATAGCTTATTTTCTGCTATGATGACACATGCGCCAGCCGGAAGAACGCTTTGAGGTGTGCACCACGGATCGGACGATCATCGTTCGCCATGACAGCGGACGCATGACGGCGGCCTGTCTCGACGATGTGTCGGCGATATATGCCGAGACCAATGACAGCGGGCCATGGGGGATCGACCTTTGGTTTGTGATGCTCGACGCCAACGGTAGGCAGGTGTGTTACTTCCCACTCGGGGCCACAAATCAACAAGCCGCGTTCGACAAGTTCGAGCAATTGCCGGGTTTTGTCATGAACGGCATGAATTGCACCACGGATGGCTGGCATCCCTGCTGGCGGCGTGATGCAGCCGTTGCATAACTTGCCATTGAGGCGACCGATTATCAGACGCGATGCTGCCGGCGAGGGGAGATTAGGGGTTGGTCGTCGCTAACGCCGCCGCAATCTCTTCCTTCAACGCCCCATGGTCCTGGTCCGAAAATTTGGGCGCGGTGTCCCAATCGTAAAACCAGACGGGCTTGGTGCGCAGCTCTTCCGCCTCGTCGGCGAAGCGGGGGAACACATGGGCGTGCAGAGCCGGCTCCAGATTGCCGAGAATTTCATAATTGATGCGTGTTGCCCCGGTGACGGCCAGCACGGCGTCGCCCAGCGTTACAAAATCGGCGAGGAACTGTGTGCGTGCGTCGCCGGTAAGACCGTTCAGCGACGGCACCACCGGGTCCGGCAGCAGCAAGCAATACCCGGCCAGGAATTGGACATCGCCCATCACCGCCCAGCCGCTTTTCATGGGGGCGATCACGGTCGGGTTGTCGCCGTGGCGTGCCGCATCGACCCGTTTGTGAATCAGCGTTGTCATAACAGCCCTTTCCGATTGTGGTCGCGTTTATCTTGTGCCGCGGATGATGCCGCACCATATAGTATCTATGCGGAAGAACTAAGCCATTTTAGATTGGCCGGTGCGCACGACTGTGCCGGCGCACCCCCCCTGCCACCGTGAAACCATGTGGACGCGCCTGTCACCGGCGGGCGTGAGCTGGCGGATGCGCCGCGTCTGTCGAAAGGAGAACGTCTATGGACCGATTTGGCCGAATTACGGCAGGTGGCATTGTCGCCTTGGCCGCCGTGGTGCTTTTCTTTATCGGACTGTCGATGGCGGTGATGCCGCGGTACAATGTGTGGCAGCAGGGCTTGGAAGGAAAGGCGGCACTGGCTCGCGCGGAACAAGACCGTCAAATCGCCATCTATGAGGCCGATGCCGCTGCTGCTGCGGCGGACCGTTGGGCCGAAGCGGAAGTGGCGCGTGCGCGCGGTGTGGCCGAAGCCAATAGGATCATTGCCGATGGTCTCGGCGGGCCCGAAGGCTATCTGCGCTATCTTTACATCGAAGGGCTGAAAGATGCCCGAAGCGAGGGTGTACAGATCATCTATGTGCCGACGGAAGCGGGGCTGCCGATCTTGGAAGCCGGCCGTGCGGCACCGGCCCTCAAATAGCCAAAAGGCGGAAGCGGTTTTGACCGCCGTTTCCGCCTTGCCTGATCTCCGACGCTCTAGGAGGCTGCTGAAAAGTCATGGTCTTGGGAATCCATGGTTCGAGACGGCGCTATCGCGCCTCCTCACCATGAGGTTTTTGTTTGTTTTTCTCATCCTGAGGAGGGCCGAC
>JANQMY010000549.1 GCA_028279895.1 Alphaproteobacteria bacterium
GCGCTAAAGAGGAACAGCGCAAAGAGCAATGGAAGGATGTGGGCATTGGGGCCCAGATCCTAAGGGATCTTGGTATCAATTCGATCCGATTGCTCGAAACCCGTCACCGTCATTATGTGGGCCTGTCGGGTTTTGGCATCGACATCAAAGCGACCGAACTTATCGATCAAAAGAACTAAAGCGCTTCATTCGGAAGGTGGATTCGGGCCTCCAGTCCACCTTCCTCGCGGTTGCGAAGGACGAGATCGCCCCCATGTGCTTGGACAATCGAACGCGCAATCGACAGGCCAAGTCCGGCACTGCCGTCTTCGGTATTGCGGGCATCGTCCAGCCGTTCGAATGGTCTGAACACGCTTTCCAACTTATCCTCCGGGATGCCGGGTCCATCGTCGGCGACGATGATATCGATACTCTTTGTGCGGCGTTCCAGAACAACGCGGGTTGTGGCCGCATGCTTCACGGCGTTGTCGATCAGATTTGAAACAGCCCGGCGGAGACTATTCGAACGGCAGGCATAAGTCAGTCGCTCGGGCACCCGCCAGGAAATCTCCTTCCCCATATCCCGGAAGTCTTGGCAAACACTCTCCACCAATGCACTCAAGTCCACTTGATTGGTTTCTTCAGTGCTGCTTTCGTCCCGCATGAAGTTCAAGGTGGCGTCGGTCATCGCCGCCATGGTGTTGAGCGTTTCCAACATACGGTCGCGGTTTTCCCCTTCTTCCAGCATTTCCGCGCGCAGCCGGAGGGCGGTGATCGGCGTGCGCAGGTCATGAGAGATCGCGGCGAGCATGCGGGTCCGGTCTTCGACGAACCGGCCCAGCCGTTGCTGCATTGAATTAAAGGCCCGTGTGGTCACGCGGACTTCCTGCGGGCCTTGTTCCGGTACGGGGCCAACCTGTTCGCCACGCCCCAATTTGTCTGCGGCGACGGCAAGTGCCGACAAGGGCCGGGTGACGCGGCCAATTAACAAAAGCAGAACGCCAACAACGGAAACGAACAACAGCGCAAGCGATGCCGCTGGCCGCCAACCGAAGGGAGGCGCCGACGGCAATTGAAGCGCCACCCCATTGAGCCAGGCGTTCTCGGCGATGGGAATGGAAACCGTAATGATCGGCCTGGGTTGGGGCCTTTGGGTGTTCTCTCTGGGCGTTCCGCCTTGCACAGTTACGGGCAACCGTCTTGGTGAGGGCGGCAGGGCGCCCGCACCGCGCTGGAAGAGAAGCCCTGCAGCAATATCAGGGTAGCGTTCTTGCAACGCAAGACTCGCCCTTTCCCGATGCGGCAGGTCTTCCGGTTCCGTCACGGCCGCCGTTTCGGATATCCAATACCGCCATCGGCGGCTGGAGCTGATTCGAATGATTTGCCGGTCTACATTCGCCTCGGTGGCTTGAAGGGTCCGCGCAATCGTTGCCGTGCGAAACACCGCTTGATAGATGCTTGCATCACGCAGGGCGATCCGCCGCTCATTCACAAAAAGAAAGAAGCTGACAATCTGAGAAAAAACGATTGCGCCGACAAGAACCACCACCAGCTGCACGGCAAGGGGTTTTGAGAACAGCCAACTCATACGCGCTCGACCTTCGCCACGAACTGGTAGCCGCCACCCCAAACAGTTTTGATGATGGTCGGTTTCTTCGGATCGACTTCAATCTTCTTTCGAAGACGGCTTATTTGATTGTCGATACTGCGGTCGAAAACATTCGGCGCACGGCCTCGGGTAATGTCCAAAAGTTGATCTCTGCTGAGAACCACATTCGGCCGCAATAGGAATGCCTCCAACATAAGGAACTCGCCGGTACTAAGCGGCACCACAACACTGTCCGCATCGATCAACTCCCGTTGCGCAACATTAAGCGTCCAGCGGTCGAAGCGCAGTTGTTCTTGCGGAACCTGCACGGACGATTTGGGCATGCTTTGCGCTCTGCGCAAAACGGATTTGATCCGCGCAAGCAGCTCTCGAGGGTTGAACGGTTTTGTCACATAATCGTCGGCGCCGACCTCGAGTCCTACGATGCGGTCGGTTTCTTCCCCCATCGCGGTCAGCATGATGGTCGGCGTGTCTTCGGTTTCGCGTATATGCCGGCATAACGAGATCCCGTCTTCTCCCGGCATCATGACGTCCAAGACCACCAAGTCGATGGCGCTTGTCGCCATGACACGGCGTGCCGAGGATGCACTCTCGGCGACACTGGCACGCATGCCGTTTTTTGACAGGTACTTCGCAAGCAGATCTCGAATCTCCCTGTGATCGTCGACGACCAGAATATGCGGCGTGGAGTCCATGAGCATCCTCGTTGCTGACCGGCACGCGACCATAAAAGGAGAGCGCGGCACGCAGTCAAACAAAAATGTATCAACATGTATCAGAGGGCGAAACCGCCATGATTTGGGACGAAACAGAGGTTTACACGATGCACTTTCGCGACAATTAGACCCTATCTCCTGATCTCAAGACAGGAACACGAAAGGATTGGTCATGAAAAATATCACGAAGGCAATGCTGGCCGCCGGCGCAACGGCAGCACTGGTCTTACCCCTGACGTTTCACGCCAATGCCGGCCCCGACGGCAAAGGCGGAAAGTTCGGCAAAGCCTTCATCGAACGGATGGATGCCGACGGCGACGGCGCCGTGACAAAGGCCGAAATCGAGTCCAAACGCACCGCGAAATTCGATGAATTCGACGCCAACAAGGACGGCCAACTCTCCGCCGACGAGTTCAATGCTTTGCACGAAGACCGCAAACAAAAACGCATGGAAGCACGCTTCGCAAAATTCGATGAGGACAACAACTCCACGATCTCCGCGGAAGAATTCGGCAGTCGCACCGACGACATGTTTGAGCGGTTCGACAAGAACAAAGACGGCAAGCTGACCGCCGACGAGCTGCCAAAGCGCGGCAAAGGACACCACCGGTCAGACTAACAACAGAACTTCCCTGCAGGGACCTCCCCCCCTCCCTGCCCCACGGATGCCCCTGGTCCCCCAGCACCAGGGGCATCTTTTTGTGGGTGCGCAATAGCTCACGCAGCAGAGACAGAGACGGGAATTCCGTTCAATATTGCATTGCCGGACAACGGGTCGATTAGGCTGTCATCCGCCAACAGATTACTGTTGACGCCCGGCCTTTCCGACGCCACGCGCAGATTGGCACCTTGCTGGTTGTGACCGAAGCCATGGGGAATACACACCACCCCCGGCATCACATCGGCCGTCCGCTCCGTGACCACTTCCACGGCCCCTGTCTTTCCTTGGACAGAGGCCATGGACCCGTCGTCCAACCCGAGGCGATCTGCATCGTCCGGATGAATCTGCATCGTGCATTTAAGCGGCCCCTTGGCCAGCAAGGGCAAGTTGTGCAGCCAGGAATTGTTTGTCCTGACATCGCGGCGGCCAATCAGCAAAAATGCATCGGGTGCTTTGCGCGCCACCCCAGCAGACAATCGCGGGAGGTCGGACAGGATTTCGGGCGGCGCCAATTCGATTTTACCGCTGGGGGTACGCAGTGCCTCCGGCAAGCGCGGTTCCAGCGGCCCGAAATCCACCCCGTTCGGCGTGTCGATCAGCTTTTGGAGGGTCAGCCCCTCGGGATTGGCCCCGAACGCATCGCCATAGGGCCCCACACGAAGCGCAAGGTCGACCTGACGATCGGCGCCCACGCCCGTCAAGGCATCGAAAATTTGGTCTTCATCGCGCTCGAAGATGGGACTGTCTTCTTTCTGCGTGAGCGATTTAATACGTCCACGAATCATTTGGTCGTCATATTCCTGCGCCGGCATGTCCTGGCCGGAAACAATGCCGGCCAGGCGCACCAAAACCTCCCATTCTGACGGCCGGGAGCCGTCAAGCGGAAAGACGGGGGGCGAGAAGCGCGCTGCGTTACGAATGGCAAATTGATGAAACCCGATATCGAAGTGAGACTCTTCCAGCGGCGACGTACCGGGCAAAATCACATCCGCATGACGTGTGGTTTCGTTCAGATAGATGTCGATGCTGACCATAAAGTCGAGTGTGCCGAAGGCCCGGCTGATGCGTTCCCCGTTGGGCGTGCTGAGAACCGGATTGCCCGCAATCGTAAACAGGGCTCGAATCTGACCTGCGCCGGGGGTTTCGATTTCTTCCGCCAGACATACCGCCGGCAGCTCGCCCAGAATTTCCGACGCGCCTCGTACGCGGGACTGCCACCGGCCGATACGGGTGCCGCGCCCCACGCCCGGCGCCCCTGTGGAATTGGCCTGCAAAGCCGGCGCCTTGGGAAACATCATGCCTCCGGGGCGGTCCAAATTGCCGGCGAGTACATTGACCACATCCGTCAGCCAGCTCGCCAGCGTGCCGAATTCCTGCGTGCTGGTGCCCATGCGGCCATACACACCCGCCGCCTGTGTTGACGCAATCTCGCGCGCCAGGCCGCGGATTGTGTCGGCCGGAATCTGTGTTACGTCGGCAACGGCTTCCGGCACGTAGGGCGCCATGGCCGCCTTCACCTCGTCCAGTCCGTTTATGAGGGACTCAAGCTCTCCGATCTCTACAAGATCTTCTTCGATCAGCACGTTGGCGATGGCCGCCAGAAGATATGCATCGGTCCCCGGGCGGATCGCGATGTGGCGATCTGCTATTTTGGCCGTCTGGGACTTTTTCGGGTCGATGACAATCAACCGGCCGCCCCGCTTTTGCATGGCCTTCACCCGCCCGCGGAAGTCGGGCACGGTCCAAAGGCTGCCGTTGGAGGCCATGGGGTTCGCCCCCATCACCACCAACAACTGCATGCGGTCGATGTCGGGAACGGCGCAAGTAAGAAAATTACCGAAGAGCAACGCATTCGACACTTGTTTCGGCATTTGATCAAGCGTGCTGGCCGAATAGAGATTCTTGCTGGCGAGCGCTTTCAGAAACACCGGAACGTAAAGTTGCAGAGATACTTTGTGTGCGGACGGATTCCCTAGATAGGCGGCTACGGATTCCCGGCCATGTTCCGCAATGATCGGCGTGATCCGTTTGTTGATCTCGTCAAAGGCCTCGTCCCAGGAAGCTTCCACCAACTCGCCGCCGCGGCGAATAAGCGGCGTGCGCAGCCTGTCGGGGTCGGCGTCGAGTTCCCGCAATGCCACGCCTTTGGGGCAAATGTAGCCATGGCTGAAGACATCGTCCGGATTGCCGCGAATATCCCCTACGGTCCGCCCTTCGGTCTGAAGGGTCAGACCGCAGGTCGCTTCACAAATGGGGCAAATGCGGTATTTCGTCTGTGCATCTAACATGAGTCATCCTCTGACAACAGGTCCCAATGATCGTTTCGGCACCCAGCGGGTTAGATGCCCTGCATAGCGCCGCCGTCCACCAACAGTCCGACGCCGCTGACGAAGGCCGCATCGTCCGACGCCAGGAACAGCGCGGCATTGGCGATATCTTCAGGCTGGCCCAACCGACCGACGGGTGCTTTGTTCTTCCAATACTCACTGAAGGACGGATCTTCCGAAAATACGTCACGCGTAATCCCCGTGACGATCGCGCCGGGCTGTATGCAATTTGCCGTGATACCATATTGCCCGAATTCGACTGCAAAGGTTCGGGTCAGCCCGAGCACGCCGTGCTTTGACGCGGTATAAGCCGCCATGCCTTGGCCGCCAAAGCTGCTCATTACCGATCCGGTACTGATGATCCGCCCCGCCCCGCTTTTCTTAAGCAACGGAAGACACGCCCGGGTGATCCGCACCACTGAGGTGAGGTCGAGAGAGACCACGTGATCCCATAGCTCGTCCGAAAGCTCATCGACAGGCGCCCCTGCGGCAGTGCCGGCATTGTTGAACAGGATATCCAATCCACCAAAGGCTTCTTCCGCCGCTTTGGCAATTGCAGCGGGCGCGTCAGCGTCGGTAACGTCTTTCTTGACGATGACCACGTTTTCAATACCGCCGATGGTCTCATCAATTTTTGATCCCGGCAGGTCGTTCGCGACGACACGGGCCCCTTCCCGCGCGAACAGCTCAACCGTTGCCTTGCCGATGCCATCTGCCGCGCCGGTAACTGCCGCAATTTTCCCTTCAAGCCGCTGTGTCCCTGCCATATGTTTCGCCTCTTCCTTTTGAATGCTGTGGACTTTGCGCGCATTCTGGCCTTAATTCTTGAACCGCGGAAGTAAAAAGGCCGCCAGGCCCTGCCCTTTCTTGATAACGCGGTAGGGCTTCTTTGCAAATTAGTGCCTTGGAATCGTCGGGATTGCAAATCCGGCACTTCGACAGAAAAGAACCCCTGCGTCGTCATCAGCGTAAAGGATCAGTATGAAAGCCGTCGTTATTCCTGTTACGCCCTTCCAACAGAATTGTTCCCTGTTATGGGATGAGACCACCATGAAGGGCGCATTGGTCGATCCCGGCGGCGATGTTGAGCGCTTATTGTCGGTCGTTGAAGAGCACGGTGTGGCGCTCGAGAAATTACTTCTGACCCATGGCCATTTGGACCATGCGGGAGGAACGGCGGAACTGGCTGAGAGATTCGACCTCCCGATCGAAGGGCCGCATATCGGCGACAAGTTTCTGCTCGACAGCATTGCAGAACAGGGACAGCGCTTCGGCATGACCGATGCCCGGTCCTGCACGCCGGACCGCTGGCTCGACACTGGCGATACCGTGACGGTGGGATCGATGACGCTGCAAGTACGCCACTGTCCAGGTCACACACCGGGACATATTGTGTTCTTCCACGAAGAGTCCCGGCTGGCCACCGTCGGCGATGTGCTGTTTCAAGGGTCCGTCGGACGGTCCGACTTACCCGGCGGCAATCACGAGACCCTGATCAACTCAATCCGCACCCAATTGTGGCCGCTCGGCGACGACGTTACTTTTGTGCCCGGACACGGGCCGCTTTCCACATTTGGCAATGAGCGCAAATCGAATCCGTTCTGCGCCGACGCCTTGTTCGACACCTAGATTCACGAGCCACACATATGGTCGAAAAATATCACATCAGCGCCGAAGAACTTCTTGAAGATTCCTTCAAGCTGGGCGTGCAAATTCTAGAAAGCGGCTTTCGCCCTTCTTACATTGTCGGCATTTGGCGGGGCGGCTCGCCGCCGGGCATTGCAGTCCAGGAGCTACTGGATTTCTTCGACGTGAGCGCCGATCACATCGCCATTCGCACCTCCGCCTATACCGGCATCGACGAGCGTAGCGCCACAGTGCGCGTTCATGGGCTGCATTACATTATTGAAAATGTGAACGCCGAAGACTCTCTTCTGATCGTCGACGATGTGTTCGACTCAGGCTCCAGCATTGCGGCCACAATCGAACATATTCACCGGCTGTGCCGGCGTAACGCGCCCCACGACATTCGTGTCGCCACGGTCTACTACAAGCCGAGAAAAAACATCACCACACGCGTACCCGACTATTTTGTTCATGAAACGGATAAATGGCTGGTGTTTCCACACGAACTCGCAGGCCTGTCGGAAGAAGATATCGAGCAAAAGAAATCGGGCGGCAACGTGGTACTCAAAACCATCCGTGCGCGCCGAGACGGGCGTTAACCCCATTCACCTGCCGGATTTATCTGCATACATATAAATTTAGCAGCGTCCAAGCACGAGTGCTAACAGCTAAACTGTCTGTGCGTTAAG
>JANQMY010000036.1 GCA_028279895.1 Alphaproteobacteria bacterium
ACTCCATGCCGGCGACCCCGCGAAACGTGCGACCCAATTGCCGCCGCTTCCACAGATTTTGGAGCCGAAGGCCGTCCGCCGCACGCTGATCGTCAATTCCGACATTATGATTCGGTCGTTCTGCCTGGTGATCGGCTTCACCTGGTTTACGGCCCAAGGCGCCAAAATGGGCGACGTGATCCTGGCGGCCAACGCCGTGTTGATGCAGTTTTTCTTTGTGTCCACCTATCTGGTGGACGGCATCGCCATTGCCACTGAGACGCTGGTGGGCAAGTTCAAGGGCGCCCGCGACCGCTTGGCTTTCCGGACGACAGTCAGCCGCGCTTTCGTGATGGGAGGCGCCATTTCCGTTATCATGTCGGGCCTGATCTTGATCCTTGGCGTCCCCGGCATTCACGGACTGACAAATGTGGAAAGCGTGCGGGACACGGCGCAAACCTTCTTGCCTTACATGATCGTGATGCCCGTGATCGGCGTGTGGTGTTTTGTGCTCGACGGCATCTTTATCGGCGCCACGCGCACCGCCGACATGCGGAACGCCATGCTGGTCTCCATTCTTGTCTATATCGGCGCGTGGTACGCGCTGGCTCCGACATTCGGCAATCACGGCCATTGGATTGCTTTTTTGGGCTTCTTTGCCATTCGCGGCCTCACCCTGGGCTTGCTTTACCCGGGCTTGGAGAAAGACGTGCCGAACCGTCATTTGTGATCCGCCCCGACGGCTTCGGCGATGTGGTTAAAGCCGTCATCCCGCAAACGGTCCAGCAAATCCGTCTTGATGCGTGCCACAAGCCCAGGCCCGTCATAAATGAGCGCCGTGTAAAGCTGGACCAGGGACGCACCCGCCCGGATTTTAGCGTAGGCCTCGGCGCCACTGGCGATACCGCCCACACCGATCAGAGGCAGTTTGCCCCCGGTCAATCGGTAAACCTGGCGCAAAACTTCCGTCGACAGATGAAAAAGCGGACGCCCGCTCAACCCGCCCGTTTCGCCCGCATGGGGGCCCGAAATCTTATCCCGTTCGGCAATAGTGGTGTTGCTGACGATCAAGCCGTCGATCGCGGAGTCCATTACCACCTGTGCTATGTCGTCGAGTTCTTCGCCGATCAGATCAGGGGCGATTTTCAACAGCAGTGGAGGTTTGTTCGGTAAGCGCTGCCGGGCACCGTCCACATCCGCAATCAGGCCAGCCAATTCTTGCCTGCCCTGCAACGCCCGTAAGCCCGGCGTGTTGGGAGAAGATATATTCACCGTAATGTACGCGGCATGAGGGCCCAGCGCGGCCACGCCTTGCGCATAGTCGGCCTGGCGGTCGGCCGACTCTTTGTTGGCGCCCAAATTCACACCGACAATACCACTGCGGCCGGCCCGCCCTTTAAGTCGGCCAAGTGCCGCGTCGTGTCCTTCATTGTTGAAGCCCAAACGGTTGATTACCGCTTGCTCTTGAGGCAGACGAAATATGCGCGGGCGGGGATTACCCGGTTGCGGCCGCGGCGTGATCGACCCCACCTCCACAAAACCAAATCCTAATGCCAGCATGGCATCCGGCACTTCCGCGTTTTTGTCGAAACCGGCAGACAGGCCAACCGGATTCGGAAAATCCAGGCCGAAAACTTCCACCCCCAGGGCCGGGTCATCGGGGGCGGGACGCACCAGCCCCGTGAGCCCCGACTTGAGCGCAAGCAGCGTCATGTGGTGCGCGGTTTCGGGCTCCAAAAGGCGTAGGAAGGGCAAGCCCAGGCGGAACGGGTCGAACGTCATGCAAGCTCCGGAAACTGATGGGTGCCGCCTTTGGCATCCCAAGGCAGCGGTTTGACCCAGGCCACCGCCTCAAGATTGAGGGGACCGAACAAGTGGGGAAATAACTGGCCGCCTCGCGATTCCTCCCATTTAAGCGGCGCCGTCAATCGATCGGGGTCGACCGCCACCAGCACCAGATCCGGCTGATCCGCGAAGTAGAGCGCGGCGGTTTGTTGCACGGTGCCCACCCCGCTGAAATGAATAAAGCCGTCCTTCTCGTCCAGTGCCGATCCGGTGTAGGCGCCCGCGGCTTCCGCGTCGGCCCACTCGCCGGCCGTACAAATCTTGAAAACCAACTCCGCCATCTTGGCCAAAATTCCTTCCATTCATCATCTACGCCCATCCCCGGAGATGGGCGCATGGGGTAGATCCCAGTTTCTTGGGACTCACCCATCCCGCTCCCCCTTCCCAGCCACCCGATAAGGATACCCTGGGGGTGGTTGGGACGGGGGAGAGGGATGGTTCAAGCTCAATCCCAAATGGGTAGATCCCAATTTCTTGGGACTCACCCATCCCGCTCCCCCGTCGGAACTCCACCTAGGGCGATTCCCGTCCGAGTCACAAGAAACGGATCCACTGCGGATATAAGCTTAACCTATAAAACATCACCGGTCGATGACCAACGATGGCTCAGAGGGCCGGAACGGCGTTACTGACCGTTCATCCGGCGCCGGCCGTGGCCCTCACCGCGCGACTGTCACGTCCCGGATGGTCGCCAGCACCTCGTCACCGCAAACGACGATCGCTTCCCGATAGTCGGTGATGGCGCTTTCCCCCGCATAGGACACACCGACAGTGGTGATCACTTGGGCGACCATGCCGTCCGCCGGCGTGGTTTCCATGATCAGCCTTTGGCCGGGGGGCTGCATGCGGTCGAGCGCGCCAAGGCGCCATGTGATTTGGTAGCCCGGCGTGGGCAGGTCGACTTCCCCGGTGACGTGCAGCGTCGGCGTGGCGTTCGGCCCGGGCATGGCATCGACCCATGCTTGCCAATTTCGGCTGTCGATAACGGCACAAATGTCCGCAGCGTTGGGCGTTTCGACCTCCACCAACTCAACGACCGGCCCATCGTCCGCCGGTTCGCCGCACGCACTCACCAGTATCGCGGCCAGCCCGATCCACGCGTTCTTCATGTTGTCTCCCCACGCCATGAGCCTGTGGGGAGACCATAACAAGGACCCGCGCGTGAGATCAACGTCCCGCCTGGGACACCGCAATAGGGGCGACCGGCGCCGGGTTGCGGTTTTCACCTTCCGTCTTTACACGGATCAGTGGCCAAAACAACTGCTCGCCGACACTGGTCGCGGGCAGATTTTCAACCCCCATCTTCTCCGGATACTGACGGGTGATTTTTGCGGTGCCGAACAAGACATCCCAAAAGAACAACAGATTACCGAAATTGCCTTTGTAGTTGGTGATACCGTCATCTGCATGTTTGCCATGATGCGCCCCGTGGGTTGCGGGCGTGGAAATGGTGCGTTCCACCACCCACATTACCGGCGACAGCCATTTAATCCTGTAGAGAGGCGCATCCCACCGCACGTCGGAATGGGCACCGATGATCACCGTCATTTTCACGACGAGATAAATGGCATAGGCCCAGCCCAACCCAAGATAGATCAGCGCACCCGACAGCCATAGTCCCGGCATCATCACATAGTAGAAGATGTTGTTGCGATATACGACGCGTACGGAAAGATATTCCGCATTATGGTGCGGACGATGCAGCTTATAAAGCCACGGCACGGTGTGCGATGCGCGGTGCCACCAATATTGCGTCATGTCGTCAAACACCAACAGCAGCGCGAACTGTGCGATCAGCGGCCAGGCGGACAGCGCCCCTTCCGCACTTGGCGCCAACATCATGGCCACGACTCCGCCGGCCAACAAAACGAAGGGTTGGGTGATCAGCGCCAAGGTGGTGCCGCTAAAGATTTCGACCACCGCGTCGTCACGGGTTTGCCCCGGCTTACTGAAGAAATGGGTGCGCAGGATTTCCAGCACGACAAAGAATGCAAAAACACACAGAATGATGATCTGTTCCGGTTTCATGGGCTCGCCTCCCTCGATGAACGCCGACCGCTCGGCCTGTCACCGCTGGGGATACCGGTTCCGTCCGGAATAGAATGCTAAATATTTATCATTTAAGTGTTTTTCTGCATTGGCATCGCTTGGCCCGTTCAAGGCGGGCGGTAGGCCGCCACATAGGTCGACAATTGACCTCACAGTCCATTTGGACCCCTGCCATGGTCTGTTTGCCGTTG
>JANQMY010000061.1 GCA_028279895.1 Alphaproteobacteria bacterium
GCCGGGGAGCGGTGTTTCCCGAGCGAGGGCGAGCACGGCGTTTTCCGCCTGGGCCTGGGCGACGTGCTCGTGTTTCCTGCGGCCATGCGGCACGAAGTACGAGAAGTGACCCGCGGTGAGCGCATCGTCGTCCTGGGCTACTATCAAAGCCCCATGTCGGACGCACATTACGGCCTCTATGTCGACCAGTTCGACCGGGAACTTTCCGATGGCTGACATTCCGCACCTGGCCCTAGGCACCGCCCTGTGGGGTTCGCAACTAGGCGAGGACGTGGCCTTTGCCATCGCCGGCCACGCCCTCGACCATCACGGGATTGCGTTTTTTGATACAGCCGAGGGTTACCCCGCGCCGATGACGCGCGAAACCCACGGGGTAACCGAGGTGCTTTTCGGCAAGTGGCTCCATACCCGCGAACGCGGTGAGGTGGTGATTTCCACCAAGGCCTATGGCCCCGCCGGCGGCTTCCGGGACCCCGAGGCGCCGCTCGGCGAGGCGGAACTTCGCACCTCCCTTGAGGGCAGCATGAGCCGTCTTGGTACGGACTATATCGATTTGTACCTGTTGCACTGGCCTGACCATGATGAAGGCGCGCAAGTCCATCAGGCGAGCGCCATGGGCCGGTTCATCGCTGAAGGCAAGATCAAGGCGTGGGGACTTTCGAACGCACCGCACGAGGTGTTCGAGGCTTACTGCGTCGCAGCAGAAACCGCCTGCGCGCCAGAGCCTTCCATTGTGCAAAACAGTTTCTCAGTGATCGCCGACCCGCACCGCGTCGCCGAGGCGCCCGTGCCGCTCATGGCCTATGGCGTGCTCGGCCACGGCCTGTTGAGCGGGCAGTACCGCGACGGCGTGCCCGCGGCCTCGCACCTTCATTGGCTCAAAAGCCAGGGCCATGCCACGGGCGAGGTGCCTGCATCCGTCGAGGCGTTCCACCGGGACTGCGACGCGCGCGGTGAAAGACCCATCGACGCGGCGCTTGCCTTCGCCGCAAACCAGCCATTCATTCGGTGTTGCTGCATCGGTGTCTCGTCGGTAGAGCAACTCGACCACGTGTCCGAGGCGTTCCACCGGCTCGTCACTTGGGGGTCTTAGGGCTCTAACTTATAGTTGTATAAGCCAATAAATACGATTTAGTAATTGACAGAATTCACGTTTTAAGGGCATTATAGGAACATATACCCAATTATATACTTGACGTACCGGGTATATGCTATGAACAACGCTAAAAAACTAGAACTTGAAATCACGTCTGAGATGATTGAGGCGGGCGCAGACTATCTGGAAGAGATGGATCTGGTCGGAATGGCCTCTAGGACTTTTGTTCGGGCACTGGCAGTTGGGCTCTTTGAGACCATGATGAACCAAGTATCTCCTCGGGTAGGTCAAGCTCCTTCCGCAGTTCGACATTCAGCTTGTAGATGTCCATCCACAGCTGATCAAACCGACTAGCCCACTCGCGTAACTTGGCAGTGTTGAAGGTATTCCCGGTCCGCTTGTTCTTGTCGGACAGCATGTCGAATGTCACATAGAACGGAATGAGCACCAGCTCATATTTGAAGTTCTCAGTTGCATTGAGAGCGTGCAGAGGATTGAAGCCAATATCTGCATGGACCATGTTGTTGCGCTTCTTGGCATAGCGCTTGAGCCTTTTGTGGAGTTCGCCCCAGTCATCCTTCAAATCTGACTCGTGTAGCGCCAGTTCGGCGACGCGGTCAGTCATGTCCAGTCTGGTATTGAAATTCATCACGGAGTAGTGTGCCTTAACTGACAGGAATTCGTCGGACTGCATGAGTGTGGCGAATAGGTCCGCCAAGGCAATTTCGACCTGCTGCCAAGAGACGATCAGCCGCCCAAGTGCCTCATAGAATTCATTGTCGGAAATTAGCAGTTTGCCCTTAAGCTCTACGTGATCCACAACTATTGTTTCATTGGCCATGGCTGAAAAATCCAAAGAAGAAATGGAACGGGACAAGGTGCTAGGTCGCCTTTTGCAGACGCCCCCAAAGCCGAAGCCCGACCCAGAATCCAAAAAGAAAAAGGCCCCGCCGAAGCGGGGCAAGAAGTCCTAATCTGCGTGGGCGTCCTGCGCCCATGCTCCAGTGTTCAGGGCCATCACTAACCCGACCACCAGATGTGGCCCGGAAGCGGTTAATGGGCGTTAACGTTTCTCCTACACGAGTCACATATAGGCCTCGGTCTAACAGGAATTGTTAGGGCTCTGCACACCTCATGATTGACGCACTCAGCTTTCTGAGTCTACATTTTGTAGGTCGCATTGAATTTCTTGTGTAATTACAATGGGTTACTCTGTGAGCCCTACAATTGCCAAGATTAATGCCGATCTTAGGGGACGCGGGGTCACCACCGCAGCGCTTACGAGCGCCGAGAGGGAAGCATGCATCGGGTTATTACCAAGGTCTTTAACGTCCTTGTGACGGAGCTTAAGGCTGAGGACGGCGAGCCAGCCGGTTATCTAGCCGAAAGCGAAGAACTCGGCCTTGCTGTTGAGGCCGACAATCTCCAAGATTTGGCAACTCGGGTTTGTGAGGTTGCCCCAGATTTGTTTGAGCTAAATGTTCTTCCACACATCAAAGACGATCATGATAAGGTGCGCCCAAGATTCATGATGCACCATGAGTTGTCGCACTGTGGCGGAGACGTATTACCGGGAACTGAAGCGGTTGCTTAACGAAAGTGGTTGTCATTTTGTCCGGCAGGGCAGAGGGGACCACGAAATTTGGTATAGCCCGATCACCGACAAGAACTTCACTGTCGATGTAAGATGCAAACGCCGCCACACGGCGAATGGCATCCTGAAGCTGGCCGGTCTTCCCAAGGCATTCTAGCGCTACAACCCCGGAGTATGCGTTGGCGCAAACAAGCAGCGGCTGGTCAGTAGGCCCAGAAGGGGCCGGGTTTGCAAACTACACAATCGCCAAAATCTTGGTAAATGCTAGGTTTTCTGCCCGTTTTTTCTGCGTGATCCCAATACTATCTGCTTAGGCGTGACCGGCTTCGTGAGCCCACCGATAGGTAAGGCGCTTGCCTTCGATGCCCCTTAAGGCTTCGTCCGTTCGCTCCACGTCCGTGATCTGGCGCGTGTTGTAGCGGAAATCGAACTCGCTCAGATATCGGGGCAAGTGGGCTTCTCCACAATGCTGATAGATGCCCTTCATCCCGCGTTTGAAGATCGAGAAATAGCCCTCAATGGTGTTGGTATGCACGTCACCACGTGCGTATTCACCTGTTGAGTGCTTGACCGTTTGGTGATCTGCAAACTGCTTGCCGACCTTTGGATACAGGTTGCTTTCATCCGTGTGCAGAATCGTCTCAGGGGCAACGTGCTTTGTCAGCAATGCCTCAACCGATGCCTTGGTTGCACTGTTCACATGGAAGGAGCGGACCTTACCCCCACGCTCCACAAGGGCCACAACAGGGCGCTTCTCGGCACCCCCTTTCTTTGGGTGCTTGTAGGGACGGCCACGGCGCTGAGCAGACACACGGGGAGTCTCGCGCTTGCCGTAATAGGTTTCATCTGCCTCGACAATCTGACCCCCACCGCCGATCTGGCCGGGCTTCTTGTCGTCCATGGCTTCACGAATACGGTGCGCCATGAACCACGCCGTCTTGTACGTCACGCC
>JANQMY010000097.1 GCA_028279895.1 Alphaproteobacteria bacterium
GCCGGGCTGTGGGCGAAGCGGAGCTGTGATCCATGTGCCAGTCGCTGATCATGCCGCGCCGATCGAGTTTCGCTTTAACCCGGGCCAAGGCCATGGGCCGGTAAAAATCGTGCCGCATGTCTTCTTCGCGCGACCACATCACTTTGACCGGCTTGCCGGTGGCTAGCGACGCCTCGATGGCGGGATAGACAAAGTCTTTCTCGGCCCGCCGTCCGAACCCCCCGCCCAGAAAGGTGGTGTTCACATTGATCAGATTGCGGTCGAGGCCGAGCCGTTCGGACAGTTCCAGTTGAAGCGAGTCCGGTGACTGGGTCGGCGCCCAAATTTCAGCATGCTCGAAGTCGACCATGGCGGTTGCATTCATGGGCTCCATGGTGGCGTGGGCCAGGAACGGCAGGATGTATTCAACCTCCAGATGGTCGTCTGAAAAATCCGGCGCACCGTCATTCAGTACACGGATTTTAGGGCCATCCAGCGTGGCGGCCAAATAATCCAGATAGGATGCATCGGTGAGTTGTGCGTGCGTGCCATGGTTCCAGCGGGGCGACAGCGCCTCGGCCCCTTTCTTGGCATGCCAATAGCTGTCGGCCACCACTACAATCGCGTCTTCCCGCTTGAGGACGGCCTCAACACCTTTCATGCGCAGGGCAGGGCGGTCGTCCACCTCGACCAATGTGCCCCCCATGGTGGGGCAGTGGACGATGGTGCCGACCAGCATGTCCGGCAGATCCACATCCATGCCGAACACGGCGGACCCGTCGATCTTGGGGGGAATGTCCTTGCGGGGCAGGGATTTTCCGAGCAGCTGCCAATCGCCCAGTGGTCGCAAAGGGGGATCCTCAGGCGGCGTTTGCGCGGCGGCCTCCGCAGCAAGGGCGCCATAAGATAGAGACTCGCCCCGATTATTGATCACGTAACCGTTGGCAACGATGCATTGGCTGACGGGCAGATCCCAGCGGGCGGCGGCCGCTTGTTTCAGCATCTCACGCGCGGTCGCGCCGGCCAGTGCATGCATCTTGTAGGTAAAGCGCACGGCCGTGCTGCCGCCCGTGGCGCGCGCCCCGGGGTGTGGCGCCGGGTTTTTCTCAAGCGGGGCCGTCGGAGCGGTTTCGATGGCGACTTTGTTCCAATCGACACCCAGTTCTTCGGCAACGATCATGGACATGGCTGTGTGAATGCCTTGGCCCATTTCCGCTTTGACGAATTGGATGGTAACGGTTTCGTCCGGTGCCACACGAACCCATGTGGTGATGTCACCGGTATGGGGTTTGCCGCTGCTGGCGGCGAGCGATGCGGGCACGCCGACGGTCAGCGCCCCGGTCACGGCGCAGGCTCCGGCCAGCACTGTTCTGCGGCTTGGATTGGCAAATGACGTATTCATGACACGCCCCCTGAAAGCTCGGTGTCAGCAAATCACAGGCGTCCCGTCGTCACAAGGGGTCCGGTCACGTACAACGCGTCTTACATCACATGACGAGTGTATTTTGAAGGGCCATACCGCCGGGCCTTAAAAGGCCTGTCGATGGGGCAAAGCGCAAACTTGTTACGAGGCCATTGAACAAAATGGATCAATGTGTATGATAGAAGAAAATATACACATCGGAGTTTGCGATGCGCACCAATATCGACATTGATGACGACCTCATGGCTCGAGCGATAAAAGCGGGCGGCTTCAGAACAAAAAAAGAAGCCGTCGAAGCTGCTTTGGAGTTGCTGGTCCGTACACATGCCCAAACCGGCGTGCGACGCTTGAGGGGAAAAGTAAAATGGGAAGGGTCACTTGAAGACATGCGGCGTGACAAATGATTGTCATCGATTCGTCGGTGTGGATCGACTATTTCAACAACAAAGAAACGAGGGAAACCCAGCACTTAGATGATCTTCTAAGCCGTCAACGCTTGTTGATTGGCGATCTTATTATGTATGAGGTGCTGCAAGGTTTTCGGAGCGATAGAGATTACAGAGTTGTTAAGACCGAACTAGACAAATTTCAGTTTGCCGTAATGGGGGGATATGACATTGCGTTCGCGAGCGCGCAGAATTACAGAAAACTCGGAAGGTCTGGCATTACGCCACGCAAGACGATCGACGTGCTGATCGCAACGTTCTGTATTAAGAGGAAACATCGACTTTTACACTCAGATCGTGATTTTGACTTGTTGCAAAAGCACCTGAGTTTAGCGGTGGTTTAGGGGGGCACGTGCAAGAAACGATCAGTTCGGGGCTGCTGTGGTGGTCGTGGGGGTTCTTGGTCCTATATTTGGGCGGCATGCTGCTGTTCGGTTACTGGGGACAGCAGAAAGTTCACAATGCGGATGATTTTGCCACGGCGCGCGGTGGCTATGGCCCCTGGTTCCTGGCCTTCGCCTTCGCCGCGACCACGGCCAGCGGTGCCACTTTTCTGGGTTTGCCCGGCATAGCGTATGATGTGGGCCTGTCGTCCATGTGGTACATGTTTCTTTATCCCGTGGGCGTTTATGTGGGGGTCATGCTGTGCATGACATTGATTTCGCGCGCGGGAAATTCCTTCGGCAGCCGCACCATTCCCGAATATCTGGGAGACCGCTATCAGTCGGACACGCTGCGCATTTTGGTCGCCGTGTTCTCGCTGATGCTTTTCTTCTATCTGGCGGGGCAGCTTGTGTCTGGGCTGGTCATGTTCGAGACCATGCTGGGCCTATCCGAGGGCTGGGCACTCATCATCACCTGCGGTGTGCTGATGATGTATGTAATGGCCGGCGGCGCACATGCGGATATACTCACCGACGGGGCGCAAGGCATTCTCATGCTGGCGCTGGCGGCGATGATTCTGGTCTTTTTCCTCTCCGGCGTCGGCGTTGAGGGCGGCCTGGCAGGGTTGGTCGCTAATCTCAAAACACAAGACGACAATCTGGTAAAAACGCTAAACCCCGACAGTGTTTTGGTCGGTTCGTGGTGGGCCGTGTTCGCCATTATCGTTTCCCATGCCCCGCTGGGGCTGTTGCCCCATATCGGCAACAAGCTGTGGGCTCTCAAAAGCGAACAGCAGCGCTGGCAGTTTATGCGCATTGTCTTTGCCATGGGGCTGCTGCTGCCCGCCATCGGATTGGGCGGTTTGATTGCCCGGGCGTTACTGGGCGATGCGCTGCACGCACCGGGCGCCAGCAGCAACCAGGCGATCCCGATTCTGTTCATAGAGATCTTCCCCACTTGGGTGGCCGCCCTTTTGGGCGTGGGAATCCTCGCGGCGGTCATGTCCACCGCCGACGGGCTGGTGGTGTCGTCGAGCCAAGTGATCGCCAACGATCTTTACCGGCGCACTTTTGCCCCGCGCTGGCATGCCGCGTGGCCCGAAGCCGCGGTCGAAGCCATGACCTTGCGCATCAGCCGATGGGCGACCATGGGCACACTGATCATTTCAGCGCTGTTGGCCTGGTTCTTGATGAACATGAATGTGGCGCTGCTCGTTTGGGTGGGCGTGGGTGGTATGATGGCTGCCCTTGCCGGGCCGCTCGTTTTGGGGGCCTTGTGGCGTGGCGTGACGGCCCAAGGTGCCATTGCCGGATTCATCGCGGGCGCGCTCACCTTTCTCGTTACCCATAGCGGTGCGATCAACCCCGAATGGTTCGGCAGCGGCGGCGCCTTGCGTGTGGCGGCGGAT
This sequence comes from Alphaproteobacteria bacterium, assembly GCA_028279895.1. Lineage (GTDB taxonomy): Bacteria > Pseudomonadota > Alphaproteobacteria > JANQMY01 > JANQMY01 > JANQMY01. Next base: position 3,641 of record JANQMY010000097.1, read on the forward strand.
TGGCTGGCCTATCAGGCGCCGAGCCCCTATTCCTGCGCGGCGATTGGTGAAATCGTGTCGGTCCTGGTCACGGTGGCCGTGTCCTTGCGCACGGAACCGGTGCCCAAAGAACATGTGGATGCCGTGTTCGGTACCGCGGCGTAAAACGGTCCAATTACATGTAGCCGTCGCGGATGTGCTGGGGTAACGGCCGTAAACGTGGATACCATGGGCCGCGCAGCGGTTCGCCCGGTTTTAGCATTTGCGACAGGCCGGGCGTGTAAGGCGCGTAGGGTTTGGATGACGGGCGGGCGGCGAAGACTATATCGTCACCATACAAACGAATCGTGATGGCGCGACGCCGGCCGTTCGCCCCGGTGGGGCCGCCGCCATGCAGCACGCCCGGATGTAGGAAAATTACATCACCCGGCTCAATCGGCCAGGAAACGATGTTCCATTTCTCGCGCTCCGCTTCGATGTCCGGCAGGGGCGGCAGATCCTTGCCGTAATAGGGTTTGGTCGGGTCGTTGCTGACGGCCATGGGATCGAATCCGTCATAGCGGGTCTGCCGGTGGCTGCCCGGAACCATTTCCAAACACTCTTCCTTGCGCAGGGGGTCGAGGGAAATCCAAATGGACGCCACCTGTTCTCCTTCTATCGGAAAATAGGGCATGTCCTGATGCCAAGGGGTGCGACCGGCGCCGCCACCGTCTTTGATGAAAAACTCGTCAGAGTAATACCAAACATTTTCGGAGTCGATCAGCGCCCCGATCAGGTCGGCAATGGGCGAATGGTAAATCAGCGTGGCGATTTCCGGCGCCACTTCCATGTTGCGCACGGCTTCCAAGAACTGATCGGGCCGATCTTCGTAGAACTTGAACTTGGTTTGGCCAGTATCCGACAGGATGCGTGCTAGGCCCTGTTCAATCAACATGAGCCACTCGGCATGCAGTCCTTGCTTTAGAAAGACCACCCCGTCTTCCCGGTACTGATCTTTCATTTCTTCCGTTATCAAAGAATGCATGGGCCCCACCTCGCCGTCAGCGTCCGGTAAATTTGGGATCGCGTTTTTCCTGGAAAGCCTTTACGGCCTCTTGTGCGTCTTTGCTGCGGAAGGTCTGCATTTCGGCGGCAAAGGAATAGGGCAGCACCAAATTGGAGACCATCTTGATGTATTGGTTGATGCCCACTTTCGATGCGGAAATGGCAAGGCCCGGTCCGGCTGCCAGCCGGTCGGCAATCTCCAACGCTTTGTCCAAAATCTCATCGTCTTCCACTAGGAAGTTGACAAGGCCGGCGCGTTCGGCCTCTTCGCCGGAGATTCGGTCGCCGGTCATGAGATAGTATTTCGCGCGGTTGACGCCCATTAAAAGAGGCCAGATCACCTGGCCGCCATCCCCGGCACCGATGCCCATCTTCACATGGGTGTCGGCAAAGGTTGTCGATTTGCCGGCCACGACAATGTCGGCCAACAAGGCGACTGTCGCACCAAGCCCCATGGCATAGCCGTTGACCGCGGACACGACCGGGATGCTGCAGTCGAGCAAATGATCGACGATTTCGCGCGTTTCTTTAAGACCGGACCGGCCCATAATGGCGTCGTCGCCACCGCCAAAATCACCGCCTGCGCAAAAGGCTCGGCCGGCCCCGGTCAGTACCAACACTTTGACGTCGTCGTCATTGTCCGCATCCCGGGCGATGTTGGCGAGTTCCGTATGCATGGTGCCGTTGACCGCATTCAGGCGGTCGGGCCGATTGAGGGTGGCGACCACCACGCCATTGGCGCGCTTGTCGATTTGGATTGCCTGATAGGTCGAAGGGTCGAGTTCCATGGTCGCTTCCTGGGTTATGTGGCGTTAGTTCAGTCGCAGCAGCCGTTCGGCATTGCCCGTCAGACTTGCCGCAAAATCGTCCGCTTTCGCGGGTGTGTCCCAGCCGCCGAAATTCGTGCCCCAGACCAGGCGGTCCGTGCCGACCATATCCACAAGCATTTGCAGTGGGGCGCGGCCTTCCACATGGGCGTCGAACCACAGGCCCCTCAAACGATCGCGGAACGTGCGTTCTTGTGGCTTGCCGGTGATGCGCGCGCGGAATTCAGCCATGCCGTCAAAGCGGTCGGCGACGAAGGGGATCGTTCCGCCGCCATGGGAAATGCAAATGTCGAGCTTCGGATGGCGGTCCAAGACGCCGCCAAGGATCAGCGATGCGGTGGCCAAGGTTTCGTCGACGGCGTAGCCGAAAACGATGCCCAAATCGAAACGGTTGAGGCGAGTGTCCGCCGGCCCTTCGGCGCCGCCGGTGGACGCCGGATGCATGAACAACGGCACGTCGAGCGCGACCAGTGTTCGGTAGAAATCGTCCAAACACGGATCGTCCAGCGGATATGGATAGTCCGTCCCCGTATACGCAGCGGCCAGGCCCAGCTCCTTCACGCAGCGTTCCAGTTCGGCCATGGCTGCATCCAAATCCTGCATTGGCAGGGCTGCCGAGCCCAACAATTTGCCGGGATGATCGGACACAAGCTTGGCCATGGCGTCATTATGTGTTTTGCAGTACCGAATGGCGTCTTGAGCGTCGATCAAATGAAACATGGTCAACGGGTTGGGCGACAAGAGCTGCAGATCTATGCCGATCTTCTCCATTTGCTCCAGCCGCATGTTTACGTCCAGAAACACCGTGCCGCGATATTGCATGGGTTTCATCTGATACGACCCGATGCGAAAATAGGGCACGCCCTTTTTGTCTTCGGCCAATTCCGGCCCATACTTGCCTGCTTGGCCGAAACCTTCTTCTAACACCACATGGGCATGCAGATCGATGACGCGGCGGCCGGTCATCTCAGCTCACCTGAGGTTCTTCGGCGCCGTCGAAAAATACCTCGCGCCGTTCCGCATTGGGGCCATAGACCGGTTCCGTTTTGGCCACCAGGTAAAGCTTGTTGCTTGTCCCCACAATGCCCACGCTGCCCAGCGCTTCCACCATGGCATCGTAATTGGGGTGTTTAAAATGGGCGGCCAGGGAGGCTCCGTTTTCCCATTCTTCGAACACTTGAATTTTCGTGGGTTGGCATGGGTCCGGGGCGAAGCAATAGGTCACGCAGCCGTCTTCTTCGTCGCGTGTGGCCTTTTGGATCGGCGCCGTCAGATTGATCGCTCGGTTGCGATCCTCTTCACTGGCAAATTCCAAAACAGCGGAAATCAGCAGCACCGCAATCCTCCCGGTTTGTGTTGTTGTTGTGCCGGATCTTAGACCAGCAAACGGTCACCGAACAGGGCGAATGCGGAGAAGTAAAACAGCTTACCCAGCCGTGTTAGATCACGATGGCTTTGGGTGGAACCACCCTAAAACGATAAACGTGATCTAATTCAATAAATTGGAGCGGGATAGGACGCCGCCGGCCAGCGCGTTTGGCTCAAGGTGTAATGGGGTGCACCGAAAAACTGATCGGGCGGTCTTCCGAGACGGTCACCTCCACCGCGCGTACATCGCTGTCGCCCATCACCTGGATGCGCGTCAAGCCAGACAGATGACTTCCGGCAGAGATGTTTGCCACCGGATGATCCATAACAAATTCATGCTTGTCGCCATGCATGACCAGCACCGGCACCTCTAACTGTTGTGCCACACGGCCGATCTTGTCGATCAGCTCGGCGAATCCGGATTGGATCGCGCGTTTGCGTCCGGGATGCCACAGATTGGCATGGGTGAAAATGACAATCCCTCGGTGGGGCGCCTCGCCCACGCATTGGTCAAGCCAGTCCAGATTGGCTTTGTTTCGGGCGGCGAACTCTTTTCGGTTGTTCGACCGGTTATTATTGTTGCCGATGGTGTGAAGTGTAACGAACAACATGTCGTCCATGGTCCACCACGCGTTCTCCACATATTTGTCTTGGCGGATAATCCACAGCTTGGCGTCGATGGAGTTTTCCGCATCGTCGAAAAAGACACGGCGCAGCTCTTTCAGGCGGGACGCCGGGGAAGCGAGTTCTTTTATAGTGCCGTCGCCGTCCACCCAGTCATTGTCGCCCGGCGTGAAAATAAAGGGGGCGGCAAACTCGGAAAACAGCTCGCGCCGGCCCACATAGGTGTTTTTCTTAAAGGCTGACCGGCCGCTTTTCATGTCGCCCAGATGGACCACGAAGCGTGGGCGCCGGTCATTGATGGCGGCCGTTAGCCGGTCGAATGCCGGCAGGTCCTTTTTCCGATAGGGCATGTCGCCCAACGCGACAAATGAAAACGCGCTCATGGAAAAAGTTTAGACTCTCGGGGCGTGCAGGTCCATCAGTCGGGTCCGGTGGGCGGCAGAGACGGTGAGGGGGCGGAAAGGTCTTTTAGTTGATACCCGCTGCGGCCTTGATCGAAGGCCGCGCGCAAGAGATAGACGATGCGTGCGGCGGCCTCTTCCGGGCTCAATCCTCCGTCCCGGATGTTTGACACGCAATTGCGGTCTGCGTTTTGCGCGCCGATGCGCGGGCCATAGGTCAGATAGGCGCCAAGGCTGTCGGCGGCGGACAGGCCGGGGCGTTCGCCGATTAAGTTCACTACGGATCGAGCGCCCAGCGCGACCCCGATGTCATCTCCCAATGCGACACGGGCCTGGTGCGCGAGCACAAAGGGGGCTACCGACAGGTCGGGCACCAATCTGAAGGCGGCGGCCAAGGTGGGGGCGGCGTAGGTCTGGACGGCCAATGCCGAAAGCCCATCGCCAATAACGAATGCCACATCCGGCGTTTCGTCAGCTTCAAACTTGCTGAGGACTTCAGCATCTTCCGGGCATAGGCGGCGGCCTAGATCAGGGCGCTGCAGAAAAACGTTGCGGTCATCCGCCTGGCTTGAGACCGTAAACTTTACGTGGGTGCCAAACCCGTGTTCGTCTATTTGGGCGACAATGCTGTCCGTATCCATCGTCCCCAGCACCGCGTCGCGGGCGCGCGCATGGGCCAATTGAAAGTCGAGCAGGTGCGGCGTGGGCAGTCCATCGCCGCTGCGTCCGAGGGCAATCCGTGCGGCGGTAAACTGGCGAAACGCCGACCAGGCATCGGAGGGGGCGCCGGTCATGATAGGGACCCCGGTGCAACGAGGGCAGCGGCGCCTGATCCGGCTTCAAGCCGTGGGCGGATGCGGCCGGTATCGTCCAATATGTTCATGGCACTCAGCCAGTCTTCAAACTCGGGGGCCGGTCTGAGGTTCAGCACAGAGCGCAGGTAAAGCGCGTCGTGAAAACTCGTACTTTGATAGTTCAGCATAATGTCGTCCGTCCCCGGAACACCCATGATGAAATTGCATCCGGCAACACCTAAAGCGGTGAGCAGCGTGTCCATGTCGTCTTGGTCGGCGTCGGCGTGATTGGTGTAGCAAACATCGCAGCCCATGGGCACACCCAGCAGCTTGCCGCAAAAGTGGTCCTCGAGACCGGCCCGCAGAATTTCCTTGCCGTCGTATAGGTATTCTGGGCCGATGAAGCCGACGACCGTATTGGTCAGCAGCGGATCGAAGGCGCGTGCGATGGCATAGGCACGCGCTTCAATCGTTTGTTGGTCGCAGCCATGATGCGCCTCGGCGGAAAGGGCGCTGCCTTGGCCGGTTTCGAAATACATAACGTTGTTGCCTAACGTGCCGCGTTTTAAGGAAAGGGCCGCGTCTTGTGCTTCCTTAAGGATCGTAAGCGTTACCCCGAAGCTGTCATTGGCGGCTTGTGTGCCGGCAATCGACTGGAATACCAGGTCCACCGGCGCGCCGGCGCGGATCACATCAAGTGTGGTGGTGACGTGGGCCAACACACAAGACTGGGTCGGAATATGGTGACGGTCGATGATCTCTCCCAAGATGTGCAGCAGCTTTTCCGTTTGCGCGGGGCTGTCCGTTGCCGGATTGATCCCTATCACGGCATCGCCGCAACCATACATCAGCCCGTCGAGGATCGACGCGACAATGCCTTTTTCGTCATCGGTCGGGTGATTGGGCTGCAAGCGCACGGCGAGCCGGCCGGGTAACCCGATGGTGTTGCGGAAACGGGTGACGACGGAACACTTTTTGGCAACTGCAATGAGATCCTGATTGCGCATGAGTTTCGAGACGGCGGCTGCCATTTCCGGCGTGATGGACGGGGCAACCCGGGCCAGGACTTCCGATGTCGCGGTATCCGACAGCAGCCAATCGCGAAAGCTGCCCACCGTCAGCGAGCGCAGGGGCTCGAATGCCGTCTCGTCATGCGTATCGACGATAAGACGCGTTACCTCATCGTCCTCATAAGGAATAACCGTATCGGATAAGAAGTGGACAAGCGGCACGTCTGCCAGCGCGAACCGGGCGGCCACGCGCTCCTCATCGCTGTCCGCGGCCACACCGGCCAGCCGGTCGCCGGAACGCGCCGGCGTTGCCTTCGCCAATAGGGTCTTTAAGTCATCAAAGACAAAACGCGTGCGGCCTGTATCCGCGCGAAAGCTCATCTTGTCGTGCTCCCCATGCCCGTGTCGTCGCCCCATCACATATGTGTTCTCGACACCCACATTCTATGCCCTGTACCCCCATCGGATAAGATGCAAAAAACAAAAAGGTCGAGGGGACATGACGGCGGTCCACAGCCAAGCCTCAACATCACGACTGGATACGGCGGAATTCCCGGCGCGTTACCGCTACTATGTGCTGAGCATCATCTTTGTCACCGCCGTGTTCAACTTTATAGACCGGCAGATCCTGTCCATCCTCCAGGAACCCATCAAAATCGAATTTGGATTGACCGACAGCCAAGTGGGATCGCTGTCCTTGGTCTTCACCTTGTTTTATGTGGGGCTTGCGTTGCCACTGGCCTGGCTGGCCGACAAAACCATTCGCCGGACCATGCTGGCGGTGTGCTTGAGCGTGTGGAGCCTTATGACGGCGCTGAGTGGGGTGGCACAAAACTACTGGCAGTTGGCGGCGGCGCGCGCCGGTGTCGGGGCCGGGGAAGCGGGCGGGGCGCCCATCTGCCATTCCATGATTGCGGATTATTTCCCGCCGGAAAACCGCGCGACGGCCCTGTCGGTCTACGCCATGGGTGTGCCGGTCGGGCTGATGTTGGGCTTGGTCATCGGCGGTGTGGTGGCCGAAAATCTTGGTTGGCGCTTGGCTTTCTTTGTGGTGGGCCTGCCCGGATTGATCCTCGCCGCCGTCATCATGCTCACGGTCAAGGAACCGCCGCGCGGCCTGTCGGAAAACATCGCTCAGGGCGGCGACTCGCCAAAACTTGCGGAGGTTTTTGGGTATCTGTGGACGCTCAGATCGTTTCGTCATTTGGCGGTGGGGGCCGGACTGCAGGCCATGGTGGCCTATGGCACGCTTCAGTGGTTTCCGTCCTTTTTCGTCCGTGTACACGACTATTCTGTCCAAGATGTGGGCTTGGTGCTGGGGCCGTTGCTGGGAATTGCCGGGTTGATCGGCACCATCGGCAGCGGCGTGCTGGCGGACCGCCTGGCGCGGCGCGACCGGCGTTGGTATTTGTGGATGTGTGCCTGGTCGATGGCCATCGCCACGCCGTTCACGGCGTTGGCGTTGATCGCGGGGTCACCCGCGCTTGCGTTCGTGCTTTATTTCATTCCCATGATTTTGGGCAACACCTTTATCGGCGTTACCGGTGCGGTGGTGCAGGGGCTGGCGCCCGTGCGCATGCGTGCCCTCGCGGCCGCTACCAAAACCTTAGTGCTTAACTTGATCGGCCTAGGGCTCGGGCCGTTCGTCATCGGGTTTTTGAGCGAAACCTTCAATCAAGGCGATTCCGGTGAAGGGCTGCGATGGGCCATGTTGTGCTTGATCGCCATTAACATCTGGGCGGCCGTCCATTATGTGATCGGGGCGCGCCATCTGCCGGCGGAACTCGACCGTACCGCTGACGTCAATACAGCGAACGCGAATAAGGCGGGCATGTCAGCAACGTTAAAGTCGGCGCCGTCGGCACGAGGCAGCGTAACCCTCTCTCACACCACACCCGAGAAAACCCCGGATGGGTGAGACGAGCCGGCGGCAGACTTGCCATGGTCGGCGAATTATCCTCTCATGAGTCAAAACATGGGAGGACAAGATGCCCAATTTGTCGGATGCCGAGCGTGATGCGTTCCTTGCCGAACGCAGCGTGCTGATGCGCATCGCCGTGGTGCGTGCGGACGGGTCGCCGCTGGTGACGCCGATTTGGTTCATTCATCGCGACGGTGCCATTTATTTCACACCGCGCGAGAAATCCGAATGGTTTGCCTGTTTGCGCCGCGACCCGCGTGTGGCCTTGTGTATCGACGAACAGCCGCATCCCTATCGCAAAGTGCTTATCGAAGGCAGGGCAGAACTTGTCCATGATGTGGGGGAAGACGACGCCTGGCGGGACCTGTACCGCGAAATTGCCTGCCGTTATGTGCCGGATGAACAGGCGAATGCCTATGTGGACAACACCATCAAGCAACCGCGTGGGCTCTATCGGGTGGTGTTGGCGGATGCGTCCAAGGTGAGAAGCTGGCGCATGCCGGTTGAGGGCGAACCGGCCATGGGCATTTGGCACGACCGCTACTACACACCCGGGACAAGCTTTTAACGAAAGGACGGCACCGCATGCGCTATGGCATCAAAACGTCGCCGCAATACACGGAATGGGCGGACATGCTGGATGTTTGGCAGGCCGCCGATCAAATGCCGGTCTTTCATTCCGCCTGGAACTTCGACCATTTCTACCCGATCAATGTGCCCGATACGACGGGGCCGTGCATGGAATGCTGGGTGACGCTGTCGGCGCTTGCACAAGCCACCGAGCGCATTCGCATCGGGGCCATGGTGACCGGCACCGTCTACCGTCACCCCGCGGTGCTCGCCAATATGATCTCCACCCTCGACATCGTCAGTAAAGGCCGTCTTGAGGTCGGCCTGGGCGCCGGATGGAGCGAGGAAGAGTGCCAAGCTTACGGGATCGGACTCGGGCCGCTCAAGCAGCGCTTCGACCGCTTTGACGAAGTCTGCGAGATTATCGTCAGTATGCTGTCGAACGAGGTGACGAATTTCTCCGGGGATTATTTTACCCTGACAGATGCGCGGAACAATCCCGGGCCCGTGCAGCAGCCCTATCCGCCGATCTGCATCGGCGGCAACGGCGAAAAGCGCACGCTGCCGAATGTGGCACGCTATGCCCAGCATTGGAACTATGCCGGCTTCGATTTGGACGGCTTTGTCGCGAAGCGCGAGGTGTTGCGGGGCATTTGCCGGGACATTGGCCGCAATCCGGACCATATTCTTACCTCGATCCACCAAGTGGCGGACCCGGAAAAGCTCGGCGAGCTGGAAGAGGCCTGCCACAAATTCAAAGAGGCGGGGCTGGGGCTTATGATTTTCTACCTGCCGCCGCCGCACCGTGCCGCGTCATTGGAGCCGCTTGCCGCCATTGCGGAGCGGGTGGGGTGAAAGACCACTTCACTGTCATTCCGGTTTCGAGCGAATGCTCGAAGACCGGAATCCATCCGCGCGCATGGCACCCCGGGTCTTGGCCCGGGGGAGTAGCGCCCCCGCTATCCGTGTGTTAGCGGGATAG
>JANQMY010000136.1 GCA_028279895.1 Alphaproteobacteria bacterium
GCCGGGCGGTTGGGTGCCAAGAAGCGTGCAGACTTAGCCGAGGTGATTTCACCAATCCCATCTTCGCCGACCGATACCGTCAACGCCTTTTACTGCAGCGACGGCTGGCCGGATCGCGAGAGATCGTGCGAAGTGAGCGCAGACCCGCACGCTTATGGCCTGACGGCCCAAGGCGGCAAATCATCCGGCGGTGTATTGGATTTCTTTTGACCCTTTCACGCCGTAGCCAAATCAGCTCCTTCATTGCGATGGACATGCTGCGTGCCGCCAATGAGCGCGCAGCCCGCGAAGGAGATGTCATCCACCTGGAAGTGGGACAACCCGGCACCGCGGCACCGGCCGCAGCGCTTGACGCTGCACGGGCTGCACTCGACTCGGATGCATTGGGGTACACCGTTGCGCTGGGCAATGATGCCCTTCGAGAGCGGATTGCACTTCATTATGGAGAGACCTATGGCGTTGATTTGGACCCCACGCGCGTTGTGGTCACGGCCGGCGCCTCCGGCGGCTTCATTATGGCCTTCTTGGCGCTGTTCGATACGGGCGATACCGTGGCCCTCGGTTGCCCAGCCTATCCCGCTTACCGCAACATTCTCGACGCGCTTGACCTGAAACGCCAAGAAATTGCGACGGACGCAAGCAGCCGTTTTCAACCGACTGTGGAACACCTTGAGGCGATCGGCGCGCTGGATGGGCTGCTTGTTGCCAGCCCGGCAAATCCGACGGGGACCATGTTGCGGGCGGCCGAATTGGAGACTTTGGCGGGCTATTGCGAAGACCGGGGCCTGCGGCTCGTCTCAGATGAGATTTATCACGGTATCACCTATGGCGAGCCGGCCCATACAGCGCTTGAGTATTCCGACGATGCGATCGTCGTAAACAGCTTTTCGAAATATTTTTCGATGACCGGGTGGCGGGTTGGATGGCTGGTGGTTCCGGAGCGATTTGTGCGTACATTCGAGCGCTTGTCTCAGAATCTGTTCATCTGTCCGAGCGCGCTTAGTCAAGTCGCCGCTTTGGCGGCCTTTGACGCGCGCGAAGAACTTGATACCAATGTGACGCGATATGCGGAAAATCGCGCAATCCTGTTGCGCGACCTCAAACGAAGCGGTGTGACAAATATTGCACCGCCGGATGGGGCATTTTATCTGTATGCGGACGTCCGGCATCTTACTAACGAAACGCTGGACTTCTGTCATCAAGTGCTGAACGACACGGGTGTGGCGATTGCACCCGGTGCCGACTTCGACCCGCAGGACGGTAGCCGGTTTGTGCGTTTTTCATTTTGCGGTGCGCAGGAAGATATTGTTGAAGCCGGCGCGCGATTAAAAACTTACCTGGCCGGCATCAACCAGAGCGGCGGACGGTGAACCGGATTCCACCCTCCGGTCGAGCCGGAGGGCATACTTAACCTGATCGCGCTTTAGAACGCCATTGTGCCCATTGCTACTCGCGTCGCTGCCACCAGCCGCGGCGGCGGGGCTTGTTTTCCGTAACGGCAGCAACTTCTTGAACGATGGGTGTTTCGTCAGGCTGCGTTCCGACTTCGTCTGCGTTTTCCGCGCCGGCGATTGCGTCATCTCCTGGGTCTGATGCGGCCGGCAGATCTGTCGTGTCCGGATCATCAGTCACCGGTGGCTCGGTCTCCTCCGGGTCGGGCTGTTCTTCCTCGTCGGAGGACAGTTCGAGCGCCGGTGCGGTTTCAGTTTCTGCGCGGCCATTTACCTCAGTAGAGGGTGGGGGCGCCTGTTCGTCTTCTTCGCCGTCATCGGCAGGGCCGTAAAACGAGAAATCGGCCGGCGTGGTGATGGGAACGGTAATCGGACCTGAAGATGACTCGTCGCCCGACGATTCGGTTTGATCCTGCTCGTCGGATGACGCGTCGGGTGCTTCCTGGTCGCGGCTACGGGATCGATTGCGCCGGCCCCCGCGCTTGCCGCGGCGGCGACGCTTTTTTGGACGCTCTTCGTCATCCTCGGCATCGTCTTCCGCGGCAGCCGAGACTTCCGCATTCGATTCCTCGTCGCTGTCGGCCGCTGCGTCCGCTTCCGTCGTGTGGTCCGATTCCTTTTTGCCTCTGCGGCGACGCCGGCGCCGGCGTTTCTTGCCGTTGCGCTCCTGATCCTCTTCGTCGTCCGACGCTTGGACCTGTTCCTCGGCCTTGATCTGCTCCTCGGCGTCTTCGGCTATCTCATCGGCGCGGCCGTTGGTCCGGCGCGGCGCGGTGCCCTCGCGCTCGATGGTGTGATCCGTGCCCGTCAGAGAGCCATCGCCTTCAATGAAGCACGAGAAACCGTAACGTTCCTCCATCGCCAATAGATCCTCGCGTTTCTGATTGACGATATAGTTTGCGACAGCGAAGGGAACTTTGACGGTCATTACCGCGGGTGTTTTCTTTAGGCACTCTTCTTCGATTGCCCGGAGGAAATAGAGCGCGGTCGATTCCGTCGATCGAATGAGGCCTGATCCTTCGCAATGAGGGCATGTGGTGGTGCTGCCCTCAAGCACGCCGGCCCGCATGCGCTGACGCGACATCTCAAGCAATCCAAACATGCTGATGCGGCCGACTTGGATGCGCGCGCGATCCGATCGCAGGCATTCCTTTAGTTTCTTTTCAACGGCACGGTTGTTGCGATTGTCCTCCATGTCGATGAAGTCGATCACGATGAGGCCAGCCATGTCCCGAAGCCGGAGTTGACGCGCAACTTCTTCCGCCGCTTCCAGATTGGTTTTAAGCGCCGTATCTTCAATGTTGTGTTCGCGGGTTGCTCTGCCCGAGTTCACGTCGATGGACACCAGCGCTTCCGTTGGATTGATGACAATGTAGCCGCCCGACGGAAGTTCGACTGTGGGGCTGAACATGGAATCGAGCTGTTGCTCAACTTGGAAACGTTGGAACAACGGTACGCGATCTTTGTAGCGTTTGACGTTCTTGGCGTGGCTCGGCATCAACATGCGCATGAAGCTCTTCGCTTCTTTGTAGCCGTCTTCGCCTTCCACCAAGATCGATTCTATTTCTTTGGAGTAAAGATCGCGAATGGAACGCCGAACCAAGCTACCTTCCTCGTGCACCAGGGTGGGCGCCGTCGACTGTAAAGTCAGGTCACGGACGTTTTCCCAAAGGCGCATGAGATAGTCGAAATCCCGGCGAATTTCGGACTTGGTGCGGTTTGCACCGGCGGTCCGAATGATAAGACCCATGCCTTGGGGAATTTCTAACTCGTTGGCGATGCCTTTGAGGCGCTTACGGTCGCGGGCGTTGGTGATCTTGCGCGAGATGCCGCCGCCGCGTGCCGTATTCGGCATCAAAACGCAGTAGCGGCCCGCCAGAGACAGGTAGGTGGTCAGCGCAGCGCCCTTGTTGCCGCGTTCTTCTTTTACCACTTGCACCAGCAGGATCTGACGGCGCTTGATGACCTCTTGGATCTTGTAGGGCCGGCGGCGCGGACGGGACGAGCGGCGGCTAGAAGAGCGTTCTTTCTTGGCGGACGGCTTCGATGGTTCCGTGTCGGCTATTTCATCACTAGACTTTGTCTCCACAGTTAGGCCGGTTTCTTCCGTGAGGCGGGTCTCCGCCGTCTCATCGTCGGGGGCCTCACCGGACTCGTCTTCCGATGACTCAGAGGCAGTGATGTCCTCGCCTTCCGGGGCAGCCGCGTCGGAGGTGTCGGCATCGGCGGCGATGTCCGGGTCCGCATCGGCTTCGTCGGCCGGCGCGTCCATTTCGTCCGAAGCGACGCTCTCGGTTTGGACGCTAGCGTTGCCGGTGTCACTATCCATCTCGCCGTCGGCGTCTGGCGAAGGTTCATCAGATTGGACCGCGAGGGATGCCTCTTCTTCGGCACCCTGGGCCTCGTCGCTTTCTTCGGATGAGTCAGCCTCTAACGACTCATTGTCATCTTCAGATTCTTCCGCTGAAAGGTCGATGGCCGCATCGTCCTCGTCGTCCGCCTGCTCATCGAACTCCTCGTCTTCATCGGCAATATGGGGGTCGTCGAGTTCGTCCTGCTCGGCCGCACGGCTGGTCTCGGCTTGCTGTTCGGCAATGAGAGCTTCCCGGTCGGAAACCGGAATCTGGTAATAATCAGGATGGATTTCGTTGAAGGCCAGAAAGCCATGGCGGTTTCCGCCATAGTCGACAAATGCCGCCTGCAGTGACGGCTCTACGCGCGTAACTTTCGCCAGGTAAATGTTGCCGCGAAGCTGTTGCTTCGCCGCGGCTTCAAAATCAAATTCCTCTACGCGGTTCCCATGACATACGACCACCCTCGTTTCTTCGAGGTGGGCCGCATCGATTAGCATTTTGTTTCCCATTAAAAAATTCTCCGCGGCATCTCGGCCATGCGCGCCAAACGCGACCATACGCGGAACGTGTGGTGGCTTGGGATCGCTGAAGGCGGATGCCGATCAATTGGGAGCCCTTGTTCGGCGCGCGAACCAATGTCGATGGATCGACAAAGGGCGTGCAATTCGCCCGAGCCGGTCGCGGCGTTTGCCGGAGGACTGCGGCGAGTTGGGGGCGAATTGGGCTCGTTGGGTCAGTCATTAAACAAATTTGGTGCCGGCATTTCACGCCAGCGATTGAGTCAGTTGGCCGGAATTGGCCGGCGCATCTCCGAGGATGCGCGCCCAACCTCTAGCGCTCCTGTTGCGGGGCAGCCGACGTTGGGCATCTTCCGGTCTTCAACCCATCTCATCCGTTACATGATGGACGACACGCCGACAATCAAGTTTGCCTGCATGACGAGCTGGCCGAAGGCCGAGAAATCTTCTGTTAGCGCGCATCTAACGTCTTGAGCCGCAAATGCGCTCTAGCGTGAGAGATATCGATTGCTCGATTCAATCGACGCTATGATATGCTGAGCCGGCGGCATGAGACAATCACGTTTTCCCGGGTGTCGGGGGAGATGACTGTTAAAGTCAGAATAACCGCCGTATCCTTGGGGAATCCGGCCCAGGTCACTTAAGGTCTGCGATTATGATTAAGGCGCGATTAATTGCCCAGTCGGCGAAATGGGTAACCAAATGGTAAACAATTTCCCGCACATCTTTCTTTCAGTCCGCTCCAAATCATAGTTTCGATGATCCGTACCGTCCTGAACGCGTTCCTCTTCGCCGCCGTCGCACTGGCACTCGTGCTGGTGGGTCAGTCTCGAGAGCTTTCCGCAGAGCCGGCCGCAGAGGTTGTGGATGTGCGGCTGGGGGCCCATTCCGGTGCAACCCGGTTTGTCATAGAGATCACGCAAAACGTTGATTATTCGGTGTTTTTGCTTGCCGATCCCTATCGGGTTGTCATCGACCTGCCCGAGGTGAGCTGGGATCTAGCGCCTGGTGAAGAGCTGTTGGGTAAAGGCCAGATTCGCGGTTATCGCTATGGTCTCTTTCGCCCGGGAAACTCACGCATCGTTCTGGATATGGAAGGGCCGGTGAAGGTCGAGCGGGCGCATGTGCTTCAGCCTGAGAATGGATCTGCCTACCGTCTCATGGTGGACCTGGTGTCCACCGATGCGGCGACCTTTGCAACCGTCGCAGGCTGGCCCGAGAAAAGCAAAACCACGGTGGGGCAGCCGGTCTT
>JANQMY010000162.1 GCA_028279895.1 Alphaproteobacteria bacterium
TTCTCCTGGCGGATCGGACCGACGGACCGCAAACAGAATTGATTCTATTTCACCGTCCCCCGCTCTGGCTGTCGCCCCTGCAAAAGCAGGGGCCCATAAACCCTGTGCTTAGTGACGATAGGACGGTGGCTATGGACCCCGCATCAAGTGCGGGGTGACAAGGATGGAATGGATTATAAAGTTTTCAGACACTCTTCTATCGCCCATACGCGGCCGGGCAAGACATCAATACCGAAACCGCCAGGCAATCCCTGCCGCCAAAAGCAACACAATCAACGACATCCAGTCCCCCAGCACGGCATATACGGTGGGCGACAAAGGCGGAGGCAAGCCCGCTTCGATAGCCCCTTCCTTGTACGGATCAAGATGGCGGACGATACGACCGTACGGGTCGATCACCGCGCTGACACCTTGATTGGCCGAGCGCACCATGGGCAGGCCTTCTTCCACCGTGCGCATTCGCGCCGACACGAAATGCTGGCGCGGCCCCCAAGCCTTGCCGAACCAACTGTCATCGGACACGTTCAACAAAAAATCCGGCCGTTCGCCGCCCACCACATGGCCAGGAAAGATCGCCTCGTAACAGATCAGCGGCGAAAAGCTGGGCGCCCCGTCAGGCTGCACCGTGTCCAGCCCGCCGCCCGGCGTCAACGCGCCGCGGGCGCGGGTGAGCTGTTCGAAACCGATGGTGTTGAAGAACCATTTGATCGGTACATATTCGCCGAACGGCACCAGATGCGACTTGTCATAAATGTGCGTGAGCGCACCGGTCGTGTCGTAGACCTGCAGCGAGTTGTGAAACAGACGCCCCGCAGAGGGGTCGAACGCCACCCGGGACGACCCCGCCAGCAAAAGTTGATGTTCGCCCAGCATATCGCCGATATATTGCTGGGCCAGTGCGCTTGCCGACAGATCGAACGAGGTGGTGGCTTCCGGCCAGACGATTAGATCGACGCTGCTGTCCGCCGGGGTTTGCCCGAGACCGAGCGCTTGCTCGAACAGTCGCGTTTCGCCATTGGGCAGAAACTTCAGCCGCTGTTCCACATTGGGGTTGATCAATCGCACGACGGTCGGATTTGCTTCCGCGTCCGGCGTGGCGAGGGCAAGGCGCACTGCACCAAATCCATACACCAGAAGAAAACCGCCAATGCAGGCCATGAGCACCCGCGCAGGAACGCGGTCGACGAGTCGGATAGCCGGCGGTATCGGGCGGCCGTCCGCACGCGGCCGAAATGCAATCGCCGGCAGTGCACACAAGGCCACCAGCACCAGTCCCAACCCGTAGGGGCCCAAAATGCTCGCACCCTGCACCACCGCCAAGCCGTCCGCCCAAGCATAAACGATCAAATTCCAGGGGAACCCGGTGAGGATATAGCCACGCAACAGCTCGCCCGCCGACCAGGCCGCTGCCAACACCAGCACGCGGGACCAATTGTTGGTCCAAAACCGGGCGGCCAGCGTGACGCTGAAGGCGATGAAAAGCGCCATCCCCGCGGCCATGCCGATCACGGCGACGGGCGCGAGGAAGGCATATTTTTCCGCCTCCACATAGAACGGATTGGCAATCCAGGTGTAGCTCGGCAGGCACATGCCCAAGCCGAACAGCCACCCCAGAAGCGCCGCATCCAACAGAGGCCGTTTGGCGCTTTTGCTCGCGTCGATCAACAGCACAAGCGCGGACAGGCTGATCAGCAGTACCGCCGAAAGATGCATCGGCGCCACCGATAGAGAGGCCAGCAAGCCGAACAGCAAAGCGGTGGCATAGCGCAGCCACGGATTGGTCAACGCCCGGCTGGCGGCCTGCGCGGCGGCATCGATGCTTTCAGCAGCTTGTTCGAGGGGAGAACTCTGAGACATACAGGGCGGCGCCAAGTTGAGGTCGCACCTATGTAGCGCAATTCCCCCGGCTTTGGCAGACCCCGCGCCGATACGCTTCACAGAACTGCGGATTCCGCTTATCAAACAGGCCGCATCTCACACGAAAGACGCCCCATGGCCGACAAGCTGACCCTTTATGAACACCCGCTCTCGCCTTACGCACAGAAAGTGAAGATCGCACTGCGCGAAAAGGACATTCCTTTCAAGCTGGAACTGCCCACAGCGCTGGGCACGGGCGAGGTGTCGGGCGACTTCGCGAGCGCAAGCCCCCGCGGCGAAGTGCCGGTGCTGATCGACGGCGATGTGCGCTTGTTCGATTCCAAAGTGATCCTCGATTACATCGAGGACAAATGGCCGGCCCCCACCCTCATGCCGGCAGACCCGGCGCGCCGCGCCAAGGTGCGCACGCTGCAAGAAGTGTTGGACACTCAATATGAAGCGATCAATTGGGGCCTGGGCGAAGTGAAATACTTCAAGCGCGGACACGGCACCTGCGCCGACGCGTTGCGCGCCCGCGCCGCCGAGCAGACGCGAAAGCTGCAGGCCTGGCTGACCCGCCAATTGGGCGACGATGTGTGGTTTAACGGCGACGCATTCGGTTTCGGCGATTTGGCGGTGATCCCCTATCTCAATGCGTCTATCGGCTTCGACCTGGCGCCGGAACCGGGCTCCGCCCTGGCGGCCTGGCATGTCAATGTGATCGAGCGGCCGGCGGTTGAACGCACCTCGGCCGAGGCTACCGCCGCGGTTGCGGGCATGGAACAGGTAAGCAAATTTGTGGGCCAAGGCCTTTTCAAGCGCGAATACCGCGACCACCGGCTGGAATGGATGATGCGCTCCGGCGGTGTCCAAGTGGTGCTGGACGGTCTGAAGAACGATGACGTCCGGTTCTCCACTGAAATCGAATAGTCACAATCTAGTTCTTGCGGGGGGCCGGCTGCGAACGCTAGGCTTCACCCCGTATTGTAACGCTTATGGGGGGAGCCATGCTGCGCGTTTTGCTGTTGATCCTGATCCTTGTGGGGGCAGGAGCGGCCTACACCCATTACATCGTCTGTCCATGCGAAGTGATCCCCGGCGGTCCTTTATCCGGGCCGGTGATCGACGACCCGGTGGACGATTGGTCCATCGCCAATGACCGCGCACAAGTGCCCTTGTGCCAGGTGGAAGTGCCGGGCACCTATACCTATTCCATCAACGTGAATTGCATGGCCTATGGCGGCCAACTCTATGTGAGCTGCTCGGCCTGTGCCAACAAAGTGTGGTCGGGCATCGCCCTGGAACGCCCGCAAATGCGCATTCGCATGGCCGGCAAAGTCTATCCCGTGACCTTCACGCGGATCGAAGACCCGGCGCTCAAAGACGAAGTCTGGCGCGCGCGCCTTGAGAAAATCGACGCGCCCGACAAGAACGCCCCCCGCCCCGACGGTTGGTGGACGTTCAACGTAGTGTCTCGCTGATAGGTCACCACAACAAACACTTTACTTGATCGCCCGCGCGGCGCGGGCGACAACACACCCTCATACGAACCGCGCGACCGGAGGCCCCTCATGACCACCCCGTACAAGCTTTATGGCGTGGAGATGTCCTATTACACGGGCAAAATCCGCCCCTATCTGCGCTGGAAGCAAATTCCCTTCGAGGAAATCCGCAGCGGGCAAGAGGTTTTTTCGGAGGTCATTCTACCGCGCGTGGGCTGGCCGGTCATTCCGGTGATCGTCACGCCGGACGACGAAACCCTGCAGGACACGTCGGACATGATCGATTACTTCGAGGCGAAATATCCGGAGCCCTCAGTCTTTCCGTCCACGCCGAAACAATCGCTCGCCGCCAAGTTGCTGGAAGTCTATGGGGACGAATGGCTGGTCATCCCGGCCATGCATTACCGTTGGAACTACAACCGGGACTGGGCCATCGAGAATTTCGGCGCCAACATGATCCCCGACGCAAGCCGCGAAGAAAAAATGACCGAAGGGGAAAAGCGCGCCAAGAATTTCGAAGGCGTGGTGCCGTTCCTGGGCATCAATGAAGGCACCGTTCCCGGCATCGAAAAATCCTACGAAGGGCTGCTGGCGGACCTGAATGCGCATTTCGCAAAGCACGACTATCTGTTTGGATCCCGCCCGTCGATCGGCGATTACGGGCTGATCGGTCCTCTGTATGCGCATAATTACCGGGACCCGGCTTCGGGCGAGATCATGAAGCGCTTGGCGCCGGAGGTGGCCAAATGGGTGGAGCGCACGGAATTCGTGCCCGAGCCGGGCAAAGGCAACTTTCTGCCCGACGACGAGGTGCCGGAGACGCTGCTGCCCGTGCTGCGGCGCATGATGCGCGAGCAAATGCCGGTGCTGGAGAACACTGTACGGCTTTACGGAGAATGGGCGGAACAGAACGATGACCGTGAAATCCCGCGCGCCATCGGCATGCATAAGTTTACCGTGGAAGGCTGCACCGGCGAACGCATCGTCGTGCCATTCAACATTTGGATGCTGCAGAAACCCTATGACGACTATCATTCGCTAAGCGGGGCGGACAAAGCGGTGGCCGATGATTTACTCGACGCCATCGGCGGCACGGCGTTCCGTGAGCTGAAGATCGACCGCCGCGTCAAGCGCGAGAATTTCAAGCTGGTGCGGGCGGATTGATCCTCCAAGCGTCGTCCCGGACACGCTGCAGCATCTTTGATGGTGCGGCGTAGATCCGGAACCTAAGCAACCGTCGAAAAGCCGGACTGTAGACCCCGGATCAGCATCGCGTCATTTCATGCCGCGACGCATCCGGGGCGACATCGAGAGCGAAAGGCTTGGCGACCATGCTATAAGCAAATCCGCCGAGAGGTTTTCTCAAATACACCGCAAAAATCGGAGCGTAGAGGGGTTACCCTATCGCTACCTTGAGTGAAAACGTGAGAAGAAAGGTCACATCATGTCTACGTTGTCACTCAACATACCGGAAAGCGAAATGCGCGCGGCGATCAAAAACCGCGACCGCAACTATGACGGCCGGTTTGTCTATGCGGTCATTACGACCGGTGTTTACTGCCGCCCCACCTGCGCCGCCCGGCCGGCCCGGCCGGAAAACCTGCGATTCTTCGCAACACGCGATGAGGCCGCAAAGG
>JANQMY010000175.1 GCA_028279895.1 Alphaproteobacteria bacterium
GCTTTGCGCCGCCCCTGATCATCGGCGCGGATGAAATCGATTGGGCGTTGGAAAAAATCGCCACCATTTTGGACCGTTATCGCCCAGCCAAAAACAGCAAAGCCCCCATTTCCAAGCCAGAAATGGAGTTGGCCTAATGTCTGTTCATGTGAAACCCGGTCATGCCATGACCCCGCGTGCCCATATTGCCGTGTGCCCGCCCCATTTTTTCGAAGTGGCTTACAGCATCAATCCGTTCATGGAACCGAGCCGGTGGGAAATCGACGCGACCGCCTATCATGAGCACGCCGTGCAACAGTGGAACAAGCTCACCGATACGCTGGCGCGCCTCGGCGTACGGCTAGAGCTTCTGCAACCTCATGCGGGCGTTCCCGACCTGGTCTTTACGGCCAATGCAGCCGTGGTGTTGGACCAAAAGGTTTTGCTGGCTCGGTTCAAGCACAAGGAACGGCAAGCGGAGGAGCCTTACTTCCGAGCCTTCTTTGAAATGTTGCAGTCTCGCGGATTGGTAAGTGAGATCGCCTCACTGCCGCAAGCCATCCATCAAGAGGGGGCCGGCGATTGCGTATGGGATCCGGCGCGTCAAATGTTCTGGGCCGGGTACGGACCACGCTCGGATATGGGCGCTGCGGACTATGTGCGCGACTTCTTCGGGAAGCCGGTAGTGCCGGTGAAACTGCAAACGGCCCAGTATTATCATTTAGACGTCAGCATGGCCCCACTGACCGGTGGCGAGATGGTCTACTACCCCGAAGCATTTTCACCGGCCAGTGTCGGGCAGATCCAGGATCACGTTGGCAATCCGGATAACCTGATCGCGGTGTCGGCTGAAGACGCGGCCAATCTGTGCGTCAATGCGGTGAACATTGAACGGGACATCATTATGGCACCTTGCAGCAACCAGCTGCGTGGCCACCTCACGGAACGGGGCTACCAAGTGCACACCGTGCCGCTGACCGAATTTTGGAGAAGCGGCGGTTCCGCCTTCTGTCTGACGCTCCGCCTCGACCGGTATTCGGATGGGTTTTTGTCACGTCAGGCAAAGAAAACAGTTTTGCATTCAGTTGAAACGGCTTAGAGCACCAACTTCCTCTAAATCTCCAAGCTGAGAATTCACATTAAGAGAGAAATTTTTCTTTTTTATTCTAAATCCGTGTGCCGACTCTCTAAGAGAATGTATGCGTAATCCCTTGGTCTCGGCCAAAGCATGGCTGCCCGCCATGTGTTTGCCTGCCATTCCGCACCCTGCTAAGCAAACCACCGGGAAAGATTGAAAATCCTTTCCAGTTATTGGGGTGGGATCGGACATGAATGGCACCTGGAAAAAAGCCCTCGCGGCCTTTTTCTTCGCCGCGGGGCTTGGGCTGGCCGCCAACACCGCTGAGGCGCGGGTTGACTATTCGGTCGAGCTTGGCGCTGAAGTGCGTGCCTTTCCGTTTGAACCTGCCTTCGCAGACCAAGAAAACACCAACTTCTCTCCCTCTGCATTTTTGCGGCCGGAATTCATTTATCAGTGGAATGACGGCGACACGATGGTCGCTTTCGAGGGGTTTGCCCGGGCGGACCTGGATGACGAGAAGCGGACCCATGCGGATATCCGGGAAGCGAGCCTGTTTCACGATGGCAGCAGTTGGTCCGTAATTGCCGGCATTAGCAAAGTTTTCTGGGGGGTGACGGAATCCCGGCATCTCGTCGACATCATCAATCAGGATGACACGGTCGAAGACATTGACGGAGAAGACAAGCTGGGTCAGCCCATGGTGAATCTGACCTGGAACACCGGCATCGGCACTTTGGATTTTTTCTATCTGCCCTATTTCCGCGAACGCACATTCCCGGATGCCAGCGCAAGGCTGCGAGGTCCCTTTCCCATCATTGCGGACCAATCCGTTTTTGAGTCACCGGCGGAGCAGTGGACGCAGAGTTTTGCCGTGCGCTGGTCTGACAGTTTAGGTCCCTGGGACGTGGGAGTGGCTCACTTCCACGGAACAAGTCGCGAACCGCGATTCACTCCGGTGTTCGTAAGCCCGACAAATGTGGTGCTGCTGCCGGTTTACGATCAGATTGACCAATCCAGCGTCGATTTGCAATTCACGCAGGATGCCACACTCTGGAAGTTGGAAGCCATGACACGCGGCGGGCAAGGGCGCCGCTTCGCCGCCGTGGTCGCGGGTTTGGAGCATACGCTGTATCAAGTCTTCGGAACGGCGGCCGATCTCGGCTTGTTGGCGGAGTATTTGTATGACGGCCGAAATGAAGCCCGCGCCCCACCCATATTCCAGAATAACGACGTCTTTGCCGGCGCACGATTGACCCTCAACGACATCCAAGACACAGCGCTCTTGGTGGGAGCGATCGTGGATGCAGAAGACGGCTCCACCTTCCTGTCGGCCGAAGCGGAGCGCCGCGTCGGCAGTGATTGGAAAATAGAGGTGGAGGCGCGTTTCCTCCTCGGCTTTGATCCGCGCGAATTCGAAACCTCACTTGCCGAGGACGATTTTGTAACGCTGAGGATCACGCGGTTCATCTAACCGACGCCAACCGATTGGTTTTACAATTTACGGTTGCCAAGAGCGGCGGAGATTCTTACCATTGTGGTATGAGTCTAGAGGAAACCTCATTTCAGCCTCCGGTGGATCCAAAGACGCCAGCGCGTTTCGAGCCTGACGATCATTGGACGTCGCCGATCACGCTGTACCGCTCCTTGCAGGATTCCCTGCTTTCCATATGGACCCGCGAAACCTTTGTTGAGCCGATGGTGCTCAAAAAATCGCCCCTGGCCGACATCCTTTTCTTGAGCGACCCGGACGGAATTCGCCACGTTCTGATGGAGCGGATCGACAATTATCCCAAATCGCCCATGCAGCAGCGCTTTCTCAAACCGTCGCTGGGGGAGGGGCTGTTCACGGCGGAAGGCGAACAATGGCGGCTGCAACGGCATGCAGCCAACCCGTCCTTTAAAGCAGAGCAATTGACGCGTTTGGTACCGGCATTGATCGGCGGCCTCAACCACCACCTATC
>JANQMY010000020.1 GCA_028279895.1 Alphaproteobacteria bacterium
ATGCCCCGGTCCTGCAGGCCTTCATCGAGCCACTTATAGGCAATGGACGACACCAGATGCGGCCAGTCTTGCCGGCTGTCGATCCACGCCCGCAATTCATCCACCAAAGCCGATTGCTTGAGATAAAGGTGCCTGCTTTCCCGGACTTCCAAGTTCGATGATCCGGATACGGCAGACCGGGCGTTCAGCAAGTCCGTCGGATCGAGCACCCGCGTGCAGTTCTCGCATTGATCGCCCCGCGCCCGCTCGTACCCGCAATGGGGGCACGTCCCTTCGATATAGCGATCGGGCAGGAACCGTCCGTCATCGATCGAATAGACCTGGGCGATGACCTTTTCCTCGATGAAACCGTTTTCCGCCAGCTTGTCGGCAAAATGCTGGGTGAGTTCGTGGTTTTGCGGGTTCGACGACCGCCCCCAATGGTCCCAGCTCAGGCCGAAGCGTTCGCCGATTTCCTTTTGAACCTCATGTTGCTCGGCGCAATATTGCTCGACCGATTGCCCCGCCTCCAGCGCGGCCAATTCCGCCGGCGTCCCGTGTTCGTCCGTGGCGCACAGCAGCAACACCTCATGACCGCGCTGCCGCTGAAAGCGGGCATAGACGTCGGCCGGCAGCATCGACCCCGCCAGGTTTCCAAGATGCTTAATGCCGTTAATGTACGGTAAGGCGCTGGTGATCAAAATGCGCGTCATAATCCTGATTTCCGCGGGTTACGGGAGCCTTGCAGGAGAGGATTGCAACCGGTTGCAAATCAACACATCCTACAGCGTTCCTACACATGTAGATGGCGGTGGACCTTATCCGCTCGCCGCCAAATAGCAAGCCATATGACACCGACATAAAGGACACTGACATGGATCTATCCAGTATCAGCCTTTGGGCCGTTTTGGCGGCCACAGTGGTGGGCATGGGCATCGGCGCCTTATGGTATTCGCCGGTGCTGTTCGCCAATCCTTGGATGCAAGCGCTGGGGAAGACGCCGGAAGAATTAAGCAATCCGACCCGTGCCATGGCGGCAATGCCGGGCAACATGTTGTTGACGGCGGTGGTTCTGGCATTGCTGATGGGCGGTTTGGGCGCTTCCGGCATTGGCGCCGGCATCTTGTGGGGGACGGTGGTCTGGGCCGGGTTCGCACTGACCAGTCACGTTAACCTCTTTCTGTTCGAAGCCCGCAAGCCGGTCTTGTTTTTCATTAATATCGGACATCTTTGGGTGACCTATGTCTTGATGGGCATTGTCATCGGTTTGCTTCAGTAGGCATTCCCGGCCGGCCGAGCGCATTGTCTAAAAAGACCTGGACAGAAGGGGCCGCGAGCGGGCAGGTTTGATCGGTTTCGAGCCCCTCCACCCAACGACAGTGTTTATGGACGAAAAACCAAAAAAACAGCGGCGCACCTTTTCCGCCCATATCCAGCGGAACCTGCTGGTCGGTGTACTGACGTTAATTCCGATCGCAGTCACTTGGTTCGTGATCAATATCCTCTTGGGACTGATGTCTCAGATCGGCAGGCCCTTCGTGCAAGTGACCGTCGGCCTGGTCGAACCATATTTGCCCAGCGCTATCGGCTGGCTGGAAAACCCCACCTTCCAATCGGCCGTGGCCATTTTCACGGTGATCTTCACCATCTATCTGTTCGGCTGGGCGGCCACGCTGGTGGTGGGCGCCCGCATCATTCGGGCCGTGGAACAATTTTTGGAGCGCATCCCCTTCGTTCAAACGATCTATGGGGCCACCCGGCGGCTGATGGGCGCCCTGCAACAACGGCCGGATGGGGTGCAGCGCATCGTGCTGATCCAATTCCCCAGCGACCAGATGCGCACGGTGGGCTTGGTGACCCGAACTTTTCGCGACGAGGCCACGGGCGAGGAGCTGGCGGCCGTTTACGTGCCCACCACGCCCAATCCCACCTCGGGCTATCTGGAAATTGTGCCGGTGTCCAAGATCGTGTCCACCGAATGGACCATGGACGAAGCCATGAGCTTCATCATCTCCGGCGGCGCCGTCGCGCCCGGCAATACCATCACCTATTCAAAGAGCCGTGGCGCCCAAATTACGGACATCAAGCCCAGCGACGCCGATGACTGAGACGCCCGCGCCCGCCCTATCGGCTTTGGTGGTGGCCCATAACGAAGAAGACGCCCTGCCCGGCTGTCTGGCCGGTCTTGCTTTCGCCGACGAAATCGTCGTGGTGCTTGACCGCTGCACCGACGGATCGAAAAGTGTTTGCGACCGGTTCGGCGCGCGGGTGCTGGAAGGCGCTTGGGAAATCGAACACGACCGGCGCAACACCGGAATCGCGGCCTGTACAGGCCCTTGGATTTTGGAAGTGGACGCGGACGAACACGTCACCCCGGCGCTCGCGGAAGAAATCCGTGAGCGGATCAAAACGGCCGCGCCCGGCTGTTATCTCATCTGGTTCAACAATTATGTGGGGCCACGCCGCATCGCCCATGGCTGGGGCGCGTATAACGGGGTGGCCGCCAAATATGCGTTGTTCGCCAAGGGCCACAAAGTGTGGGGGGAGGCACGGGTACATCCGCCCATCACGCTTACCGGCGCCAAGGGTGAGTTGTCGGGCCGGATCGATCATTATGTGGATCAGGATTTGAGCGACATGTTCGCGCGTTTGAACGGTTATTCCCAGAAAGCGGCGGAAGACATGGTAGATCACGGCACGATCCCCAGCCGTTGGAAGACCTGCCGGCGCTTCTTCTCGCGCGGCTACAAATCCTATGTGGCCCGCAAGGGCTATAAAGAAGGCGGAATGGGCGTGGCGCTGGCCCTGTTTTCGGCGCTCTATCCGGTGTTAAGCTATCTCAAAGCGCAGGAGCTGAAGGCCCGGCGCGCGTCCCCCGAACAAGGCCCTTCGTGACCCGGCCATGGCACATATACTAATTGCGGATGACGGCATCGTCTTCGACGGCACCACGCCGGAAACCGGCCCGCTGGGCGGGGCGGAATCGGCGCTGGTGTGCTTGGCGGAAACCCTGGCGGCGCGCGGACACCGCGTCTCCATCCGCAACCGCTGCCCCGGACCGCTAGAACATAAGAAAGTGCATTGGGCGCCGCTGGATCATCCGGTGTACGACCCGGTCGATCTTTATGTGGCGAACCGCAACGCCATGCTGTTGGGGCGTTACCCCGAGGCCAAACGCACGGTCTTTTGGATTCACAATCCGGCGCAATTTTTGGTGAAGCCGCGTTATTTGTGGCCCTTGTGGCGGCATCGGCCCGCCATCATCTTTTCAGGCGATTATCACCGCTCCACCTATCCGGGGTGGGCGCCCAGCGGCGACCGGCTGATCATTCCTTACGGCATCGACCCGGTATTCCTGGAGGGCACGCCCCGCCCGCCGCCCCCGCCACATGCGATCTTCACCTCCAATCCGCTGCGTTCGCTGGATTGGTTGTTGGAGCTGTGGCAGCACCGCATCTATCCGCAAGTGCCGGATGCGGAGCTGCATGTGTTTTCCGGACAGCGCACCTATGGCAGCGCCGGCGATGCCAAGGCGCCGCGCATGGCCGAAGTGCTGGGCCGGGCCAATGCCCTCAAAGGGGACGGTGTGATCCTGAAAGAGCCCGTGTCGAAAGGCGACCTGGTGGCGGCGCTGACCACGGCGCGGGTGATGCTGTATCGGGGCGATCCGGGGGAAACGTTCTGTTTGGCCCTGGCCGAAGCCCAAGCCATGGGCGTGCCCGCCGTGGTGCAGCCCATCGGCGCGGTGCCGGAAAGGCTGACACCCGGCACCACCGGCGTGGTCGCCGACACGGAAGACGCGTTTGCCGAGGCCGCCGTGCAGCTTTTGCGCGACGATGCGCTTTGGCAAGACCAGCACAGCGCGGCCTTAAAGACACAAAAGCGTTGGACTTGGCAAAAAGCCGCCGAAAGCTTCGAAAATTTGATTGGCACTCCCTAGCCCGCGTGGGAGACTGACACCATCCATGCTGGGGATTTGGTTCTCTAATTGAGGGCCGGACAATCAACGACGCCGCAAGACGCGTCGACGGCATCTTCTGGGGCGAATATGTGCATGCGGGAGACGGCGAGAGGCTCAGCAGTTTTGACCATGCCTAACTTTCACCGGTTCACGAAAGTGCTGGCAGTGGCCGCCTTTGCCTTGGTCTGCGCCGGCTGCGTTTACTCCATCGAAGAAGTGTTTTACGCCCAGAACCACACCACCGAAGCGCTGATGTGGGCGTTGAGCAACCCAGCCTTGGACGAAAAGGACTTGGAAAAGCTGGCCAAGGCGGAAGGCCGGCTTATCGCGGTCTGCCATCCCGTGAACCGGCTGGGCACCACCTCGCTTGACGGCCGCAAGGTGACTGTGGCGGAAGGCGTAGACGCCAACAACGCCAAGGGCGAATGTGCCCGGCAGATCAAGAGAGCCGAAAAGCTGCTGTGGGAGATCGACCCGGAAGTCGCCGCCGCCTATTGGAATTGCAAGGGCTGCGCCTTGCGCGATAAAGACGCGGTGGCGCAGGCGG
>JANQMY010000238.1 GCA_028279895.1 Alphaproteobacteria bacterium
ATAATTGGCATCGTCCGCACCGCGGTATAAAAGATCAAACGCCAATCAGTCGCCTCGCATTAAACCGGGACAACCTGTTGAGGCTCCACAACTAGAGCGTGTCGCGCAAAAGTGGATGCCGGTTTTGCGTAAAAAGACACGCGAAAAACAAAGACATAAAGCATGTTGAGTGAATCCGATTAAACGAGACATGCTTTAAGCCGCTGATCAGGGGCGAAAGTGCTCTGGGTTTTGGTTTTGGTGTGTGTCCCGACAGGTTGCGCGTGCTGGGGATTTAACGCGTCACTTCACCGTCCACCATTTGGTACGGTCGTGATAGTACCACTGCGCCAGGCGCGCCGTGGGGAACTTCGCGTAGTACAGCCCATGTATCAGGCACCAATGCCAGAAGATGTAGGCGGGCGACTTGTTGCTGAACCGGCGGGACGAGGTGACGAGCGGCGGATCGCTTAGGCAAATCGTGTCGCCGTGACCGGCGCGCCGGTAGCGTTCCATCAACCGGGTAAAACGGAAATCTTCCATCAGCGGCCAGTCGGGAATGCCGCCGAATGCATCATAATTGGCGCGGCGGATAAAGACGCCGCTGTCGCCATAGTAAAGGCCCTTTGCCCGGAACCAGGCATAAAAACCGGTGAGCCATTCGCTGAACCCGTCATTGCCGTCGAAGATCAGTTCGAAATTGCCGCCGATAAGATCCGGCGAAGCGGCCAGGGCCTTGTCGATGGCGCCCAGCGTGCCCGGGTTGATCCGGCAGTCCGCATGCAGGAAGAAAAGAATGTCCCCGCGCGCTTGGTCCGCGCCCCGGCGCAATTGACCGCCCCGGGCTGGCGGCCCCTCGATCAGGGTTGCGTGGTACGCCCGGGCGATGTCGGGCGTGCCGTCGCCGCTGCCGCCATCCGACACGATGATTTCATGGGCCGTCGGCTCGTCCGCCAAGGCAGCCAGCAGGGCGGGCAGGTTGTGGGCTTCGTCGAGCGTGGGGATGATGATGCTGATCATGGGCGGAAACTAACGGCTCTGGTGTCTCGGGTCAGCTCATTCCTGCTCACGGATGAGTGAAGACAAAAAAGGGCTCCAAAAAAGGGGTCAGAGCCCTTTTTTACTGTTAGTATTATTGTGGCGGAGGACCTTTTTGGATAAAAAGGGCTCTGACCCCTTTTTTCTTTTTTTGGCATCGCGGAGGTGAGCCGGTGCCGCGCAAGCCGCGTTTCATTCTGCCGGGCGTTCCATTGCATGTGGTGCAACGCGGCCACAACCGCGCCGACGTGTTTTTCGACGATGAGGATCGGCGCGCCTATCTATCCTGGCTCGGGGAGGCGGCGGAGCGCTACCGGTGCCATGTCCATGCTTACGTTTTAATGACGAACCATGTGCACGTGCTGCTGACGCCGCACGATAGGCAAGGTCCAAGCCGCTGCATGCAATATGTCGGGCGCCGCTATGTCCCCTACGTAAATGGCCGTTACCGAATGAGCGGCACTCTATGGGAAGGGCGGTTTAGAGCAAGCTTGGTGGACGATGAAGCCTATCTTTTTCATTGCATGCGTTACATCGAGTTGAACCCGGTTCGTGCTGGGCTCGTGCGCACACCGGCCCATTACCGCTGGTCGAGTTATCGGTCGAATGCCCAAGGAAAGATCGATCCGCTGATAACGCCACATTCCTTATTTGTGGCACTGGCGGCGAATGCGCCGGACCGGCATGCCGCCTATCGCGCGTTGTTTGCGGGTCGTTTGGCGGCCAAGCAAGAGGCAGCCATCGCTGCAGCCCTGCATAGCGGGACACCGCTTGGCCGCGAAAGCTTTATTGCCGGCGTTGAGAAGCGGCTCCACCAAAAAGTCGGATATGCCCGGCGGGGAAGGCCGCCTGCACGATCCGACGAATTGAACAAAAAAGGGCTCTGACCCCTTTTCCCAAAAAGGGCTCTGACCCCTTTTCCCCGACCTCTTTTTCCACGATGCGCGCCTTGGCATGACGAATTGAGTAGAAGTCGAGGCCGCTTGCCGCAATCCGGCCAATAGGTTAGACAGAGCGCCCATTGGGCGGCCCCTCGATCGGCGGGCCGCAATTCGGATGCGATCATGGCAAAGAAAGAGAAGAAATTTCGGCCCAAGGCTAGGCTGCCCCGCGGCTTTCGCGATCAATTCGCGGCCGATGTGTCCTTGCGCCTGGACATGATCGACCGCATCCGGACGGTTTACGAGCATTACGGCTTCGACCCCCTGGAAACCTCGTCCATCGAATATGTGGAGGCCCTGGGCAAATTCCTGCCCGATGAAGATCGTCCCATGGGGGGCGTGTTCGGTTTTCAGGACGACGACGAGCAATGGGTGGCCTTGCGCTACGACCTCACCGCGCCGCTCGCCCGTCTTGTGGCCGAAAAATACGACAGTCTGGCGAAGCCCTTCCGGCGCTATCAGGTGGGGCCGGTATGGCGCAACGAAAAACCCGGCCCAGGCCGCTTTCGAGAGTTTTACCAGTTCGATGCGGACACGGTGGGTACGCCCTTGATGGCGGCAGATGCCGAACTGTGCGTCATGGTCGCCGAGACGCTCGCCACACTTGGTCTGGGGCCGGATGAATTCAAAGTGCGGGTCAACAACCGCAAGGTGCTCAACGGGGTGCTGGATGCCATCGGCGCCGCCGTCGATGCAGAAGACAGCTATGTGAAACGACTGACCGTGCTGCGCGCCATCGACAAGCTGGACCGGCTTGGCGCCGGCGGCGTCCGGGATCTGTTGGGCAAGGGGCGGCTGGACGAGTCCGGCGATTACACGGACGGGGCGGGTCTCGAACCGGCTCAAATCGATTTGGTCATGGGCTTTGTGGAAGCGGGCGGCGGCGGCAATGCGGCCGTGTGCGCGCGCCTGGCCGAGCTGGTGAAAGATCAGTCCGCGGGTCTCGACGGGGTGCGCGAACTCGAACAGATCGCCGAGTTCGTGGAAGCGTCCGGTAAAGCCAACCAGCCGGTCGAAATCGACCCCAGCGTGGTGCGCGGCCTCGAATACTATACCGGCCCGGTATACGAAGCGGAACTGACCTTCGAAGTCACCAACGAAAAAGGGCAGGCGGTGCAGTTCGGGTCGGTCGCCGGTGGCGGGCGCTACGACGATCTGGTGAGCCGCTTTAAAGGTGTGCAGGTGCCGGCTACCGGAATCTCCATCGGGGTGGACCGGCTGCTCTCGGCGCTCATCGCCCGAGGTGCCCTTGAAAACTTCACGCATCGCGGACCGGTGGTCGTGCTGGTGATGGACCAGGACGATATCGGCCGTTACCAGCAGATGGTTTCCGAATTGCGGAATGCGGGCGTGCGCGCAGAGCTCTATTTAGGCGGCAGCGGCATGCGCGCCCAGCTCAAATATGCCGACAAGCGCAACGCGCCCGTGGTCGTCATCGAAGGCGAAGACGAACGGGCGGCGGCCCAAGTGACCCTGAAAGATCTTATTCTGGGGGCGGAGCTTTCGGCGGAAATCGAAACCTCGGAAGAATGGCGCAAAGGTCAACCGGCGCAGGTGGCCGTCGCGCGCGGCGATCTGGTGGCGCAGGTCAAAGAGATGCTGGCGCGGCACACGCCTGCGGGGGTGTCATGACCACCTTTCGTGTGGCCGAATATGATGCCAAGGCGCTCGCGGCCCTGGAGAGCCAGGCATCGGTCCTCAAAGACATCTTTCGGCAGAGCAATTACCAATCGGTGGAGCCCCCTGTTCTTCAGCCGGCGGACATTTTCCTCGACCGCTCGGGGGAAGACATACGCCGCCGCATGTATGTGTTTCCCGACCCGGGCGGCGCGGAGTTATGCCTTAGGCCCGATCTCACCATTCCCACCTGCCGGATGTTCCTGCGCCGTAATCCCAAGGCCACAGGCGTTGCGCGCTTTTGCTATAACGGCACGGCCTATCGTTATCAGCCGCCGGGCAAGGACTCGCCCAACGAATTCATGCAGGCGGGCGTCGAATGTTTTGGGGTCAAAGACCGTTTGGTCGCCGATGTGGAGGTGGTTGCTCTGGCCATCGAAGCCTGCCGGGCGGCGGGCCTTAAGGCCTTCGAGTTGGAAATGGGCGATCTCGGTGTCTTTCAGGCGCTGATCGACAGCCTCGACCTCAGCGACCAATGGCGCGGCCGATTGCGCCGTCAATTCTGGCGGCCCGAAGCGTTTCGGGCGCTGTTGCAACGTGTCGCCGATGGGCAGGGCGGGGCAGGCATGGACGCGCCAGCCCAAGACGCTTTGCTGACGGCCTTGGGGAATATGGACGAAGACCAGGCGCGGGCCGTGGTCCGCGACGTGCTGGATTTGGCGGATATCTCGCCGGTGGGGGGGCGCACGGTGTCGGAGATTGCCGAGCGCTATTTGGAACAAGCGGCAGGCCGGTCGACCGCCTTACTGCCCCAAGCCCAGGCCGATCAAATCAATGCCTATTTAGAGATCACCGGGCGGCCGGAAAAGGCGGTGTCCCAGATCCGCCGTGTGCTGAAAGGGGCCCCAAAATCCGTGCAGACCGCCGTCGACCAGTTGGAAAAGCGGCTTGCCTTGATGACCGACAACGGCGTCGATGTAAAAAAGGCCACGCTGACCACCGAGTTTGGCCGGTCCTTCGAATACTACACGGGCTTCGTTTTCGAACTGCGCGCGGGGAAGGCGCGCGCAACGGAACGCATCGTCAGCGGCGGGCGTTATGACCAGTTATTGACTGAATTGGGGGCGCCTAAGCCGGTGCCGGCCGTCGGCTGTGCCATTTGGACGGAGCGGCTGCTGACCGCGAGCGGAGCGAAAACATGACCGCCGCGCTCACCATCGCCTTGCCGTCCAAGGGCCGCATTCAGGAAGGCTGTCTGAAATTCTTTGCCGATGCGGGCATTCCCGTCACGTCCAACGGCGATGCGCGGGGATATACGGGCGCGCTTAAACATGTGCCGGATGCGGAAATTGTGTTTTTGTCCGCGGGCGAAATTCCGGGCGTGTTGGAGACGGGCGCGGCCCATTTGGGCATCACCGGCGAAGATTTGATCCTGGAGCGTGCCGCCAATCCGCAAGACACGATCAAAAGCATCCTGCCGTTGGGCTTTGCCAAGGCCGATGTGGTGGTGGCGGTACCTCAATCCTGGATCGATGTGCGCACCATGGCGGATCTGGAAGACGTGTCGCTCGACTTCCACCACCGCCACAAAAGACGGCTGCGCATCGGCACCAAATATCTGGCGCTCACCCGGGCGTTCTTCGCGGACAAGGGCGTTACGGACTACCGCATCGTCGAAAGCTTGGGCGCCACGGAAGGCGCGCCGGCGGCGGGCAGTGCCGAGCTGATCGTCGACATCACCTCAACCGGTGCCACCCTGGCGGCCAATAATCTCAAGGTGTTAGACGACGGTGTGATCCTGAAAAGTGAAGCGCATTTGGCCGCCTCGTTGACCGCGCCCTGGCCGGCGGCGGCCAAGAAAGCGCTGCGCACGATCCTCGACGTGGTGCAGGCGGCCCGCCAAGCGCGGCGGCAAAAGCTCATTCGCTTTTGGTATGAAGGCGACATGGCGGCCCTGGCGGCGGATTTCGAAAAAAAGTTCGGCTGCACCGTGCCGAAAAACGCCCGCGTGAATGTGGGCACCTACATGGAAATGTACTGCCCGGAAGACCGGCTGATCGCCGCGATCAGCGCCCTGCGGGCCCGGGGCGTCGCCGAAGAAATCGCCGCCATCGGCACCGACTACGTCTTTGCCGACACCAATCCGCTATTCGACGGTTTGATTAAGAAGCTGCGGTAAGGCACTGTTTCTTGACGTGTTCCTCCCGACAAGGGAGACAAAAGCTGCACGTGCCACAAACACACAAACGGGAGGGGAGCCTTGCACGATTTCAACAGGCGCAAATTCTTGAAGACGGGAACCGCCGCCGCCGCATGGGGGGCGGGCCTGGGATTGAGCGGGGTGGCGCTCGCAGCCGACAAAAAGCCTGAGAGCGCTTTGGATCTCGACCTCAAAGGCGGCGTGCACCTAACCGTCGAAGGCAAAGGCGGTCAGTCGATACCTCTCGGCATCGGCCACTTAGACGACAAATTCTCAGCCTGTCTCGATGCCTTCACGCAAAACTTTGTACAGGGCCCCGACATCGGCGCGTCCTTTGCCGTGATCAAAGACGGTGCGTTTGTCGTCGACCTGTGGGGCGGGTGGGCCGATGCCGAACGCACCCGGCCTTGGGAAGAAGACACCATCGTCAATGTCTATTCCACCACCAAGACCATGACGGCGCTGGCGGCCCTGGTACTGGCCGACCGAGGCGAATTGGATTTCAGCGACCCGGTCGCCAAATATTGGCCCGAGTTCGCCGCCAACGGCAAAGAACAGGTGCGGGTCTCTCACTTCATGGCGCATACGGCCGGTCTGCCGGTATGGGATGAGCCGATCGGCAACGAAGATCTTTTCGATTGGGACAAGATGACGGGCATGCTGGCGGCGCAAGCGCCGTTGTGGGCACCGGGCACGGCCTCGGGCTACCATGCGCTGACCCAGGGATATCTTACGGGGGAAGTGGTGCGCCGCATCACCGGGCAAAGCCTGGGCACATTCTTCCGTACCGAGATCGCGGAGCCCCTGGGCGCCGACTTTTCCATCGGCACGCCGGCCACCCACGATGCGCGGGTGTCGCCCCTGATTGTCTGGCCCGAGCCCCCGCTGCCGCGCGAGATGGGCCCCTTGGCGCCACAGGTCTTCGCCAATCCGGCAC
>JANQMY010000240.1 GCA_028279895.1 Alphaproteobacteria bacterium
CGGCGGATAGCAAAAAGGGGCCGGCGGCCCCTTTTCGAACACTTGCCACAATGCTTAGGCGGCCGCACTCGGGCGCGCTTTGACCCGGTCGTACCACGCAAGGACATTCTTGTTTTCTTCCGCAATGGGCTGTCCCATGCCGGAGAAGAACTCGAGCGTCGAAAAGAGCAGCACATCCGCCAACGTAAACTTGTCGCCGGCGATGAATTGTTTGCCTTCTATAAGGCCGTCTAGCCAGGTGAGTTTTTCCGCCGCGATCTGTTTCAAGTCGCCGGCGGCCTGAGGAATGCAGTGTACGCGATCCTGAAAGAGTTGCAGGCCTTCCGCAAACCGAAATCCATTGGCCATCGGCTCTGCAATATTGAGGTCCACCCGGCGTACCCACATGCGGGTTTCGGCCCGCTCTTCCGCCGTATCGCCGATGAGCGAAGCGCCACCGCCAACTTCATCCAAATACTCGCAGATCGCCGTGATTTCCGCGATCACAGTACCGTTTTCCATCTCAAGTGCGGGAATCTGACCCGACTTATTGACCTTCTCCGTATATGGCGGACGACGGTTTTCGCCTCCCATGAGGTCGATCTCCTGCACCGGAATATCGAGACCCTTTTCGGCGGCGAACATGCGGACAACCTTGGGGTTCGGCCCCATCGAATTATAGATTTTCATGACGTCTGCTCCTCAATACGACTGTGTGGCTTCCGCACACGCGAAACACGGGTGCTTAACACCTTCAGGGATTGGTTAGAAGTACAAGATAAATTGATCTGTAGCTGCTTCGGTCTTATATCGGAGGGGTGAGTGTGTCTTTGGGGCCGTGATGCGTCGAACATTTCTGGTTACCATCGGTTGGATATTGGTCGTGCTGGGTGCGATTTTCACACCCTTGCCACCGCCCTTTGCTTTCGGCGGCATTATGCTGGTGGCGGGCCTGTCCATTCTGACGGCCAATTCGAAATTCGTCCGCCGTTGGGTCCAGACGTCGCGCTACCGGTACAAAACCTTCTCCATATTGATCGACCGGATCGACCGGCTGTTACCCAATA
This sequence comes from Alphaproteobacteria bacterium, assembly GCA_028279895.1. GTDB lineage: Bacteria > Pseudomonadota > Alphaproteobacteria > JANQMY01 > JANQMY01 > JANQMY01. The sequence continues at coordinate 1,047 of JANQMY010000240.1, forward strand.
TGGTCAGCGGCATCGGAAAACGCACGGCTCCTGAACCGGTTAGCCGGTACCGGCGCTTAAAACAGCAACGCAAAACAGGCCCATAGGGCGCGTCAAGCACCGTTGACCGAAGATACTCGACGGGTCGGACCAGACCTGATACCGACAAGGATTGTCGAAACCACGCAAGGGCGGAAAACCGATGGCCGTTTCCATACCGTTCAATAGAGAAATCGAGTTCGAATATGGCCATTTGGAGCAGGTCAGCCCGCTTATCCGGCGCATCGTCTGCGACAATCCCGGCCCGTTCACGTTCAACGGCAGCGGCACCTATGTGGTGGGCCACGGCAAGGTGGCGGTAATCGACCCCGGCCCTCTGGATCAAAATCACATCGACGCGCTTCAAAACAGCCTGTCCGGCGAAACGATCAGCCATATCCTCATCACCCACACTCACAACGATCATTCCCCGGCAGCCAAACCGTTGAAAGCGGCTACGGGCGCCAAGACCTATGGATACGGGCCGCACGGGGCCGGTAAACGGTTGGAAGGCGTTGCCATTGAAGAAGGCGGCGATATGGACTTCGTGCCCGACGTGGAAGTGCGCCATGGCGACATCATCGAAGGCGAGGGCTGGACGATCGAGTGCGTCTACACGCCCGGCCACACCTCCAACCACATATGCTTCGCATTGAAAGAGGAAAATGCTTTGTTTTCCGGCGATCACGTCATGGGGTGGTCGACATCGGTCATCGGTCCGCCCGACGGCGATATGGCCGCCTACATGAAAAGCCTTGAGCTGTTGCTGACGCGCGACGACGCCATCTACTGGCCCACCCACGGCTCACCAATCAAGGATCCAAAGCCCTTTGTTCAGGCCTTCATCGATCATCGACTGGACCGGGAGAACCAGATCTTGCAGGCGGTCAGTCATGGGCGATCCGAAATTTCAGACATGGTGGCAGAAATGTATGCGGATGTGGACAAGCGCCTCCACCCCGCCGCCTCTATGTCAGTGCTGGCCCACATCATCCGCATGGTGGGCGACGGACGCCTTGCGTGCGATACCGAGACACCATCTCTTCGCAGCGCCTATCGGCTCCCCTGACGCGGTCCCGGGACTTAGTGCGGCAGACGGTGAAATGGATCCATTCTGCCGCTCTAGTTGTGGAGCCTCAACAGGTTGTCCCGGTTTAATGCGAGGCGACTGATTGGCGTTTGATCTTTTATACCGCGGTGCGGACGATGCCAATTAT